>PLZO01000018.1 GCA_003152165.1 Chloroflexota bacterium
CGCGACCGGATCGATCCGGCTGGGCCGCGAGGGGATGAGATGGTCGCGGCGCTGGAGCTCCGGCTCGTCAGCGCGGAGGGGGTCCTCTTAACTGATCGCGTGCCCGAGATGGCCGACCTGCCTGCCCAACTGGGCGCCCGATCGGCGATCCTGGACGGCACCCTGGTCGCNNGTTGCTCAGTCCGTCACCTTCGATCGTCCCGGTTCCGATGATTGCCGGTGAGGGCCGGGCGCTGTGTTCCGCGGCAGCCGACCAGGGTGTGGGCTGGGTCCTCGCCCGCGATCGGCGCAGCCCTTACCTGGCCGGGGTCCAGAGCCGCCTCTGGCGCTTGATCGCCGTGCATCCGGATGGAGGGGCGGCCGTAACCCCTGGCCCGCCCAGGGCCGGAGAGGCGGCCGCCGGCCCCATCCTGGCCCTGATCCGGCGCCTGCCGTTCGAAGAGCTGGGGCCATAACTCAAACACGGCGGGCGGTCAGCCGCCGTCGGGTCGAATCGCCACCCGCAGGAAGGTCCTGAAGCCCGGCCGCTGACCGTACAGCAGGACACCAGCACCATAGATTCGGGCGGCGATCCAGGTCGAGATCGCGATCGCCGCCACGAGGAGGGCCAGCGAGAGCCCGATCTCCCAGGCGTCGACGTGGCCGAGCATCACCCGCGAGAGCATCACGTACGGGCTGAAGAACGGCACGAACGACAGGAACGCCACCGCGCTGGAGTTGATCGCGGTCATCCCGAAGATCGCCGCGAAATAACCGGCCATCGACACGAAGCTGAGAGGCATGGCGAGTTGCTGGATGTCCTCCGGTCGGCTGACCAGGGACCCCGCGGCTGCGTATACAAACGCGTAGAGCAGGAAGCCCAGGATGAAGAAGCCGAAGGCCAGAAGGATCGGCAGGGTCAGGCCGACCAGTGGAGCCTCGCCCGGATCTGCCGGACCGATCAGGGCGGTGGCGATCGGATCCTGAAGCGCCAGCACAATCGTAGCCGGCACGAGGATCGCCAGGTACTGGGTCAGGCCGGCCGCGCCGACCCCGACCACCTTGCCGACGAGCAGCTGCCGCGGCGTCGCAGCACTGATCAGGAGCTCCATGACCCGACTCGTCTTCTCGGACGCCACGCTGGTGGCCACCCACATGCCGTAGACGGTGAGGGTGATGAAGATCACGACAACGAGGATTGAGGCGAGCAACGTCCGGCTGCCCATGGCGCCCGGGTCGATGGGAGCCACGCTGGATCCTCGATCGGTCGGCTGCGTTTCGAACGACGGCACGTGGAAGGCGGGCCCGGAGCCAGTGTGAGGCAGGCTCTGCGAGTACTCGACGACCGCTGCCCCGAAGGTTGCCACCTGGAGTCGCTGGATCGTCGCGCTGGTCGGACCGTCGTTGCCGTGGAACGTAAAGTCGAGGCCACCGTCGGACCCGATCGTCACCTCGAGCAGGCTGTCGATCCGGCCGGCATGAACACCGGCCAGGCCACTCGCGAGATCCATCTGGGGGCTCAGCTGATAATGGGGCCGGACCGTTGCCGAGTCGGTCCCCGGCGGGACCGGATTGAGATAGGCGGACACGAGATCGACAACACGGGCCGTGACGGCCGGGTCGCTCGAGACGACGCCGATCCGGGTGATCTGCCCACGATCGACGGCCCGCAACCCGATCGGGATCAGGGCCGCTCCCACGGCCACCGCAATCAGGATCCCTGTTGCGACGGCGAAAGCCCTGCTGCGGATCTTCTCGACGTACTCGCGGCGAGCCACGAGCCCGGCGTTGGGCATGAGCGAGCCGTCCGGATGACCGCCGCTCATGTCGAGGATCGGCCGCTCATGCGGCGGACTCGACCGCGGCCCGCGCGCCGGCCGGCGACCCGTCGCCGGCCGACCGCCCGACAAGCTCGATGAAGACGTCCTCAAGCGAGGCATCGGCGATCTCGAAGCAGGTCACGACCCCGCCCCGGGCCAGTGCGGCGCGCAGGATCGACTGGGGATCCGTGCCGGGCTCCACAGTCAACTCGCTGACATGTGGGCCAGGCCGGATCAAGCGTACCCCGGGCAGGGATGAGACCCAGGCCAGCTCCGGATCAGCCTCGACTGCCAGTCGGACGATTGGTCTACCGGCTCGCCGGCGGACCTCGCCGGTCGGGCCGCTGGTCACCAGCCGGCCGCGGTCGATAATCGCGATCGCGCCGGCTAGCGCTTCGACCATCTCCATCTGGTGCGACGAGAAGATCAGGGTCTTGCCCCGAGCCGCCAGCTCGAGGAAGGCGCTCCGCAGGAGTGCGACGTTGACCGGGTCGAGGCCGGTGAACGGCTCGTCCATCAAGACGACCTCGGGATCGTGCAGGATGGCTGCGATGAACTGGATCTTCTGCTGGTTGCCTTTGCTGAGCTCGTCGGCCCGCCGGTCGGCCAGGTCGGTGACCCGGAAGCGCTCGAGCCAGCCGACTGCATCTCGCCGGGCTTGCCCGGCCGGGACGCCGTACAACCCGGCGAAGAAGACGAGCTGGTCGAGGATCCGCATCCGGGGATAAAGACCGCGCTCCTCCGGGAGGTAGCCAAAGGTGCGCCGGGGAAGGTCAATGTTGGGCCGGCCGCGCCAGGTCACTGTGCCACTGTCCGCCCGAAGGATGTCGAGGACGATCCGCATCGTCGTTGTCTTGCCCGCACCATTGGCGCCGAGGAAGCCGAAGATGTCGCCCGGTTCCACCCGAAATCCGACCTGGTCGAGCGCCACGACGTGCCCATAGCTCTTCGACAGGCCGTCGATCACGAGGGTCATGCGCCGAGCATCGCACATGCCGTGAGGTCGTGGCCTCGGTACGGAGGTCCCAGCGAGGCACACCCGCTACCATCAAGACATGACCAATCCCAATGATCCGGCCCGGATTCATGCCGATCGTGCTGCCGGTACGCTCACGATCGAGTGGCGCGACGGTCACGGAACCACCTACCCGACCACGACTCTGCGCTGGCTGTGCCCGTGCGCCTTTTGCCGGGGCGAGGCCGGCCTGCCGGGCTGGCTCGATTCGGCGCCGACGTTGACTCCGGAGCAGGTCCGGCTGGTGGACATCGCCATGGTCGGCCAGTACGCCGTGGCGCCCACCTGGGGCGATGGCCACCATACCGGGTTCTACACGTTCACCGCCCTGCGCGAGATGTGCCCCTGCGAGGAGTGCACGGCCGGCCGGGTGAGTGCCGGCCGGCCGACCCTCGCTGCGGGCAGCCATGACAGCCACGGGCAGACAGCACCGGCCGCGCGGCCGGGAGCGGATGTTGGAGGTTCATCGTGATCATTGCCACCACGCCATCAGTCGGCGGCTATCGGGTCGCCGAAACGAAGGGCCACGTCTTCGGCCTGGTCGTCCGCAGCCGCGGCCTGGCCGGCAACCTCGCCGCCGGACTGCGCTCGCTGGTCGGGGGCGAGATCCACGAGTACACCAGCCTACTCGAGGACACCCGCCGCCAGGCCATCGACCGGATGGTCCAGAACGCCACCCTGATGGGCGCCAACGCCGTCCTGTCGATGCGCTTCGACAGCTCCGAGATCGGCCAGACGATGTCCGAGATCGTGGCCTATGGCACGGCCGTCGTGCTCGTCCCGGATGCGGCTGCCCAACCTGCCGTCGAGTAGGTCGATGATGCTCGCCGCTGCCCGGGTCATCCTCGCCTTCGTCGGCGCGATCACGATCCTGCTGGGCCTGGGCCTGATCCTGACCAACGGCGCGCGCTTCTCGGGCTTCGTCACGATCCTGGTCGGCGGGGCAATCCTGATCGTGCTGCTCTATGAGCGCTCCCGCTACCGATCAGTCGAGGCGGATCGGCGCAACGAGTCGACCGGGCCGGGCGGTGGCGAGCCAGTCGGGGCCCTGCCGGTCGGCTACCGAGCGACGACCGAGGTGTTCGTCGATCCCTCCTCCGGCCGGCGTATGCGGGTCTACCTCCAGGCCACCACCGGCGACCGGCGGTACGTGGCCGAGGACTGACCTCCGGGGGGTTCCGGTAACGGGCAAAGGCCGTGCTACGCTTGCCCCGCCGGCCCGCTGAGCCGGCTCATTCCGTCACCGCACCGCCCAGGAGACGCCCGACTCATGACCGCCGTTCGACCGGAGCGGGTCGCTCGCGCAGCCCGGGCACGCCGGTCCGACGGTGAGACCGCGCTGCCCTACCTGAACCGGGAGCTTTCCTGGCTGGACCTCAACGCGCGGGTGCTCCATGAAGCAACGGACGAGCGCAATCCCCTCCTCGAGCGGGTGAAGTTCCTGGCGATCTTCGCCTCGAACCTGGACGAGTTCTTCCAGATTCGTGTCGCCGGGCTTCGCCAGCAGCTAGCCGCCTCGGCTGTTCGCAGCTCGCCCGACGGGCGGAGCCCGGAGGAGCAGCTGGTGGCAATCCGACGACGTGTCCAGGACCTTGTCGAGGAGCAGGGCGTGCTCTTTGGCCGCATCCGGGCGAAGCTCGCCGATGCCGACGTCCGGATCGTCGACTATTCGGACGTGCCCGAGCACCACGCCCGCCTGCGCGAACGTTTCATCGAGGAGGTCTTCCCGGTCCTCACCCCGCTGGCCGTCGACCCGGGCCAC
Organism: Chloroflexota bacterium; assembly: GCA_003152165.1. Lineage (GTDB taxonomy): Bacteria > Chloroflexota > Limnocylindria > Limnocylindrales > CSP1-4 > Palsa-1033. The sequence goes on from PLZO01000018.1 coordinate 4,577, forward strand.
CCGTTCCCATACATCTCAACCCTGAGCCTGTCGATCGCCGTCGGCCTGCGTGACCCGGAGACCGGTGAGCGCCGCTTCGCCCGGGTGAAGGTGCCTCCAGTCCTGCCCCGCCTGATGGAGATCGACCCCACGACCTTCGTCCTGCTCGACCAGGTGATCGCCAACAACCTCGACGTCCTGTTCACCGGCCTGGAGATCGTCGAGGCGCACCTCTTCAGGGTCACCCGCAACGCCGACCTTGCGATCGAGGAGGATGAGGCGGACGACCTGCTGATGGCGATCGAGGAGGAACTCCGCCGACGGCGCTTCGGCGAGGCTGTCCGGCTTGAGGTCGAGCGGAGCATGCCCGCCGCCACCCGGCGGCTCCTGCTCAACGGGATCGGGCTGACCGAGGCCGATGCCTACGACATTAGCGGAATGCTCGATCTCACCGGGCTGTGGCAGATCGCCGATCTCGACCTGCCCGACCTTCAGCGTCCGCCCTGGACGCCGGTCACACCGCCCCGACTGATGCCGCCGGACGAGGACGAGCCAGTCGACGTCTTTGCCGCAATCCGGGCCGGCGACATCCTCGTCCACCACCCGTACGAGTCATTCGCGGCCTCGACCGAGCAGTTCATCGCCCAGGCCGCGGCGGATCCGGATGTCCTGACGATCAAGCAGACGCTGTATCGAACGTCCGGCGACTCGCCGATCGTGCGTGACCTGATCCGGGCCGCAGAGCGGGGCAAGCAGGTCGTCGTCCTGGTCGAGATCAAGGCGCGCTTTGACGAGGAGCAGAACATCGTCTGGGCGCGCACGCTCGAGCGGGCCGGCGCCCACGTCGTCTATGGCCTGGTGGGCCTCAAGACCCACTCGAAGGTTGCCCTCGTCGTTCGGCGCGAGGGCAACCTGCTCCGCCGCTACGTCCACATCGGGACCGGCAACTACAACCCGAAGACCGCCCGGCTGTATGTCGACGTTGGGTTGCTGACGTGTCGGCCCGAGATCGGGGCCGACGTGACCGACCTGTTCAATGTCCTGACCGGGCTCTCCCGCCAGCGGACGTTCCGGCGCCTGCTCGTGGCCCCCCACGGGATGCGGACCCGGGTAATCGAGCTGATCGACCGCGAGATCGGCCACGCGGCGGCCGGCCGGCCCGCCCGGATCGTCCTGAAGATCAATGCGATCGTCGATCCGGCCTGCATCGCGGCCCTCTATCGGGCGAGCAGCGCCGGCGTCGACGTCGAGTTGATCGTGCGCGGGATCTGTTCTCTGCAGCCCGGCGTGGCCGGGGTTTCCGACCGGATCCATGTCCGTTCAATCATCGGCGAGTTCCTGGAGCACTCCCGGATCTGGGGATTCGGCAACGCCGGCGCCGACGAGTGGTACATCGGGTCGGCCGACCTGATGGAGCGCAATCTCGACCGCCGGATTGAGGCCGCCGTGGCGGTCGAGGATGTCGAGGCACGGGCCCGGATTGCGGAGGTGATCGCGACGATGCTGGCCGACGATCGCCGCTCCTGGCAGCTCGGCAGCGACGCGGTCTGGCGGCGGACCGAGGAACTCAACGGAGTGGAGGGCACGATCGATACATTCACAGCGATGAAGGAACGAACCCTGATCTACAGCGCGGTGACGAGCCAGCCTCGCCGGCCGGGGTCGGGCAGCGGCTCCCTGGATCCTCGGGCGTGAGCCTGCCGGGCCCGATGGAGGTCGAGCTGAAGTACCAGATTGCGGACCTCGCCATCGGTGAGCGGCTGCTGGCTGCGGACCGCCTGGGAGGGTTCGTGCCAGTCGGCGAGATCCGGGTTGCCGAACAGGTCGACACCTACCTCGACACCCCGGACCGGAGCCTCGAGGCGCGCAAGATCGGGGTCCGCCTGCGAGCCGAAGACGGCGGGACCACGCTCACAATCAAGTCGCCCGGGTCGGTGGATGGCGCCTACCGCCGGCGCGAAGAGCTCGAGGGTCCAGCCCAACCCGGCACGCCGCCGGCCTCGTGGCCAGCCTCGGACGCACGTGATCGCCTGCTCGAGCTGATCGGCGATCGGCCCCTCCACGAGGTCGTGACGATCCGGCAGTTCAGGCGCAAGCGCGACTTCGCAACGGACGAGGCCGCGGTGGAGCTCAGCCTCGATGAAGCTCGGATCATCGTGGACGGACGGACGGTCGAGCGCTTCACCGAGCTCGAGGCGGAGCTGACCCGCGGGCCGGAGACCGCGCTCGGGCCGCTGCTCGGGCTGCTCGACGGTCGGCCGGGGCTCTCGCCAACCGTTGAATCGAAGCTCGCCCGGGCGATGGCGGCAGCAGCGACAGCGCGGGCCGCGCCCCCAAAGGTACGCTCACCGGGCCCATCCGGCGCAGCTGCGCTGCCGGTCGCCGAGCCGGCGACAGCGGGTGTCGAGGCGGCCGGCGACCGGCCGAGTGAGGCGACGCCGAGCATTCCGCAGGTCGCGCCGACGCCCGAGATCGAAATGGCAGCCGAGCCCGTGGTCAAGCCCCTGACAGAACCGGTGGTCCCGCCGGAACCAGAAGCCCGGGTCGAGCCAGGGTCAGTGGTCGAGGACGAGCCGGAGATGGATGACCCCGCCGAGGTCGCCGACACGTCCGAGACCGACGAGGATGCCGACGAGGAGCTCCTGCCGATTCTTGACCTGCCGCGCGCCTCGGAGGACCCACTTGAGCTGCTCGACGCCGGTACCGAACCCGAAGGGTTGACCGGCAAGGCTGCGCAGGCCGACGCCAATGGCGCGGAGGCACGACTCCCCAGCACCAAGAACCCCGGCGTGGCGGCCGAAGACCTCCACGCGGAGGCGGGCCGCAAGGTCTTCCGCTTCCACCTTGCCCGGATGCTCGCCCGAGAGGCCGGCACTCGCGCCGGGAACGACCCCGAGGAGCTCCATGGGATGCGCGTCGCGACCCGCCGGATGCGCGCCGCCTGGCGGGTCTTCGGCGACGCCTATCGCCCGGCGAAGACCAGGCCCTATCGGCGCCGGCTGCGCGAGCTGGCCGGACTGCTCGGCGCCGTTCGTGACCTCGATGTGCTGATCGAGGCGACGGAGGCCTACGCTCAGGCGATCGGCTCCCCCGACCTGGTCGGGCTGGAGCCGCTGCTGGCTGCCTGGCGGGGCGACCGCGACTCCGCCCGAGAACGCCTCATCGTCGTGCTCGACTCGAAGGGCCATCGTCGCTTCGTCGACGAATACGTCGACTTCGTGTCGAGCCCCGGCCGCGATGTCCTGCCGCTGGAGACCACGACCCCGCATCGCGTCCGGGATACCGCTGCCTCCCGGATCTGGACGGCCTATGAACACGTCCGGGCTTACGAAGCCGTCCTGCGCTGGGCCGACGTGCCCACGCTCCACCAGCTCCGGATCGCCGCCAAACGACTGCGCTACACCCTCGAGTTCGTGCGGGAGCCGCTTGGCCCGGACGCCTCCCCGCTGATCGCCCGCGTTGTCGCGCTCCAGGACCATCTCGGTTTCATGAATGATGCCGAGGTCGCCGCAACGATGGCTCGGAACTTCCTCGTCGAGCGCGGCAACGAACTGACCGAATCCGAGGCACAGGCGATCGGTCGCTATCTCGTCTCGCGCGAGCGCGAGGTAGCCCGGCTGAAGCGGACCGTGGGCACCGCTTGGCGGGGCGTCGCGGGCCTTACGTTCCGGCGCGGCCTGGGCCGGACGGTGGCGATCCTGTAGGTCATCAGCCCGCCGAGCCGGCCGGCGCCCGCCCTCGCCTCAGGCCTCGGCCATGCGATGGATCGGGTCTTCGCCTGGCCGACCGCACAGCGCGCAGCGGTCCGCCCGCGCGGTAACGATCGCTTCGGGCGTCAGCAGGCCGCGGATCGCTGCTCCGCCGCCGCTGAACGGTCCGAGGGGCACGAATGTGTCTGCCGCCAGGAACGCGTGCGGCTGTGTCGAATCGGCGTCCGCCGGGTCGGCCGATCCATCCTGGCGCGGGTTGTTCAATTCGTCCAGGGATCGATCGTAGCACCTGTCAAGGCATCGCTGGCGCCCGTCGGCACGGCCCGAGATCCCCGAGCGGATGGGACCATCGTGGGGTGGTTCGATGTGGTCTGGATCGCCATCCTGCCCCCATGAAAGCCGTCTGCCGGCCGGTCCTTGCCGGCCTTGCGCTCGCCGTCCTGCTGCCGTTCGCGATGGCCACCGGGACGTCCGCCGCAACGACGGCACCATTGCGCCCGCTGACCTCTGGGCAGGTTGCCCATCGGCTGAGCCGTGAGGTCTACGGCTTCCTGCCCTACTGGCTCCGGACCAGCAAGACGCCCGGATCGCTGCGCTATGACCTGCTCAGCACCGTCGCCTTCTTCGACGTGGGCCTCCAGTCGAATGGCAGCGTGGACCGAGGTACGCCTGGCTACACCGCGCTAATGGGCGTGTCTGCGACGGCCCTCATCGGGGCGGCCCATGCGGCCGGCGTTCGGGCGGACCTGACCCTGACCAGCTTCGGCTTCGCCCAGAACCGCGCGTTCCTGCGCAACCGGACCAGCCAGCGCCGGGCGATCAGACAGATCGTGGCCCTACTGGCGAGCCGCGGCCTGGACGGCGTCGCGGTCGATTTCGAGAGCGTGTATGGGCGGGACCTGCCGGATCTCAGCCGGTTCATTGATGCCCTGGGTCGAGCTGTCCGGGCCCACGATCGGGTCGGCCGGGTCAGCGTGGCTGTGGGTGCATCACGCGCCGGCGCGGCGATGGCCGCTGCGGCCCTCGCGGGGCACGCCGACCGGATCCTGATCATGGGCTACGACTATCGCAGCGGTGAATCCGCCACGACGGGCAGCACGGACCCGCTGGTCCGCCGCGGTGGGGGGCCGAGCCTCACCTGGACGCTCGATCTATTCAACGCCGCGCGGCTGCCGGCGAACCGGATCGTCCTGACCCTGCCCTATTACGGGATGAGCTGGCCGACCGCATCGGCCCGGCCCGGTACGGCTCCGGCGCGCGCCGCGTATGGCAAGGCACCCGCCTACCCCATCCGGGTCAGCCGGGTCCAGGCACCGACGGGTGCCCGGCACGGGTACGACCCGGTCGAGGCATCGGCCTGGGTGGCGACCTACGACGCTCACGTCCACGTCTGGCGCCAAACCTGGTTCGACTCGCCCCAGGCACTGGCGGCAAAGTACGCCTTCGCCCGCAGCCGTGGCCTTGCCGGCGTTGGTCTCTGGGCGCTGGGCTATGACGCCGGCTCAGCGGCCAACTGGCAGGCGCTCGCCAAGGCCTTTCCGCCACCTCCCCCGGCCAAGGCGCAGCGCGTTCCAAAGCGGGTCCACCAGCCAGCCAAGCCGGCCCACAAGCGCCGACCGAAGCCGACGACGACTGCGACGAGCCACAGGTCAAGCACGGCCGAGCGGCCTCACCCGCCATCGACGGTCAAGGTCGTCCACCTGCGGGGGCCCACCGCAGACTGACGCCCGGGCTGGCCTACGCGCGGGTTTCGGCGGTTCCCTCCGCCCAGCCGTGGGCGAGCCTGGCCAAGGCGTCCCGCCAGGCGATCCCGGCGTGGGCCTGGGCCAGGACAATGCCTTCTCTTATCCCGGCTTCGGAGACGGTCAGCTCCTCCAGGCCGAAATGCGCCAGGATCGTTTCGAGAATCACGGCTCCGGCGGGCAGCAGCCGAGCCCGTGTCGGATTGATCGCATAGCGCTCGGCCACCGCCAGCGAAGGCTCGGCGCCGAGCGCGTCGAGCGCCGCCCGGAGACGCCCTCGATCGAGGCGGCGGTCGAGGGCCGCCGCTGGCAGGACCTTGACCAGGTTCGACGCCGTACCACCGACGGCGATGAGCTCGGCCAGACTGACCGCCGGAGTTTCGGCCATCAGGCGGCGGGCCTCGGCCCGCATCATCTCGATCTCCCCGGGCGCGGGCGGATCGTTCGCAACGAACGCGGCAGTCAAACGCGCCCCACCCAGGCGCAGCCCGATCGATGCCGGGGGATGGCCCGGTCCCACGCGCACGATCTGGCTGCTGCCTCCGCCCACGTCGACAATCGCCAGCTCCCGGTTGATCAGTTGGCCCTGGGTGACACCAATCAGGGTCAGTTCCGCCTCTTCGTGCGGATCGAGGACGCACAGTGGGACGGCCGTGGCCAGGGCGACCTCGTGAACCGCCGTGGCCGCGTCGCCGGCCCGGCGCATCGGCTCGGTGCCGACGAAGGCGATCCTCTCGGCCCCCAGCCGGCGGGCCGTCTGCGCGTAACCGACGAGGGCGGCCACGAGTTCGGCGCGCTTCGCCGGACCGAGCGTGCCGGCCGAGTCGACCCGATCGCCGAGGCCGAGGAACACCGACTCGTCCACGAGCGGATCGAGCCGGTGGCCGGTCACCAGGCCGACCAGCAGATGAACCGAGTTCGCCCCCACGTCGACTCCGGCCATAACGCGGCCACCCGCTTCGAGCATCGACAGGACGTCTGGATCCGGCGCCGCTTCCACGGCCCCGGACGGATCGACCGACACCTGGACGGGTTCAGTCGCCCGGCGATCCGCCGGTTCAGCTAGTGGACTCGCCGGAACCACCGCCATCGGGTTGAAGAGACCTCCGCGTTCGAGGCCGGACCGGCGTCGTGGTCGGTCCGGCCGCCGGCGTCGTGGTTGACGTGCGCCGGGTGCCCCTCGGACTGGCCCCCGCTCCCCTGGTCCGTCGGACGATCGGCTTGGCCGGGGCCTCAGCCAACGCCGCCGACTTGGCGCGCTCCTCGGCCCGGATCGCCTCGGCAGCCTCGTGGGCAATGTCGCTGACCGTCTGGCGCCCCTGGGCTCGAGCGTTGGCCGCGATCATCTCGGACAGCTCGGTCAGGAGGGTGGCCGCCTGGCCCGCCCTGGCAATCGCCGCGTCCAACTGGCCCTGCCGGCGGGTCCTCTCGGCGCCGGTTGCCTCGAGCAGCTGGTGACGGCGCTTCGACTCGTCTGCCCGGGCGGCGGCCAGCCGCTTCTCGAGCCGGCCGAGGAGCTTCCAGGCGCGCTTGAATGCCTTCGTCGCTGCCCCCTTCGAGGGCTTCGCTTGCTTGGCTTCGCTCTTGGCCATCGGTCTCGACTCCTCGCTTGACGGTTGGTGGTGCTCGAGGATCGCCGGCCCAGGAATCAACCTGGCCGCGTCGTCTGGAACAGCAGGGTTGGCTCGCTAATCGCGACCGACCGGCGAGCCAACCTCCAGTCTGCCACCGCCAACAGGAATCTCGTTGAAACTCGCGTCGCGGCAGCCGGCGTTCACGAGGGGGCCGGCGCGGTCCTGCGGCGTCTGGCCACTGTTAACAGCGCGACAACCGACCGTTGACGGCCTCACCACAGGCTCAATCTGCCAGTTCGGCGCAGGGGCGCCCCGTGTTGTGGCCCCGCCCAGGAGGAACCACGTTGACCATCGGGATTCGCCGCTTCGGCGCACTCGCCGTTGCTGCCTCCATGGCGATCGCCGCCTGCTCAAGCTCGGGCGCAACCTCAAGCCCAACCCCTCCGAGTGCCGCCCCGTCGACCGCCCCAGGGGCCACTCCCGCAACGTCCGGTGCGGCTTCGAGCGCGTCGGGCAGTGGCGCCCCGGTCACCTATCGATGCACCAAGGGCGACGGCACGCTCAGCGGCGCCGGCTCGACGTTCATCAATCCGCTCCTGTCGAAGATGGCCGGCGACTACAACTCCAAGTGCGGCGTGCAGGTTAACTACCAGTCCGTCGGCTCCGGTGCCGGGGTCAAGGATTGGCAGCAGAACACGGTGGACTTCGGCGCCTCGGATGCCTACCTCGCCGATTCCGAGATCGCAGCAGCCGCGGCCAACGGCGCTCCCGTGGAAGTCCCCACAACCTTCGGTGCGGTGGTGGTTGCCTACAACCTGAGCGGCCTTTCGGGCACGATCAAGATGACCCCGGACATCATCGCGAACATCTTTCTGGGCAAGATCACCACCTGGAACGACCCGGCGCTCGCCGCGGCCAATCCGGGTCTTAACCTGCCGAGCACGGCCATCAGCGTCGTCCACCGCTCGGATGGCTCGGGCACCACCAGCATCTTCACCCACTACCTGACGGCTGTCAGCACCGACTGGGTCACCACGGTGGGCGCCGGTGACCCAACCAAGTCAGCCGCCAAGACCGTCACCTGGCCGGTCGGGCAGGGCGCCAGTGGCAACGAAGGCGTGACCCAGGGCATCAAGGGGACCGATGGGGCCGTGGGCTATATCGACGTCGCCTATGCCATCCAGAACCAGATCCCGTTCGGGGACGTCCAGAACAAGAGCGGGAACTTCATCACCGCGTCACTGGCCTCGATCGCGGCGGCGGCCAACCTGCCGTCCTATCCGGTCGACCTGCGCTTCAACCTGACCAATACCGATGCCGCCCAGGGCTACCCCATTGCCGGCACGACGTGGATCATCGTGTACAAGGACCTGTCCAAGGTCATGAAGAGCCAGGACCGGGCGAATTCGCTGGTCGACTTCATCTGGTGGGCGATCCACGACGGCCAGGCGGACGCCGCGCCGCTCGACTACGGCTCGCTACCGGCAAACCTCCTGGCGCAGGATGAGGCCGCGGTCAGGTCGATCAACTGGGCGGGCGCGCCCCTGCTTCCCTAGTCACCTCGGATCGCAGCGCCCGGGATGGATACCGCCCCGGGCGCTGCCTCATTGTGGTGGACATGGATCTGGCATGACTGAATCGGCACGAGCGCCAGAGCAGCGCGGCGCGCTGGACCTCGCGGGCCTTCGCCGTCGTCGGTGGACCGGAGACCTGGCCTTCCGCGCCATCCTTTCGGCGCTGACGGTCGCGATCACCGTCGTCCTCGGCCTGATGATGATCGAGAGCTTCATCAGCGCCTCCCCGGTGTATCAGAAGTTCGGCATCATCGGGTTCGTAACTGGGAGCGAATGGGCCCCGTCGTTCACCATTTATGGGGCCTGGCCGTTCATCTACGGCACGCTTGTCACGAGCTTTCTCGGGTTGCTGATCGCAGTCCCGATCTCGGTCCTGATCGCGCTGCTCCTTACCGACCTGGCCCCAGCGCGCCTGCGTGGACCACTCGGAATCGCGGTAGACCTGCTCGCGGCCGTGCCGTCGGTTGTCTATGGCCTGTGGGGGCTCCTTGTCCTGGTGCCAGCGATGCGTCCTCTGGAACAGGGCATCGCGGGGACCCTGGGACGGGTGGTTCCCTTCTTCGGGCCGCCCACCCCAGGGTCCAGCTATTTCGCGGCCGGGGTGATCCTGGCGATCATGATCGTGCCAATCGTCTCAGCCGTGACGCGCGAAGTGTTTGCGTCGACGCCGCGCATCCAGCGAGAGGCGGTCCTGGCCCTCGGGGGGACACGCTGGGACGTCGCCCGAACGGTCACCCTGCCGATCGGCCGGGCTGGCCTGCTGGCGGCGGTGGTGCTCGGGCTGGGCAGGGCGATCGGCGAAACGATCGCCGTCACCCTCGTGATCGGCAACTCGGACAACATCGGCAAATCGATCTTCTCGCCGGGCTTCACGCTTGCCAGCGTCATCGCCAACGAGTTCAATGAAGCGACCGAGACGCTCCACCCGGAGGCGCTCATTGCCCTCGGCACCGTGTTGTTGGTGGTCTCGGTGATCGTAAATGCGGTCGCGATTGGCATCCGCAACCGCTTCACGGGAGGGTCCCGCAGTGGCTTCTGACGGAGCCGCCGTCTTCGCCCCCACGGGAGGTGCCCGCCGGTTCAGAGCGAACCTGCTGGTCGTGCTCGCCGTCGTTGCCCTGCTGCTCGCGCTGATCCCACTGATCGCGGTCTTCGGCTACGTATTCGTGAACGGGATCCGGAGCCTGCTCAGCCTTGACTTCCTGACCCAGGATCCACCGGCTGACCTCAGTGCAACTGGAGGTGGTGTACGAAACGCGCTCGTGGGCACGCTTGAAATGACCGGCCTTGCGTCCGTCATTGCCGTGCCGATCGGGCTTGGAGTCGCCATCTTCGCGATCGAGGTTGGAGGCGGGCTGGCGCGGGCTGCACGGTTCCTGATTGACGTCCTGTCCGGGCTGCCATCGATCGTTGTGGGCATCTTCGTGTACGCCACGGTGGTCGTCACGCAGGGTCATTTCTCAGGCTTCGCTGGGTCCCTGGCCCTTGCGATCGTGATGCTCCCCGTCGTCACCGTGTCCGCGGAGGAGATCCTGCGCCTGACACCACGACCGATCGCCGAGGGCGCGCGCGCCCTCGGCCTTGCTCGATGGCGGGCCATCCTGTCCGTCTTCGTGCCGATCGGCCTGTCGGGTATCGTGACCGGTGTTCTGCTTGGCGTGTCGCGTGCCATTGGTGAGACCGCGCCGCTGATCTTCACCTCGCTTGGCAACAACTTCTTCACCCTCGACCTCAATCAGCCGATGCAGGCCCTGCCACTCCTGATCTACCGAAACGCTCTCAACTCCGCCTACGCTTCGGCGCGTGATCGGGCCTTCGGCGCCGCCCTGCTTCTGATCCTTATCGTCTTTGGGTTCAATCTGGTAGGCCGCTGGCTTACCGCCCGCAGACGCCTAGCCGGGAGCCGCCGATGACCATCCGTTCTGTCCGGCAGAAGGTGACGGCGAGCCCAGCGCCGAACGAGGCCGAGGCCGTCGCGATCCAGGTGCCTGTCGGCGAGCCGTCAGCCAGCGCCGCAGGTGGAGCAGCTCTCGGTGATGTCGCCATAACCGTGCGCGACCTGAGCGCCTGGTATGGCGCTCGAAGGGTCATTCGCGACGTGTCGATGGACATCCGGTCCAATGCGATCACCGCCATCATCGGACCGTCCGGCAGCGGCAAGTCCACGCTCCTTCGTTGTCTGGACCGGATGCATGAGGTCGTGCCAGGTGCCCGAAGCTCGGGCAAGGTCGCCTATCAGGGGGTCGATATCTACGATCCCGAGATCGAGCCCGCCGCGGTAAGGCGGACGATCGGGATGGTCTTCCAGCAGCCCAACCCGTTTCCGACCATGTCGATCTACGACAACGTGGCAGCACCGGCGCGCTTCAACGGCCTGGTCAAGGGGAAGGCGGCCCAGGATGAGCTGGTTGAGCGCTGCCTCCGACAGGCGGCCCTCTGGGATGAGGTTAGGGACAAGCTCGGCCACGGAGGCACGTCGCTGTCAGGTGGGCAACAACAGCGGCTGTGTATTGCTCGAACGCTCGCCCTGCAGCCCAAGGTGCTCCTGATGGACGAACCCTGCTCAGCCCTCGATCCTGTGGCCACGCTCCAGATCGAGCAACTGATGTCGAACCTCAAGTCCGAATATACGATCGTCATCGTCACCCACAACATGCAGCAGGCATCGCGAGTCAGCGACATCACCGCGTTCTTCAACATGGGCCCGGACCGGGCGGGCTATCTGGTGGAGCTGGACGACACTCGCACGCTGTTCACGAACCCCAAGAACCAGCTGACCGAGGACTACGTGTCCGGGCGGTTCGGTTGAGCCCCGAGGAGACGACGATGACCGGTCCGATCGACGAGATCCTCGATAGCTCGCACCCCGCCGGCTCGCCCACCAGTGCCCTGCCCCACCCGTCGCGCGAGGGGCTCGACCGTGAATTGCGCGAGATCAAGGACAACATCCTGCGGATGGGCGCAATGGTCGAGGAGCAGATCCGGGCCTCGCTCGAAGCACTGGTCCACCATGATGCCGACGCGGCGCTGACCGTGATCCGGGGCGACGGCCGAATCAACGAGATGCAGCGCAAGCTGACCACGATGGTGGCCAGCACCATCGCCACCCAGTCACCAGTCGCCCGGGATTTGCGCTTCCTGATCGCCCTGGACCACGTCTCATACGAGCTCGAGCGGATGGGCGACCACGCCGGTTCGGTCGCGAAGCAGGCGCGCAAGCTGGCGCCCGAGCCGCCCCTGCGGAACTATGTCGACCTGCCCGAGATCGGTGAGCGGGCCGCATTCCAGGTCCACGGCATCCTGCGCGCCCTCGTCGACATCGACGAGGCGGCCGCCCGGGACGTGGCCAAGGGCGACGATCTGATCGACGACCTCTACCACCGGACGTTCGACGAAGTGCTCGAGCTCATGCGCGAGGACCCGATCAACGTCGACCGGGGCACCAGGATCCTCTTCGCAGCCCATTACCTTGAGCGGATCGGCGACCGGGTCACGAACATTGCCGAGGACGTGGTCTTCCTGGCCACCGGCGAGATCGAAGACCTTAACCCGTAGATTCGCCTCGGCCCCGGCCGGAGCGACGGTCAGGCGCTGGCGACGAGCTCCGGCGGGATCAGGAAGGCAAGAATCCCGCTCCCCGGCTCGATCGGGCGGCCGATGTCGATCCGGGCGAAGGTGCCCTTGCGCATCGGGATCGCGACAGCGCCGCTCAGGCTCGTGACGAGGTCGCTGAAGTCGGGGTCGTGGCCGACGAGGATCGGCCGGGCCGGGTTGCCGTGGTCACTGAGCAGGACCTCGAGCCCGGCCACGTCCAGCCCACCGCCGAGACGGTCGTCGATCACAACCGCCAGGCCGAGTCGCTGGCCGACGAGCTCGGCCGTCTGGCGGGCCCGAACCAGCGGCGAGCTGACGATCAGGTCGAAGCGCTGGCCCAGGCCGTCGAGGTGGCGGCCGAGCGCCTCCGCCTGGTGGCGGCCTTTGGCCGACAGCGGCCGGAGGTCGTCCGGCCCCGACCATTTCGCAGGGTCGCCGGCATGCGCATGACGCAGGAAGTGGAGCTGGACCGTGGCGCTCGACACCATCTCGGAGCCTGGGGCTCGCGCCTCAGGCGCGCGCCGTTGCCCCGGATCCAACGCCCTTGCGCGACAGGGAGTCGACACTGACGGCCGCCAGCAGGACGAGGCCGGTGATGATCAGCTGCCACTGGATCGGCAGCCCCAGCAGGTACAGGCCGTTGTAGATCGCCCCGATCACGAGCCCGCCCAGGAGCCCGTGGATGGCCCTGCCCCGCCCACCGAACAGGCTCGTGCCGCCGATGACTGCTGCGGCTACTGCGTACAGGACCAGCTGGCCTCCGTTGATGTTGGTCGTCAGGCCGCCCAGCTGCGAGCAGTAAATGATCCCGGCGAGGGCCGCGGTGAGCGAGCACAAGATGAAGGCCAACGTGCGGACGCGCGACACGTTGATGCCGGCCCGCCGGGCTGCCTCGGCATTGCCACCGACGGCATACATGTGACGTCCGAACTGGGTCCGCTCGAGGAGGATCGTCCAGGCCCCGAGCACGACGAGGACGAGGGGCACGACCCACGGCACGCCGACGATCGGCAGGAAGTTTCCGCGGTTCACGTTGCAGATCGCCACGACCACGATTCCCGCGCCGGCAACGAGCACGATCTTGGCGACGGTCAGTCCCACGGGCGGGGCCACCAGACCACTCCGGCGCCGCCCGGCGTCGCGCAGCCACATCGCCGCCCCGAGCAGTCCAACGATTGCCAGCAGCCCGACCCAGGCGACCAGTGGATCGATATACGCGTACACGATGCCGTACAAAGCCTCCTGGTTTGGCAGCACCGTACTCGTGATACTCACTCCCCCGGCGGTGCCGAGGATAATGATCATCACCCCGAACCAGAGCAGGTAACCGGCCAGGGTGACGACGAATGCCGGCATCCGCAGCCTGGTGATGATGAATCCGTGGATCGCGCCAATCCCCGCACAGACGAGGAGCGCGGCCAGGATTGCCGCCCACCATGGCCAGTTCGGGGAGGGTTGGACCAGGTCGGCGGCGACGGTCCCGCCGATTGCCGCGACGTAGCCGATCGAGAGATCGATCTCGCCCAGCAACAAGACGAAGCCCTCGCCCATCGCCAGCACGATGAACACGGCGCTCTGGTCAAACAGGTTGACCAGGTTCTTGGAGGACAAGAACACGTGATTCGGGCTCACGATCGTGAACACGATCGCGACGGCCAGGAGGGCGAACGCGACGGGCAGGACCCCCGCATCGCCGCCGCGCACGCGGGCTACCCACCCTCGCAGGTATTCGCCGAGGGATTGGGCAACGATCCCGGGTGGGATCACCTCGACTGCCGCAGCGGTCAGGTCGACGGCGGCGTCCGTGTCGGCGCCAACCGCGGGCAGGGGTTCATCGCCGGGCTGGGTCGGGATCGTCGCCATCGGTCAGTCCTTCATCGCAGTGGCATCCGAGGCGGTCACCTGTCGCGTCGACGTACCCGTGGTCATGAAGTCGACGACGCTCTGGCGGTCGAACGCCGACAGCTGGTCCTGGGCGACCATCCGACCGAGACGCAGGACGGCGACCCGATCGGCCACCTCGAAGACGTCGTTGAGGTTGTGCGAGATGACCATGACCGCCAGGCCGTGGTCCTTGAGCCGCACGATGAGGTCGAGGACCATCCGGGTCTGGGCCACCCCGAGCGCCGCGGTTGGCTCGTCGAGCATGACCAGCTTCGAATTCCACATCACGGCCTTGGCCACGGCGACCGCCTGGCGCTGGCCGCCGGAGAGCGTCGCCACGGGCTGGCGAATCGATCGCACCGTGGTCACCCGCAGGCTGGCCAGGGTGGCCGCCGCGGCACGCTCCATGCTGTCCTCGTCAAGAAGCCCGCGACTCAGGCGCTCGCGCCCCAGGAACATGTTCTGCACGATGTCCAGGTTATCGGCGAGGGCCAGGTCCTGGTAGACGGTCTCGATCCCCAGGGCGGCTGCGTCGCCCGGCGTGCGGATATGGACCAGTCGGCCCTCCCAGAACATCTCGCCCTGGTCAGGCTCGTGGATCCCGGCGATGCACTTGGTGAGCACGGATTTCCCGGCGCCGTTGTCCCCGCACAGCGCGGTCACCTGGCCCGACGGGAGGTCGACGTCCACGCCGTACAGCGCCTGGACCGCGCCGAAATGCTTGCTGATCCCGCGCAACCGCAGGAGCGGCTCCGAGGCACTCACCGGGGTCGCGCCAGGGTTGCTCGCAGGGAGGCTTCCCGTGGGCTCGTTCGGATCAGCCATCAAATCCAACGAAACGTCCTTCGAATACCTGGGCGACGCTGTCAGCGGACACGATTATGACTCCCCGTCCGCGCTCGGAGACCCCCCCGAAAACAGCCGTGCTGCACCCGTCGACCGGGTGCAGCACGGCGACCTGTCGCGAGCACGATCCGCGTTGAAGGCGTACGTGCTCGCCAGGTTCAACCTGTTACTTAATGCCCGCGGCGGTGCACACGGCGGCGCCGACTGCGTTGCACAGGTCGGCCACCGCAACAAACTTGTCGGTGATCACCGTGGCTTCCATGTTCGCGGCATTCACCCAAACCGGGGTCAGGAGGACCGCCGGCTCGGTGGTAGCGGCGTTCGTCGGATCAGTGGTGCTGCCATTCAGCAGGGCGGCTGGCGGTGCCTGGCCGGCTCGCAGATAGGTGGCGAGGGCCACGGCGGCCTGCGCCTCGAGATAGACCGGCTTGTAGACCGAACCGCACTGGAACCCCTGGAGGACATACTCCATGCCCTGCAGGGTTGCATCCTGACCGGTCGTCGGGATCTTCTTGGCCGGGACACCAGCCCCCTTGAGGACCGTGATCACGGCACCGGCGAGCCCGTCGTTGGCCTCGATCGTGGCGTTGATCTCCGGATGGGCCGTGTAGGCCTGCTGGAAGATCGTGCCGCCCTTGGCATTGTCCCAACCGGGGGCGAGCTGCTCGCCGACGAGGGTCGCACCGCCGGTGGTGCTGGTCGCACCGGCCGCCACCTGGGCGACCTTCTGGCCCCACACCGCGTCGTTGTAGCCCTTGGCGAAGTCGATCGCGTTCGGGTCGGTGTCCTGGCCACCATCAACGGTGAAGACCTTCGGGCTGGTGACGCCCCAGTCCGTCAGGCACTGGAGGAAGCCCTTGCCAATCAGCTCGCCAACCGTGGGGTTGTCGAAGCTGACGTAGTACGTTTTCGTACCCTGGAACGTGGCGCGGTCATAGCTGATCATCGTCACGCCAGCGGCAGCGGCCGCGGCCTGGATGGACTTACCGGTCGGGCCGTCGAGCGGGTCGACGAGCAGGACCTTGGCGCCGGCCGTGATGTCGGCCTGGGCGATGCCAAGCTCGGTGGTTGTCGTGCCGGCGGCGTTGTCAATCTTGAAGTCGGTCGTGGCGTAGCCGGCAGCCTTGAACGCCTGGGTGAGATAGGGCAGGTCGTAGCTGGTGTAGCGGGCCGACGTCGTGACGTCCGGCAGGATTACGCCGACCAGGCCCTTGCCGGCCGAGGTCACGCTGGTCAGTTGGGCCATCGCGGTGAAGGCGCTGTCGAACGACGTCACGCTGAGCCCGGAACCCGAGCCGGATCCCGACGACGACGCCGGCGCCGACGACGCCGCCGGCGCCGTCGTCGCTGCGCTGCTGCATCCCACAGCAACCAATGCCGTGACCGCGAGCGCGGTCATCAGCTTTCTCCCTGTTCGCATTCTTGTCTCTCCTCAGTCCTTGGATTGGTGGCGACTGGCTAAGACCGTGCGGCGCGCGAAGCTACCACCGGGCCGGTCAGCAACCCTCGACAGGTGTGTCGATCTCCTCCAGCGCCGAGCGTACCACTCCCGAATAGCACGGACCTTGATCTCGTTGGAACCGGTGCCCGGTCTCAAACGAGGGACGGACCGCAGTCACCGTGGCGGTGGGGCGCAGGGCCTGCTTGCTGGCGTCAAATCGCAAGTCTGGTTGCGTCCACCTCCTTCGCCGCAACCCGGCGGTCCGCTGCGCTCGACCACTCAGGCCGATCGATCAGCGGGACCGAGGCAGGATCATCGAGCCAATGCTCGAACGCTAGCTCGGCCGCGCCGATGAGTGGTCCATCCGCTCCCAGGCGAGCCGGCACGATCGTGGCAACGGCGAGTGGCTCGATCGCCAGCTCGCCCAGCGCCGCCGTCAGGGCGTCTCGGGCGTAGGGCAGGATCGTGGCAAAGAACCCGCCCAACGCGATCCGTTCGGGATTGAGCGTGTGAATCAAGGCCGCCAGGCCGATCGCGAGCCAGCGACCGCTCGACTCGATCGCGCTGATCGCGACCGGGTCGCCGGCATCCGCCATGGCCAGGATCAAGTCGACCACCAGTGGTCCGCCCGAACCCGCCCGGCCGGCGCGCCTGAGAAGCGCGTCCTCGCCGACCTCGGTCTCCCAACAGCCCCGCGCGCCGCAATGACACAGGCGTCCCTCCGGGCTGAGCGGCAGGTGGCCAACCTCGCCGGCGAATCCAGATCGACCGCTCAACGGGCGTCCGCCAGCGATGATCCCGGCGCCGACGCCTACCTCGCCCCACAGGCAGACGAAGTCGTCACAGCCGATCCCGGCGCCGCGGAGGTGCTCGGCCAGCGTCGCCAGGTCGGCATCGTTGCCCGTGAAGACCGGGACTCCGAGGCTGAGGCTGGTCCGAATCAGGTCCGCCAGGGGCACGTCCCGCCAACCAAGGTTCGGGCCGACGACCAGGTCGCCATCGGTCCGTCGGACGACGCCGGCCACGGCCACGCTGATCGCCTGGATCGGGGGTTGATCCGCTCGGCCCTCAAGCAGTGTGCGACAGATCCCTGCCAGGCGGGCGACAGTCGCCTCGGGCGACGATCCGTCCCGCGCTCGCTCGGCACGCGCCCGGGCGAGGATCCGGCCACCGAGGCCGATCACCGCGGCAGCGATTGAGTCGTTGAAGATCTCGAGGGCGAGGACCGTGATCCCGTTCGGGTTCGCCGCGACGATCGGCGACGGACGGCCCGGAACCCCTCGAACGCCCGCCCGCTCGTGCACGAGGCCGAGCGCCGTGAGCTCAGCCACGAGATCACCGACGGTGCTCCGATTCAGCCCCGTGTAGTTGGCCAGATCGGAACGAGACGCCGGCCCAGCGAGGTGGACCCGGCGCATGATCGCGCTGAGGTTCTGGCGACGGACCGCATCAAGCCCTGCACCCGGGGTTTCTTCGCGCAGCGTGGACGATGCCTCCAGCGATCTTGACCGTTGGACCCGACGATTGTGGGGAGCAGCAACAAACCCGGCCAATATCGTGCACCAGCGGTTCATTCGGTGTCAATCCGGATTCGAACGCGGTTCCCATCCGAGTATCGAGCCGGCACCTGGAGCCGGGGCTGAGCCCGGTCGGGCTCGGTGGCCGGGCCGTCAGTCGTCGGCGCTCAGCGGGAACGGCAGGGCGATCGGATCCGCTGCCAGCCGGCTGCGGCCGTCGGCATCGAAGCGTTCGAGGCCAAGCTCGGTCACGTCGATCAGCTCGGTTCGTCCGTGGACCGCAAGATCGGCGGCGACCCGCGCGACGGCAGGACCCCACATCATCCCGTGACCGCCCGGCGAGGCGATCGTGACACCCTCGATCCGGGCACCATTGGGCGTGATCGCCGGCCCCAGGATCGGCTGGTGGTCGGGCGTGAAGTCGATCGTGGCGCACCATGCCTTGCGTAATCCGAGGCCGCGGGTGGCCGGCACGAGCCGCTCCAGCCGGCGCTGCATCCGGCGCAAGTAGGGCCAGTCGATTTCGCGCGCGACACCGGGCTTCTCGTCCGGGTTGCTCATCCCGAACAGGAGGCCACCCTCCTCGAGCCGCCAATACAGGCCCCGGCCGAGGTCGAAGACCATCGGTTGGCGCTCGACCTCGAAGGCCTTGTGCGGCTCCGTCACGGCAATCTGGTGGCGTGCCCCGCCGGCCGCGATCCGCAGTCCGGCAAGCCTGCCGACTGATCGCAACATCGGGCCGCCGGTCAGCAGGACCCGCTCAGTGGCGATCGGTCCGGTTGAGGTTTCGACGCCAACGACCCGGCCCCGCACGAGACGCAAGCCCTCGAAGGCGGTGTGTTCACGGAGTTGCACGCCGGTCCGCTGCATTGCAAGCGAGTACGCCCGGATGTTGCGCAATGGATCGATCGCCCCATCGCTGGTCGCATAGCTTCCGCCCCGATGGCCGCCTTCGGCCAGGGTTGGATTCACGATGCGCGCCTTGTCGGCACCCAGCCAGGTGACATCGAGGCCAGCGCGCCGCTGCATCTCGACGCGGGCCCGGCCCTCACGCTCGTCACGGGCGGTCACCGCCAGGATGAGGTAGCCGAGCTCGCGGAAGCCGGAGTCTGTCCCATAGTGCGCCTGTTGGCCGCGATAGAAGTCGATCGTCCAGCGCCCGAGCGCCACGGTCGCCGGCGTGCCACCCTGGGCTCGGACGATCCCGGCGGCCCGGCTGCTGGCACCCTCGCCGGCGACGCCCCGCTCGACAACCACGACCCGCCGCAGGCCAGCCTCGGCGGCGAACGTCGACGCCCAGCCGCCGATGGTGCCGGCTCCCACCACGACCAGATCTGCCGATTGCTGGTCAGCCATCCGTTGCTCCTCTGTTGCCGGGCGATGCGCAGCAGCGGTCCCGACGCCCCGAGGATAGGATTGCGCCGAGCCCCTGGGGAGCCATGTCGCGCTGCCCGGTTCAGCGGGCGTCAGAGAGCGAGTGCGCGTCGCTCCACGCACAGCGCCACGACGCCGTTCGCCTCGAGCCGCCGGGCCACCCGTGGATCGGTGACGGTCCAGGCGGCGACCTCCAGATCGGCGGCCCAGGCGCGGGCCAGGCCGGCCGGATCGATGGCATGCCAGTCGACCGAGATCCCCACGCAACCCAGCTCCCGGGCGATCCGCACGTCACCCGACTTGAGCCGCTCGGTGTTCAACCAGCACGGCCAGCCCGGAGCGAGGCCGCGGATCCGCTCGAGCGCCGCCACTTCGAACGACGAAACGACGGCGCGTTGGAGCTCCGCCCCACGACCCGCCGCGAGGACCTCCACAACCGGCCGGCCGACATCCGCCTTGAGCTCGACGTCGAGAAAGGCCCGGCGGGGTACCAGTTCGAGGACTTCGGCCAGGGTCGGAATCCCGTGGACCGCGAGCTCGGCGGCGTTCAGCTCGCTGACGAAGGCCGCGACGCCCTGGACCCGCTCGAGGGAATCGTCGTGGAGCAGGACGGGAATGCCGTCGAGCGACGCCCTGACGTCGAACTCGAGGCCGTCGCAGTCGCGGATCTCCATGGCGGCAATCATCGCCGCCAGGCTGTTCTCGGGATGGACGCGGTGGTCGCCGCGGTGGGCAAGGCGCAACGCGCGTGGCTGATGCCCGCCAGCCGGTTGCGCTGTCATCGGCCGGCGCTGCTGAGCCGCACGATGGCGCTCAGCCCGAAGTGATCGCTCGGGAACAGGCCGTGGTCGTTCGCGGCCGGGCGATCGAACACGACACGGGCCGACTCCGACGTGGCGCCGCCCCGCAGCCAGATGTAGTCGAGGCAACTCGGCTCGCCGTCGGTGTCGATCGCCGGGCCCTCCAGGCCCGACGGCCAGGTCACGGCCGGCTCGCTGCCGTTCGCTTCGAGATACGCCGAGCGAAAGCCGGCCGCCGCCAGGCGGGCGTAGGCAGGCTCGGCCGGATCGGCGTTGAAATCGCCGACGATGATCTGGGCGTCCGAGGGCGGTGCATCCATCAGCCAGTCGATGAGCAACTGCGCCTGATGGTCACGGATGGCGTCGTCGGGAACCTCGTGGTGGAGGTGGGCGTTGACGAATTCGACTTCAACCCCGTCGACGGCGATCCGGACACGTCCCGCGGAGCGTCCATGACTCAACTCGAGTCGGTCCGGCTCGGATGTCGGCAGGTCTTCCCGGGTCAGGATCGAGTTGCCGTACTCGGGCCGGCCCGCCCATGCCCGCGAGGCCTGATAGTGGCCAGGTCCGCCGGCCCCGATCAACCGGTCCTGCTCAAGCACGAAGACAACCTCCTGGAGGCCAATCACATCCGGCTGCAGCGCGGCGAAGTCGCGCAACAGCAGTGGCAGACGCTCGTTCCGGCGATCAGCCAGGTTGCGGATGTTGAGCGTGGCGACGTGAAGCGCGGTCATCCAGGAGTCCCCTGCGGATCGGCGACTGGGAGGGCAAAGGAGAAGTTCGAGCCGCGACCCTCCTCCGATACGACCCAGATCCGGCCACCGTGACCCTCCACCACGTGGCGGGCGATCGACAGGCCCAGGCCCGTCCCGCCACCGCGCACACGTGCCCGATCGACCTTGTAGAAACGCTCGAACACGCGATCCTGTGATCCACGCGGGATCCCGATCCCGCGGTCCTCAACCGACACCACGATCTCCGGGGCGCGGTCCTCCACCCGGATCGTGACCTCGCCGCCGTCCGGACTGAACTTGACCGCGTTGTGGACGAGATTAATGATCACCTGGCCGAGCCGCTCCTCGGCCCCGCTCACCGGCGGAACACCCGCGCTGGGCAGGTCCACGACGAGCTGGACTCCCTGGCGCTCGGCGAACAGACGTAGTCGATCGACCGAGGCGGCCGCCAGCCGGCCGAGGTCCACCCGATCCAGCAGGAGCATCGGGCGGCCGGACTCGATCCTAGCCAGGTCGAGCAACTCGCTGACCATCTGGACGAGATGGCCCGTCTCCACCTCGATCTTGTTGATCCGATCGCGCATCCGGGCGGGGATCTGCTCGCCCGCGGCTTCGGACTCCCGAACGAGGGTCTCAGCCAACAGGCTGACATTCGTCAGCGGCGTCCGCAGCTCGTGCGACAGGTTGTCCACGAACTCGCTCCGGATCCGCTGCAGCCTGCGCAGCTCGGAGACGTCCTCCAGGGTCAGCCAGGTGACCTGGCCGTCCGCCGTTCGGCGAGCCCGGACGACGAGCGACAGTCCCTCGGCCGAGCGCAGGGTCAACTCACCCGTGGCGACGCCTGATGGTCCCGCCGTCTCCGCCAGCTCCTCGATCCGGCGGTCGATGAACGCCTCCATCAGGCTCCGCCCGATCAGCGTACCCGGCGGTCGACCGGCGAAGACGTGCGCGGCCGGGTTCGCATAGCGGACGACCAGTTCGAGGTCGAGGCGGATCACCCCGACCACAAGGCTGTCCGCCAGGAGCCGCAGATCGTCGCTCAACCCGGCCATCGGTTGGTGTTCCTCCACGTCACGGGGCGAGGATCGCACATCGACCGCGGCCTGCTTGCCGACGTCGTGATAAAGGCGACCTCGCTCCAGGAGAAGGCCAATCGGCGGCTGCGTGAGAAAAGCTCGCATATCGGATCAACGAGATCACGATCACGGCCGGGATCCCGCCCGACGTTGCGTTCACGATCGGCCGGATCGAAGTCGAGGAGGAGGCCTCGTCCCTGACCAGCTTGTCGAATGCTGAGATCGAGCTCGAACCGGGTGGAGTCGACATGGCTGCCGATGGGTCCCAGCCGACATTGGAAGACGTCGACGCGGCGAGCCCAGCGGGCGCGTGGAGTCCGCCCTTGAGCAGCCCTGGCGGGACTGCCCTTTCAGGCTGATCCCGCCCATCCTCAGTCGCCGGTCGGCGGCGGAGAGCCCTCCTCCACCAGCCACGCGCGGGCTTCTTCCAACGGCAGCACGACCCGCTGGCCCGTCGCCCTTCGGGTGACCTCGACGCCCCCTGCCGCCAGGGAGCGCGGGCTGATCGTGACGATCCAGGGCATGCCCAGCAGCTCGGCGTCGGTGAACTTCACGCCGGGCGACTCGTCCCGGTCGTCCCACAAGATCTCGCGACCGCCCGGGAAGCCGGCGGCTCCATGACGGGGCCTAGCCGCGGCGGCCCCGTCATGGAGCTCGGTGGCAAGCTCCGCCACGCGGGGCTCCTTGTTCGTGCCAATCGAGACCAGGTGGACCGGGTAGGGGGCGACCTCGTCCGGCCAGGCGATCCCTTTCTCATCGTGGTGGGCTTCGACGATACAGGCCACATTGCGACCCAGGCCGATCCCATACGAGCCCATCACGATCGGATGGGCCTGGCCATCCTCGCCCAGATAGGTCGCCCCAAGTGCAGCGCTATAGCGCGTCCCGAGCTTGAAGATATTGCCTACCTCGATCCCGTTGCGCAGGGCCAGGGGATGGGCGCAGACCGGGCAGGCGTCGCCCGCGCGCGCGTTGTCGATGTCGCTGACCAGGTCGGCCCGGTAGTCGCGACCGAGATTGACGTTGCGCAGGTGGTAGCCCACCCGATTGGCCCCGGCCACCAGGTTCGGTGTGCCGGCCGCCAGCCCATCCACTACCACGGTCGTGTCGTGGGCTCCGACCGCCGAACCGTAGCCGGGCTCCATCCCGGCGGCCCGGATCTCCTCGACCGTGGCCGGCCGCAGCCCGCCCGACACGCCGGCCGCGTTGCTCAGCTTGGTCTCATTGACATCCCGGTCGCCACGCACGATTGCGGTAATCAGCCGGCCGTCGCCGGCCGTGAAGAAGGCCGCTTTGGCCGTGGCCGCCGCGTCGATCCCGAGGAAGGCCGCAAGCTCGGCGATCGTGGTTGCCCCGGGCGTCTCGATTTCTTCCAAGGGTAGCTGGGACGCCTCGCTGGCGGCTGGCACCCGGACCGCGGCAACCTGGCGGTTGGCCGAGAAACCGCACGAGTCGCACAGGACAAGGAGATCCTCGCCGGACGGATTGAGGACCATGAACTCGTGGGCCAGGCTGCCGCCCATCATCCCGACGTCCGACGCCACCGGGATTGCATCGAGGCCGAGCCGCTCGAAAATCCGGACGTAGGCGCCGTGGTGCGCCCAGTAGCTCGCATCGAGACCCTCGTCGTCCCGGTCGCAGCTATACGAGTCCTTCATCACGAACTCGCGGACCCGGATCAGACCACCCCGCGAGCGAGGCTCGTCGCGGAACTTCGTCTGGAAATGATAGAGGCGGACGGGCAGCTGGCGATACGAGTGGACGATGTCGCGCAGGAGGTCGGTTACGACCTCCTCGTGGGTCATCGCGATCACCATGTCCCGGTCGCCGCGGTCCTTGAAGCGGGCCATCTCCGGCCCGATCTGGTCGTAGCGGCCGGATTCGCGCCACAGGTCGGCCGGGTGGATCACCGGCATCTCGAGCTCCTGGCCGCCGATCGCGTTCATCTCCTCGCGGATCACCTGCTCGACCCGCTTGGTCACCCGGTATCCGAGAGGCAACAGCGAATACAGGCCGGAACCCAGCTGGCGCACGTAGCCGGCTCGCAGGAGCAGGCGGTGGGAGGGCATCTCGGCGTCGGCCGGATCGTCACGCAGGGTGGCAAAGAAGAGTTGGCTCAGGCGCATGCCGCCAAGGATACCGGCGCTCCGTCCCCGCGGTCAGGAAGCCTGCCGGGTCAGGACGGGCGACGGAACACGTAGCCAGTGCCGCGGACGGTATGCAGGAACTCCGGGTTGGCCGGGTCCGCCTCGATCCGCGAGCGCAGCCAGTGGACGTGGACGTCGACGGTGCGCGTCTCGCCGGCGTAGTCGTAGCCCCAGACGTGTTCGAGGAGCTGATCACGGGTGAAGACCTGGCCAGGATTGCGGACAAGGAAGGCGAGCAGCTCGAATGCTTTCGGCTTGAGCGGAACGGTGACGCCGTTGCGCAGCAGACGGTGTCCGGCCAGGTCCACCTGGACGGCACCGACGTCGACCAGCGCCGGCGTCCCGCCCGCCACGGCCTGTTGCTCAGTCCGCCGGAACTGGGCGCGCACCCGGGCGATCAGCTCGCGCAGGCTGAACGGCTTCGTGACGTAGTCGTCGGCGCCCAGCTCCAGGCCCACGACCTTGTCCAGCTCGGAGTCCTTGGCAGTGAGCATCAGGATCGGCACACCCGACTCCGCCCGAATGATCCGGCAGACCTCAATCCCCGAGAGCTCGGGCAGCATGAGGTCGAGCAGCACCAGGTCGGGCTTCGACTCCCGAAACTTGAGCAAGGCGGCTCGTCCGTCGGCCGCCGTGACGATCGTGAATCCCTCGGCCTCGAGCGCCTCGGCCAGCATCTCGCGCTGGGTCGGCTCGTCGTCGACGACCAGGATCGTGCGTGCCATGTTCGGCACAGGCTAGTTCATCCGGGTCAACAGGCCGTGAACGCTTCGTTAATCGGCGAGCCGCACCGGACGTCCGGCCCGGCAGGAACGGTCAGCCGCGGGACGGCTCGCCGCGCTGGAGGTTGTAGTACTCGACGAATGTGCGGCAACGACCCTCGCCGTCAAACTCGAGCAGCCAGGCGTTGTAGTAGCGCCGGCCGGGTGCATCGGCGGTCGCGTCGTAGTCGCTGGTCCCGATCGCCACGGCTCGATCACCCTCGACCAGCCACGGTTCGTAGTGGCTCCGGAACGAGCCCGGCTGGTCGCGCTGGGCGGGATCGCCGTCCGGACTAAGCCAGTCGGCCACGATCGCTTCGCAACCCACGATCGGGTCAGCCCAGGCGTGGTAGCGGTATTCCACATCAGGATTGAACAGGTCCCGGATGGCGTCCGGCTCGTAGGTTCGCCAGGCCTCGCTGTAACGATCGAGCCAAGCCTGAACGCCCGCGTGGTTCATTCCTGCCCTCCTTCCCTGGCCCCGGCGGCCAGCAGCACGATTGCCGAGTCGAGTCGTCCGAGAACCCGCTCACGACCCAGGGCAACGAGGGTCTGGAACAGAGGCGGGGTCGCCGTCCGGCCGGTAACGGCCACTCGAATCGTCATGAACAGGTCGCCTGCCTTCCAGCCGCGGGCCTCGGCCAGCGCCCGCAGTGGCGCTTCCAGCTGATCCGGCTCGAAGTCCGCCTGGGCAACCTCACCGATCGTGACGCGCGCATAACCGAGGCCATCGAGCGCTGTCGCTCGATCCCAGCGCTTCGGCACGAGCTGCGCGGGATCGAGGTCGATGTGCTCGCTGAACAGGAAGTCGACAAGGTCGCCGATGGCGCCGAGCACCGGCAGCCGCTCCTGGACCAGGGGCATGAGCAGCTCGAGCTCAGAATCGGCCGGTAGTCGATCGATTCTGGCGCCGTCGGCCTCCTCCTGCAGGAAAGGCCGCAGCCGGTCCACGAGCTCGGTCGGCGACAGGCGCCGGATCCACTGGCCGTTGAGCCACTCGAGGCGTTCCCGGTCGAAGACTGCGCCGCCCTTCTGGATATGCTCGAGGCTGAACCGCGCCGCAATCTCGTCGATGCCGAGGATCTCCTCCTCGCTGCCCGTGGACCAGCCGAGCAGGGCAAGGTAGTTGACCATTCCCTCGCGGATGAAGCCTTCGCCGATGTAGTCGTCCACGGCGGTCTGGCTCTTGCGCTTGCTCATCTTTGTCCGGTCCGGGTTGAGGATGAGCGGCAGGTGGGCGAAGCGCGGCTCGGCTTCACCCAGCGCCCGGAACAGCAGGATGTGCTTGGGCGTATTGCTCAGGTGATCCTCGCCCCGGATCACATGGCTGATCTTCATGGCTGCATCGTCGACCACGACGCAGAAGTGATAGAGCGGAGTGCCACCGGCCCGGACGATGACAAGGTCGCCGCCAAGGGCGGAAGCATCGATCTGGACTCGGCCGCGGACGAGGTCATCGAAGACCACGCTGCCGGGCTCGATTCGGAAGCGGATCGCCGGACGGCGGCCTTCGGCCTCGAACGCCGCGCGTTCGGCCGCGCTGAGATGGGCGCACCGGCCGCTGTAGCGCGGCGCTAGCCTGGCTGCCTCGAGACGTTTGCGCTCGGCGTCGAGCTCGGCGGCCGTGCAGTAGCAGTAGTACGCCTTGTCGTCGGCCAACAGGCCGGCGCTGATCGAGGCGTAACGGGCCAGTCGCTCCATCTGGCGATACGGGCCATACGGCCCTCGATCGAGTTCGCCGGGCAGGCCTGGGCCCTCGTCCCAGCCCAGCCCGAGCCAGCGCAATCCCTCGAGGATGTCCTTCTCGTAGGCCGGCGTCGAGCGCTCGAGGTCCGTGTCCTCCAAGCGCAGGATGAACGTGCCGCCGGTCCGCCGGGCGAAGAGATAGTTGAACAGGGCGGTCCGCGCCGTCCCGATGTGCAGCGGCCCGGTTGGACTCGGCGCGATCCGGACGCGGACGGCCGGGCCGTCTCCGGGGGAATCGGCCACGCCCGGGTTGGCGAGACCCGATCCGGCCCTCATCGGCGCTCCGAGTCAGGCACCTGGTGGAAGAGCGCCGGATCCGCTTCGCCGGGCAGGATCCGGATCAGGGCGGCCGGCCGAAGGCCGAGGGTCGCCCGGCCGCGCGGCCCCTCGAGGGTCAACGAGTCCAGCGACTCGGATCGGGCCAGGACGTTGATCGCGGCGCCCGGTGTCAGGGCCCGGGCCTCTAGGTAGGACAGCAGGCCGGCATCTTCCTCGGCCTCCTCCGTGATCCGATAGATCGTAGCCCGACTGCCGGCCTCCACCTGGTCGAGCGGGATCCCGGCCGGGCGGCGCCGCGCGGTGGCGGCATCGATTGGGTTGCCATGGGGACATGTCTCCGGGTGGCCCAGCATTTCGTCGAGGCGGGCCTCGACCCGCGGCGAGATCGCGCCCTGGAGGCGGGCCGCCTCCTCGTCCGACTCGGCCCAGCCCAGTCCGATCACCGAGGTGAGCAGCCATTCGAGGAGCGCGTGGCGGCGGAAGATCGCGTCTGCGGCAGCCCGGCCGGCCTCGGTCAGGATCAGCTCGCGCCCCCCGGCCTGCGAGACAAGCCCGTCGGCCGCCAGCCGACGGAACATCTCGCTGGCAGCCTGGGTCGTCACGCCTAGATGGCGGCCAACCTGGGCGGCGGTGACCTTCGAGCCGTCGACGGCGATGACCCGCAAGGCGAGGAGGTATTCCTGAGCCGCGCTCGAGATTGCGCTTGCGATGTGGCGGCGAGTCACGCCCTCATCGTACGCGAGCGGCACGCCACGGCGGAAGCGGGATGCGCCCGGACAAAGCGATGCCAACCCCGCCCAGCCAGCCCACGACCATCGTCACCGGAAGAAGTTCGGTAGTGGCCGAGGATGGCGGCCGTCCACCGCTGCCGGCCGTCAGGATTGCCGCAAGTGGCGCGGTCAAGGCAATCAGCATGACGCTGCCGCTGGCCGCGATCCAGGCCAGTCGCGGCGAGATCAGCAGGAGCACGACCACGATCGCCTGCGGGATCCAGACACTCCAGGCGACCGGATCGGTGCAGCTGGCCATGAACTGGGCGCAGCCGGTCAGCTGTCCGTGGATACCGAAGATCGCGAGCCCGATCGGGAACCAGGCGAGTGCTGCCAACACGACGCGGCCGCGCCAGGAGCGGACCGCCCGGGCCGGATCGGGTGAGCTGAACCGGACGACGCGCCGGCCGCCTCGCTGCCCGACGGGTGGCCGGTCCCCGGCCGGCCGCGAGCCGACTGTCACGGGTCTCGATCGTCGAAGCCAGCCGGTGGGTCCCATCCCCTTCGACGACGCGGAGGCCACACTGGACGCGCCGGCCGGGTCGAAGGCGAACCGGTCGCCCGCGTCTGCGGGCGGGAGGTCATCCGCAGTCGGGCCTCTGCCCTCCGGGCTGGCCTCGGCGCGACGGCCTGCGTCGCCCGATCCGTCGGCGGCGCCTGGTGCCGCGTCGGACGCCCCGGCCGGCTCGCCCTGGACCACCTGGGACCGCCGGTTGCGGCGAGCTCGGGCGAGGTATTCCGGGCCGTGCTTGCGCGGGTCGGCGTACTCCTTGGGATTGATCGTCCAGTAGGTGCCGCTGTCGGCGCCGTACCAGGTGGCCCCGCTCCAGCCCGGTTCGAACGGCTCGTTCTCGGTGCCGTCGTAGGAGGTCGAGCCGATCGTCGCTTTCGGCCTGGCTCGCCGCCCCGGACCGCGGCCAGCGCCAGCCGCCCGACTCCCGGGTCCGCTGGTCGCCCCGCTCGAGGTGCCCGTCGGTCCGTTCCGGCCGGCTTGACCAGCACCGCCAGACGGTCCGGCAGCGGCTCCCGCCGGGTCTCCCCCCGACCGGGCGGCGCGGGGGCGGAACGGATCGCGCGCGGCCCGGGCGCGCTGGGCATCGGCGCTCCACGGGCGGCTCGCGGGAGGCGAGGTCGGACCCTGGCTCGACCCCCGGCGGGCCGGCTGCCCGCGTCCGTCGGATGTCGGGCCACTCGGCTGGCCGGCCGTCAGTCGCTCGTACGCGGCCTGGATCGCCAGGAACCGAGGCAACGCCCGGTCCCCTGCGCTGTCGGGGTGGTAGGCCTTGGCCAGCCGACGATAGGCCCGCTTGATCTCGGCCGGTGTCGCGCCGGGGTCGAGGCCAAGAGTCCGATATGGGTCGGTGGCTGGTTTCATGCGTCCTTTGCCGGCGGTCGCTGCGATCGGCTCAGCCGATCAGCTCTCCGATCGGTGCGAGCTCGAATTCGGCGATCGCCTCGGCGACTACCCGCCCATGTGGGTCGAGCGACGCCGGCCGGTGGTAGCGAGCGAGCTCGCGCAGTCGCGCCCCCTCGAGGAGTCCGGCCTGGCGCAATGCCTCGACCGTGGCTGCCCAGGTTGCTCGCTCGTAGCCATCTCCATCTTCGATCTTGAGGGCCATCCCGGATGAATTCCGGCGATCTGAGCCCAGGATAGCCAGCCCGCGCAGGGCTTCCATCCCGCCCTTGCTGACGACTCGTCCCGGCAGCGCCTTCATCAGCGAGGTGTCGAGGCGTTCCCGGGTACCAGCCACCATCTCAGGATAGGCCAGCATCGCGTCGCGGATACGCGTCATCGAGGCGGCCAGGCGCGCCCTCGAATCCCCTATGGGCAAGCTGGCCGGATCGGCCAGGAACGCGTATGCGCGGGCGACTTCGGCCAGCGGGAAGGCGTAGGTCTCGATGCCGCAGCCGTCGATCGCCCGGACGAGCCGATCAGGGCTCGTCCGGAACGCGCCGGCGACGGCCGCCCGATAGGCCTCCTGGCTGGGATGCCCGGGCAGCCAATAGTCCTCGAGCGACCAGCCGTTGAGGCGGGCCAGCAGGATCATCGAGGTGTGCTGGCCTGAACACATGTGCCGGATCGGCCCAGCCCGCTCCCCGTCACGGGCCAGGCGGGCTGCCGTCAAAG
Source organism: Chloroflexota bacterium (assembly GCA_003152165.1). Lineage (GTDB taxonomy): Bacteria > Chloroflexota > Limnocylindria > Limnocylindrales > CSP1-4 > Palsa-1033. The sequence goes on from PLZO01000018.1 coordinate 34,253, forward strand.
GGTCGAGGGGCATTCCCTCGTTGCCGCAGGCCAGCATGGTTTGGCTGACATTGGCCCGACGGAAGACCCCCTGCAAGGTCCGGACATGGCTGTCCTCGCCGGAGTGCGACGAGGCCATGATCGCCAGTTCAGCCGGTGAGAGGTCGAGAGCATCGATTCCACCGGCCTCGACAAGCGCCAACAGCCCGAAGGGCTTGACGCACGATCGGAGGCTGACGATGCGGTCCGGGTTGCCGATCGAGCGGATCAGCCGACCGGTGACGTCCGCCTCGACAACGTCGCCCCGATGAACCGATTCGACAATCCCGTTGCGGATCTGGCGAACGAGGACCGGGGCGGCACCGTTCCAGGCGCTGGTCCGGGCTGACCCGTTGCGGGCAACCGGGCGCCGGCTTACGGCCGGAGCTGAGACGCGGGCACGGCTGGCGGACACGGCCCGAGGATACCGCTTGGCGATGCTAGGATGCCAAGCGTGTCGAATCCCGAGTCGCTTGCCACGCCCTGGCCCAGCCTGCACGTCTCGAGCCACCCCGCCGTGCTGCACAAGCTGGCGATCCTGAGGAGCACCGCGACCGAGCCCAAGAAGTTCCGCGAGGTCGTCCGCGAACTGTCCTGGCTCCTTGGCTACGAGGCGCTCGCCGACGCCCGCGTCAGGCCGTTCGAGATCGAGACGCCGCTCGAGCCGATGGTCGCAAGCCAGCTGGCGGACCGGATCGGGCTGGTCCCGATCCTGCGCGCCGGCCTGGGCATGGTGGATGCGATGCTCGAGCTGATGCCAACGGCCCAGGTCTGGCACCTTGGCCTGTTCCGGGACGAGCGAACACTGCGGCCGGTCGAGTACTACAACAAGTTGCCCGACTCCGCGACCGTGGACCTGTCGCTCATCCTCGATCCGATGCTGGCCACCGGCGGCTCGGCGACGGCCGCGATCGAAGTCCTCAAGCGTTGGGGGGCCGTCCGGATCAAGCTGATCAACCTGATCGCGGCGCCCGAAGGCGTGGCCGCGGTCAGCGCTGCGCATCCGGATGTCGAGATCTACTGTGCCGCGCTCGATCGAGGCCTGAACGAGAAGGGCTACATCATGCCCGGCCTCGGCGACGCCGGCGACCGCCAGTTCGGGACCGGACGCTAGCACGCGCGGCGGATCCTCCGGCCTACCAGGGCCTCGCAGCGCGAGCCAGATTCACTAATCGTGCTACGCGCCGATCGTGCCTCGGGCGACCGCCACCAGAGCTTCAGTCAACCCCGCATCGACGTTGAGCGATTCGATCCGATGGAACGCCAGGCCGCAGCGTTCGGCCTGTTCACGGGCACCGACCTCGACGTCGTACAGGATCTCGAGGTGGTCGGCCAGGAACTGGACCGGCGCGACGATGACCGACGTGCCGCCGCCGAGTGCGATCTGGGGCATCAGGTCGGCGAAGTCGGGCTTCATCCACTCCCCCGGCTCATGGCCAGCACTCTGCCAGCAGAACTGCCAGCGATCCGGACCGATATTCGCCGCGACGGCCACGGCCTCGGCGGTGGCGCGGAGCTGACCGATGTAGTCCGGTTCCTGCTCGGCGACACGGCGCGGCAGGCTGTGGGCGGTCATCAGGATCGCGACGTCGTCCCGCTCAGCCGCCGGCAGCGCAGCCAGTGACTGGGCCAGGCGATCCGCGAGCGCCCCGATAAACGCCGGTTCGTCGTGCCAGGCGCCGGCCACGTCGACGGGCGGGGCCTCGTTTCCGATCTCTGCGCGGGCTTCCGCGACCGCCCGGGTGTAGCCGCCCATCAGCAGGGGCGAGTACTGCGGCGAGAGGATGATCGCCGCGATCTGGTCGACGCCTTGGGCGGCGAGCTCGCGGATGCCGTCCGCGATCGACGGGGCAGAAAAGCGCATGCCGACCGCCACCGGCCAGTCGAGCGCATCGGCCAGCGCCGCGGCCTGGGCGCAGGTGATCTCGATCAACGGCGAGCCACCGATGACCCGGTAGCGCCGGGTGAACTCGTCGAGGAGCTCGGCGTCCGGGTCCCGGCCACCCCGGATACGCACCAGGTAGGCGCCCACGTCGGCCCGCTCCAACGATGCCGGCGAGCCGTAGGTCATCAGCAGCGCCCCCCGCCGCTCGTGGCCGGCGCTCATCCCGCCGCCTCGGCCGCGACGCCGATGCGGCTGGTCTGCTCGTGGACGAAATCGACCAGGCGCCGAAGGAGCCCCGTATCGGTCGCGGGCAGGACGCCGTGGCCCAGGTTGAAGACGTGGCCCGGCCGGCCGGCGGCCTGATCGAGCACGGCCCGCGCGCCAGTCTCGGTTGCCTCCCAACCAGCGAGCAAGCGGGCCGCGTCGAGGTTGCCCTGGACGCCGTGGCTGTAGCCCACTCGTCGCCAGGCATCGCCGAGCGACTGACGGTGGTCGATCCCGATCACGTCGCCGCCTGCCTCGGCCATCAGCTCGAGCAGGGCAGCGGTGCCCGTCCCGAAATGGATCGCCGGGACATCGGGGAGGCCGTCAAAGATCCGACGGACATGAGGCTGGACGAACGTGGCGTAATCGGCGGGCCCCAGGCCCCCAACCCAGCTGTCAAACACCTGCACCACCTGGGCACCGGCCTCGACCTGCGCCCGCAGGTAGATCCCGACCATCGTCGCCAGGCGCTCCATCAGGTCGTGCCAGGCAGCCGGTTCGCCGTACATAAACGCCTTCGCGATCGCGTAATCGCGCGACGGACGGCCCTCGATCAGGTAGCAGGCCAGGGTGAATGGCGCGCCCGAGAAGCCGATCACGCCGGCCTTCCCGTCGAGCTCGCGGCGGACGAGCCGGATCGCGTCGAGCGTGAATGACACAGCGGCTGGATCGAAGGGCCGGAGCGCCGCGATATCGGCCGCCGAGCGGATCGGCTTGTCGATGATCGGACCAACCTCGGGCTCGATCCGCAGGCCGACCCCCATCGGCTCGAGCGGCAGCATGATGTCGGCGAACAGGACCGCCGCGTCCACGCCGAGCTCGTGCACCGGCATGAGGGTGACTTCGGCGCATAGGTCGGGCGTCTTGGCCAGCTCGAGGATGCCGTAGCGCTCCCGGAGCTGGCGATAGGCGGCGAAGCTGCGGCCCGCCTGGCGCATGAACCAGACGGGCGTGGCGTCAACCGGCTCATGCCGGCAGGCGCGCACAAAACGGTCGTTCATTGCTGCAACGCCTCGCGGGCGGCGTCGACCGTGGCCTCCAGCTCGACCGGGCCGTGCGCCATCGAGATGAACCAGGCTTCAAACTGGGATGGCGGCAGGAGAATGCCCCGATCCAGCATCGCGCCGAAGAACCGGGCGTACGCGGCACGGTCGGACGTGAGCGCCTCGGCTCCGTCCAGCGGCGCCGTCGGGCGGAAGAACACGGTCAGAAGCGAGCCGACGCGGCTGATCGCGACGTCGCGGCTGGCATCTGCAGCAGCGGCCGCCAGCGATAGCGCAAGGCGCGCTGCGGCCTCGTCCAGGGCGAGATAGCGGTCTGGCGTCAGCGCCGCGAGGGTCGCGATCCCGGCAGCCATCGACAGCGGATGGCCCGCTAGCGTGCCGGCCTGATAGACCGGTCCGACCGGAGCAATGAGCTCCATCAGGTCGGCCCGACCGCCGTACGCGCCGATCGGCATGCCACCACCGATGATCTTGCCCAGCGTCGTCAGATCGGGTCGGATCCCGAACCTGGCCTGGGCACCGCCTGGCCCGATCCGGAAGCCGGTGATCACCTCGTCGAAGATGAGCAGCGCACCGTCGGCCCGGGTCGTCTCGCGGAGGTGCTCGAGGAAGTCCGCGGCCGGCGCGATCACGCCGACGTTCGCGGCGACCGGCTCCACGATCACCACGGCGATCTGCCCGGGATGCTCGGCGAAGGCGAGGGTCACCGATGACGGGTCGTTGTAGGGCAGGACGAGCGTCTGCGCCGCGGTTGCGTCGGGCACCCCGGCGCTACCCGGGATCGCCTGGGTCGCGACACCGGAGCCAGCCTCCACGAGCAGGCCGTCGACGTGGCCGTGATAGCCGCCGGCGAACTTGAGCAGGAGGGTCCGACCAGTCGCCGCGCGGCCAAGACGCAGCGCACTCATTACGGCCTCGGTGCCGGACGAAGTGAAGCGCAGGCGCTCCATCGACGGCAGGGCCGCCCGAATCGCCTCGCCCAGCTCGACTTCGAGCGGGTTAGTCGCGCCCAGGGCGAACCCGTTGCGAGCCGCCGCGACCACGGCCGCAACGACAGCCGGGTCGGCGTGACCGAGGATCGCCGGTCCCCACGCCCCGATGTAGTCGATGTAGCGCCGTCCGTCGGTGTCCCAGACGTACGGCCCTTCACCTCGTTCCAGCATGATCGGCGGCCGGCCCACTGACCGGAAGGCACGGACCGGGCTGTTGACCCCACCGGGGAACAGGCGCTCGGCCCGCTCGATGAGCATCGCCATCCGCGTGCGGCTCACTCCCGTGACCTTCATCCCGCGCCTCCACCAAGCAGGCCGAGGATCTCTTCGATCGGGCGATGAATCCCGAGCAGGATCGGCGTGTCGCTGACCGTGGAGCGGCGACTCTCCGTGCCGCGCAGCGCCCGGACCAGGCCTCCGAACGCAACCAGGTCGTCGGTCTCATAGGCAACGACGAAATCCTGCGAGTCGAGACCGAACGAGTAGGCCAGCGCCTGGCGGATCATCGGGTACTCATGCCCGACGTGCATATGCTCGTTCATGATCTTCTGGCGGGCCTCTCGAGCCAGCAGATACCAGTCGGTGCTCTTCGTGAAGGGGTAGACGACGAGGTAGCGCGAGCGCTCGCCGCCGAACAGCGACTGCTCCTGCTCGGTCGGCTTGCGGACGTACTGCGAAGGTCCAATTCGACCGATCAGGGACTGCTCAACGGTCAGCCAGCGGCCGAGGCCGGTCCGCAGGAGCCGAGCGGCAACCGCCTCGAGCGCGTCCATCGTGGGCGCCATCTGCCAGAACAGGATGTCAACGCCCGGCTCGAGTCCGATCGACGAGTAGCTGATGCTGCGAACCCCGTCCGCCTGGGCGGCCGCCGTGGCTTCGGCGAACTGGCGACCTTCCTCGCGGCGTTCCTCATCGCTTCGGCGGCGCCAGGTCGGATCGAGTCGGAGGGCGAGCGCCTGGATGTAGGTCTGCTCGTCGTCGCTCATCGCTCGTCCCGCAGCCAGGTCGCAAGGTCGGCGGCGGCGTACGTGATGACGATCCCAGCCCCGGCCCGCACGATCGCACTGACCGCCTCGGTCATTGCTCGCCGACCATCGAGCCAGCCTCGTTCCGCGGCCGCCATCAGCATCGCGAACTCACCCGAGACCTGGTAGGCCGCGATCGGCAGGTCGAAGCGAGCCCGCGCCGCGGCGATCAGGTCCAGTGCCGGTAGGGCCGGCTTGATCAACAGGAGATCCGCGCCCTCGGCGACATCAAGGTCCATCTCGCGTAGCGCTTCGCGGCCATTGGCCGGGTCCATCTGGTAGGAGCGTCGGTCGCCGAAGGCAGGCGCGCTGTCGGCCGCCTCCCGGAACGGGCCATAGAAGGCTGAGGCGTGTTTCGCGGCGTAGGCCATGATCGCGGTCTCGCTGAAGCCCGCCTGGTCGAGCGCCGCCCGGATTGCCGCGACCTGGCCGTCCATCATCGCGCTTGGGGCGACGATCTCGGCTCCGGCTCGAGCCTGGCTGACGGCCGTCTCGGCGAGCCGAACGAGCGCGGCGTCGTTGTCGACGGAACCGTCCGGTGCGAGCGGGCCGCAGTGCCCATGGTCGGTGTACTCACACAGGCAGGTGTCGGCGATCGTCACCAGCGGCAACTCGAGCGAGCGGATCCGTCGGAACGCGTCCTGGACGACCCCGCTGTCCGCAGATGCCTCGAGACCCAGCGGATCCTTGACGTCGGGCAAGCCGAACAGGATCACCCCGCCCACACCCAGCTCGGCCAGGCGAGCGGCCTCGTTGGCGGCCATGTCCGGCGAAAGGCGGGCAACCCCGGGCATCGAGCCAATCGGTTCGCGGACGGCCCTACCCGGTCGGACGAAGAGCGGAGCCACGAGCATCGAGGGGTGCAGTCGTGTCTCCTGGACGAGCGATCGGAGGGCCGGCGTTCGACGCAGACGACGCAGGCGAGTCGTGATTTGGATCGGGGCGCCGGAGCTTCCGGCTATGGGACGGGATTCAAGGTCGAGGGTCATCGGCTGTCCTCTACGGGTAGACAAGGGTCTTCAGGCTGCGGGCGACGGTCCTGGCCAGAACGTTGGCGTCCGGAGTTTCCGACACCGCGAGCACCGAGAAGCCAGCCCCGCGCGCTTCGGCCGCTGTCCGAATCCCGATGCAGACCGACGGGATCGACGCAATATCGAGCTGTTCGGCCTGGGCGAGGGCGACCAGGCCGCGAACGGTCGAACCGCTGGTGAACACGACGGCGTCGATCGATCCCTCGGCCAGCGCCGCCCGCAACAGCCCCTGCGACGGTTCGGGCGCCTCGAGCGTCCGATAGGCGATCACGTCGTCGACCTCGGCGCCGCGGGCACGCAGGGCCACGGCCAGGTCCGGACCCGCGAGATCGCCGTGAACATGGAGCACACGCTCGCCCGGACCGATCGGCAGCTGCTCGCCCAGCGCGGCACCGCTCGCCGGGTCGGACTCGAAATCGACCGCGATGCCGGCCGCCTCGAGGGTGGTGGCGGTGGTTGACCCGATCGCGGCCCAGCGTGGACCAGGGAGGGATGCGGACACTCGTGCGGCTGCCTCGATCATCGCCCGGGCTCCGTTGGCACTGGTTACGACGACCCAGCTGTAGGCCTGGAGCCGGCAGGCAACGGTGTCAAGCCGCCCGCCCGGTGAGTCGAGCTCGATCGCGATCGTCGGGATCGAGACCGGATCGAGACCGGCGTCGCGCAGGGCCAGGACCAGCTCTGCGGCCTGCTCTGGCGCCCTGGCGACGATCACCCGGCGGGCGATCCCGGGCTGTGGCGCGGGCACGAGCGCGCGCACGAGCTCGCCGGCGATCTGCGCGCCAGCGCCACGCGGACCTCGACGACGGCCGCGGACTGCGCCTGATCCGTCCGGGTTGGCGTAGCCGCCGAAGAGCTCGAGCTCGCTGGCAGTGACCGTGGCCAGGGCGCCGATCGGCGATCGGCAACCGCCGCCGGACGTGCTCAGGAAGGAACGTTCGGCCTCGACCGCGATGCGTGTACCCGGATCGTCGATTGCGCCAACGAGATCGCCTACACGTCGGTCATTCGTTCGGACCTGGACGGCAATCGCGCCCTGGCCGGGCGCCGGCGGCATGACCTTGGGATCGAGCCGTTGAGTGATTCGGCCGGCCAGGCCGAGGCGATCCAGGCCGGCGCAGGCCAGGACGAGGGCATCGGTCTCACCGGAATCGAGTCGGCGCAGGCGCGTGTCGACGTTGCCATGCAGCGGATGAACGTCGAGATCCGGGCGCCGGGCGAGCAGGAAACTGGTCCGTCTGGGGCTGTCGGTACCAACACGTGTTCCCGCTGGCAGATCGTCCAACCAGCGCTCCCGGGCATCCACCCGAACGACGAGGGCATCCCGAGGGTCGGCCCTGGGTAGGTAGGCGCCGATCCGGAGGCGAGGATCAGCCTCGGTCGGAACATCTTTGGCGCTGTGGACCGCGACGTCCACACGCCCATCCAGGAGAGCCAATTCGAGCGCCGCGACGAAGGCCCCTTCGCCCCACGCAGTATCTGGCGCTCGCCGGTCGCCATCGGTCTCGATGATCACGACATGGCTGGCCTGGCCGGAGCGATGGAACTCGTCGAGGACGAGATTGGCCTGGATGAGGGCCAGCTTGCTGCCCCTGGTTCCGATCGCGATTGCTAGTCCAGTCACAGCGCGAAGATGTCCCGGACGGCCTGATCGTCTCGACCATCGGAATCCCGACCAAGCCGCTCAAGGGGCTCGCGCAGGAGCCGTTGGGCGAGGTGACGGGCCATGCCCTCGATCGCAGTGCGGGCCTCCGGTTGCAGGTCGGGCAGGCGCCGCCACAGCAGGGCGAGCTCAGCCTCGCGTTCGCGGTCGGCGCGCTGGATCAGCGCATCGGCCGTTGCCCGGCCACCGTGGCCGCTCAGCCAGTCGAGGTATTCAAGCGTCGTCCTCTCGATGAGGGCGTCGAGTCGAGCCAGCCAGCCCCCGTTCAGCAGCAGGGGCTCGGCCTCCGTGAGGGCCATGGCATCCGCCGAGACGAAGCGAGCACCCAGTGCTTCGGCGAACCATCCAGGGACGGCTGGCGGGACCGACAGGTCGACCACGATCGTGCTGCCCGCAAGCCCAGCGATCGTCGGCGCGCCAATCGACCACGGTCCGGAGAGGGCAACGATCACCCCGGCAAACCTGGCCGTCTCTTGACCCGGATCGAAAGGCAGGGTCAGGGCGCCGGTCGCTGCCGCTACAGACTCGGCGCGTTCAGGCGAGCGACTCGTCAGGGACACGTTGGCTCCGCTGGCAGCCGCGGCCAGGACAGCCAGGCGGCCCATCCGACCGGCACCCACGACGAGGATGTCGCGGTCCCGAAGGGACCCGGTCTGGCGCTCGATCGCAGCCAGCGCCACGTCTGCTAGTGAACGCTGTGGTCCCTGCCGCCACGAGCGGGCGCGGCGTCCGGCCTGCAACGCCAGGGCGAAGAGACGCTCGAGCGCTGGATCGAGACGGCCGCCCTTGCGCGCGGCGTCCACCGCCTCGCGCAGCTGGTGGAGGACCTGATCCTCGCCCACGACGACGGAGTCGCGTCCCACGGCAACAGCCATTGCGTGCTTCACCGCCGCCCCGCCAGTCAGAATCCTGCCGCCGGCGGGCAGCCAGGTGATCTCCGCCTGGAGGTCTGGGTCGTCCGAACTGGTCCAGTAGGCCTCAACGCGATGGCACGTTTCGAGCACGAGTGCCCGACCAGCCAGCTCGTCCTGGATCCGGGCTACAAACCGTTCCCGTTGCGCTGCCGGAACGTCTCGGGCGTGGGTGATCAGGGCGACGACGCCCGGGATCAACTGGCTCACGTTGTGCGATCCGGGTGCTCGTCGTCCGTCAGCGCGAGACCGCGGCGGCGCCGGCCGGTGGCCACACTGTGGCCCGTCATCGTTGCGACCAGCAGGCGGTCCATCGCCCGCTCGGCGGACTCGAGGACGTCCGTCGTCTCGGCCGCGTCGAAGCCGCGTCGCCGAGCGGCCACTGCGAGCTCGTGGTGGAACGGCGCGCGGAAGCGCAGGAAGCCCTCGATCGTCTGGCTGAGCGACAGGTCGAGACCAGCCGCGATCCGGCCATATTCGCCGGCGCTGACCGAGGCCTCTTTCAGGTGGTGGGCGACGCCTTCGGACTGCGTCGCATCGAGGTGCTGCAGGAGACTCGCGGCCAGCAGGTGGCCTCGCTCCCGAAAGAGCAGCCGTTGCTCATCGCTGAGGGTCAGGACCCACGGCAACTCCTGGGCAACGTCCCGGCCCACCCGGCGGTAGGTCCGCGCGATGCGGCTCGCTGTGAGCCCAGCGCCACCGAGTGCCGGTCGGCGCGACCGGTCCGCCGGCAGGAGGCGCTCGAGGACCGCGCGCGAAAATCGGCGGTGACCGCCTGGCGTCGTGAAGACGCGCAGCCGGCCGGCATCGCTCCAGCGTCGAACCGTGGCGGGTGAGACCCCCAGGACGTGACTTGCCTCGGCCAGACCGAGCCAGTCGCGATCAGGGGCTTGTCGTCGAGCCAAAATCTACTCAAATCTACGCGAAGGTGGGCGACTCGCTCACTTTACCACCCAGCGCGATTCGTCGACGCAATGGCTGGGGTGTCGGCCCCGTCGCCGCGGAGAACTGCCCGGACCTGCGTCACGAGCTCAAAGTAGCGAGGTGTCTCGCGCGTCGCTACTGCCCGGGGCTGGGGCAGGTCGATCTCGATGATCCTGCTCAGCCTGCCTGGTCGGGCGCTCATCACGGCGACCCTGGTCGAGAGGAAGACGGCCTCCGGGATCGAGTGGGTGACGAAGAGCACGGTCGCGCCGAGCCGCGACCAGATCTGGATCAACTCCAGGTTCAGGCGTTCGCGGGTCATCTCGTCGAGGGCGCCGAACGGCTCGTCCATGAGCAGCAGGAGTGGGTTGGAGGCAAGCGCCCTGGCGATTGCCACCCGCTGCTGCATCCCACCCGAGAGCTGCCAGGGATGCCGCTGGCTAAACCCGTCGAGCTCCACCAGGTGGAGGAGTTCGGCCGCGCGCCGAGCCCGCTCAGGCGTCGGCACGCCCATGATCTCGAGCGGCAACTCGACGTTGCGGGCGATTGTCCGCCAGTCCATCAGAACCGGCGCCTGGAAGACCATCCCGTAGGCACGGTCGAGGCGCGCCTGACGGGCCGGCTTGCCATTGACCAGGATTTCCCCGCGGGTCGGCTCGACCAGGTCAGCGATGACCCGGAGCAGGGTTGACTTGCCGCAGCCGGACGGCCCGATCAGGCTGACGAACTCGCCGGCCTGGACGGTGAGGTCGATCTCCTCGAGCGCTATGACCGGCTCCGGCTCGCCCTCGAAGACCTTGCTGACGCCCCGAACGCTGATGACGCCCGGCCCAGCCGGCGTCATGCCGCTACGCCCGGACCGCCCGGTCGGCGATGTCGAGCGCGCCGTCGATGATCGCGAAGCCCTCGGCCAGCTCGTCCTCGCTGATGCACAGCGGGGGGTTCGTGTGGATCGAGTTGTTAGCGATCATCGTGTACAGGTGGTGCTCCCGGAGATACGCCCCGATCGCCTTCATCTCGTCCGAGCTGGCGTTGAACCCGGTGAGCGGCACGTAGGGCTCCCGACTGCGGACGAGATCGAGGATCCCGAACAGCCCCAGGTTGCGGATCGAGCCGACGCTGGGATGCCTGGCGTAGAGCGCCTCGTGGTGGGCGCGCATCACGGGGCCAAGCCGGGCGGTCCGCTCGAGCAAGCCGTCTTCCTCGTAGACGGAGATCGTGGCCAGCGCGGCGGCCAGGCTGATCGGATGGCTGCTGTAGGTCAGGCCCCCGTAGAAGAAGTTCTTGTCAAAATGTTTTGCGATGTCGTGGCGCATGGCCACCCCGCCGAGGGGCAGGTAGCTGCTGGTCAGGCCCTTCGCCATCGTCATCAGGTCCGGAACGGTGTCCCAGTGGTCGACTGCGAACCAGCGCCCGGTGCGCCCGAAACCGGCCATCACCTCGTCGGCCACCATCAGGATGTCGTGGCGGTTGCAGATCTCGCGGACGCCGGCGATGTAGCCGTCCGGTGGGATGAGGATCCCGTTCGTGCCCACGATCGTCTCCAGGAAGATCGCCGCAATCGTATGGGCACCCTCGTAGCGGATCACGTCCTCGAGACCCTGGAGGGCCTCCGCAGCCGGCCGCGGCTCCTTCTCGCCCCAGCGATGGGTGTCGGGGTAGCGGACCACGCCGACGATGCCGGGCTCGTTGGCCCAGCGGCGCGGGTCGCCGGTCAGGGTCATCGCCCCGAGGGTCGCCCCGTGGTAGCTCCGGTAGCGGGCCAGGATCTTCGTCCGACCGGTCACGTGGCGGGCCATCTTGATCGCGTTCTCGATTGCCTCGGCGCCGCCCAGGGTGAAGAAGACCTTGTCCATGTCGCCGGGCAGGATCTCGGCCAGCTTCTCGCCCAGGCGAGCTCGGGGCTCCGTGGCAAAGGCCGGCTGGACGTATTGAAGCTTGAGCGCCTGGGTGGTGATTGCGTCGATCACCCGACGGTCGCCATGGCCGATGTTGACCGACATCAGCTGGCTGTTGAAGTCGAGGATCCGGGTGCCATCGGGGGTGTAGAGGTAGACGCCCTGGGCATGGTCGATCGCGATCGGATCGACGGCCCCCTGCGCCGCCCACGAGAAGAACGTGTGCTTGCGGGAGAGGCGGACGATCTCCTCCGCGGTCATTCCGGGTACGGTTGCAATGCTCATCAGCTGAACCTCGGATCGGGAGTTACTGGCGGTTCGACGGTGACGTCCAACTATACCGGGCGCGTTCCGGGCCATGGCGGACGACCTGGCCGGACTCGGTATCATCTGATCAAGGGTCCCATCCCCAGCCGATCGAGTGCCTGCCATAGGAGGATCCCAGATGCCCCGGATCGTGCGCGGCGCCCTGCTCCAGGCCACCTGGACGGGCGACAAGGAATCGATGATCCAGAAACACGAGGCGGCGGCCCATGAGGCCGCCAAACAAGGTGCCGGGCTGATGCTCTTCCAGGAGCTCTTCTATGGTCCCTATTTCTGCCAGGTCCAGGATGCCCAGTACTACTCGTACACCGAGCTGATCCCGGATGGCCCGACGACCAGGCGGATGCAGGACCTGGCGAAGCAGACCAGGATGGTCCTGGTCGTGCCGATGTACGAGGAGGACGAGCAGGCTTCGGGGATCTACTACAACACGGCGGCGGTGATCGACGCCGACGGCCGCTACCTGGGCAAGTACCGCAAGACCCACATTCCCCACGTCAAGGGCTTCTGGGAGAAGTTCTACTTCCGGCCGGGCAACCTGGGCTACCCCGTCTTCGAGACGGCGGTCGGCAAGGTGGGCGTGTACATCTGCTACGACCGGCACTTCCCGGAGGGAGCCCGGGCGCTCGGTCTCAACGGCGCCGAGATCGTGCTCATCCCGAGCGCCACCAGCCGAGGCCTGTCCGAGTACCTCTGGCGGATCGAGCAGGTCAGCCATGCCGTCGCCAACGGCTATTTCGTGGGCACGATCAACCGGGTCGGAATCGAGGCCGAGATCGGCGATGACGATTTCTACGGCCAGAGCTATTTCGTCAATCCGCGCGGCCAGTTCATCGGCGAGGTGGGCAGTGCCCACGACGAGGAGCTCCTCGTCCGGGACATGGACCTCGACCTGATCACGGAGGTCCGCCAGACCTGGCAGTTCTACCGCGACCGGCGGCCCGACGCCTACGCCGACCTGACCCGGCCCTAGGGCCCGACCCAATGCAGTTCGGTTTCACGCTCAAGCCGGATCACTCGATCGAGCGGACGCTCGATCTCACCCGACGGGCCGAGGCCGCTGGATTCGACTACGGCTGGCTGTTCGACTCCCACGTCCTGTGGCGCGATCCGTATCCACTCCTGACCCTGATGGCTGGGGCGACAGCGCGTCTCCGCCTCGGGACCTGTGTGACGAATCCAGCGACTCGGGAGCCGTCGGTCACCGCCTCCGCGCTGGCCACGCTGGACGAGATCAGCGCGGGCCGGATGGACCTGGGCATCGGCCGGGGCGACTCGGCCCGGCGGGTGCTGGGCAAGCCGCCGACGACGCTGGCGGCGCTCGAGGAGGCCGTCGGCGTCATCCGGGACCTCGTCGAAGGCCGGCCGGTGGAATACGAGGGCACCGAGCTCTCTTTGCCCTGGACCGGACGCTGGAAGCTGCCGGTCTGGATCGCGGGCTACGGGCCGCAGGTGCTCAAGATGACCGGCCGGATTGCCGATGGGGTGATCCTCCAGCTGGCCGATCCAGACCTGATCGGCTGGTTCGTCTCGCAGGTTCGGGCGGCCGCAGTGACCGCCGGTCGAGCGCCCTCGTCGATCTCCGTGCAGGCAGCCGCGCCGGCCGATTTCGGCGAACGATCGGAGTGCCGGGAGCGGACGCGCTGGTTTCCGGCGCTCGTCAGCAACCACGTGGTCGACCTCGTCAATCGCTACCCGCGCGAGGAGCTGCCACCCGCCCTGACCGGCTACGTCCAGGATCGGACCGGTTACGACTACCTCCATCACGCCGAGGTCGGCTCGTCGAATGCGGCGTTCGTCGATGACGAGGTGACCGATCGGTTCTGCGTCCTCGGCTCGGTGGCCGATCACATCGCCAAGTTGCNNAGGAGAACCCAATGCGCACCCTGATTACGAACGGCACGATCGTCGGGGCCGACGGCTCGCAGGCCGCTGACGTGCTCGTCGACGGCGAGACGATCGCCGCGATCGGTGCGGACCTGGCCGCGGCCGGGATCAGCGCCGACGAGACGATCGACGCCTCGGGTCGCTACGTGCTGCCCGGCGCGATCGACGTCCACACCCACATGGAGCTGCCCTTCGGCGGCACATTCGCGAAGGACACGTTCGAGACGGGGACGCGGGCGGCGGCCTTCGGGGGGACGACGACGATCGTCGATTTCGCGGTCCAGTCGCGCGGCAAGTCGCTCAGGGAAGGCCTCGACGCCTGGCACGCCAAGGCCGAGGGCAACGCCGTCATCGACTACGGCTTCCACATGATCATGAGCGACGTCAACGACGCCACCCTGGCCGAGATGGACGGGCTGGTCGCCGAGGGCGTGCCCGACTTCAAGCTGTTCACGGCCTATCCGGGCGTCTTCTACAGCGATGACGGGCAGATCTACCGGGCGCTCCAGCAGACGGCGAAGAACGGTGGCCTGATCATGATCCACGCCGAGAACGGCATGGCGATCGACGTCGTGGCCGGGGACGAGGTCGCGGCCGGCCACACCGATCCCTACTACCACGGCGTGGCCCGCTACCCGATCTTCGAGGGCGAGGCGACTAACCGGACGATCCGCCTGGCCGAGGCGGCCGGCGTGCCGCTGTACATCGTTCATCTCTCGGCACGGGAGGCGCTGAACGAGGTCCGGGCCGCCCGTGGCCGCGGCAGCCGGGTCTACGCCGAGACCTGCCCGCAGTACCTGTTCCTGTCGCTCGACGACATGGGCGACGGCTTCAACGGGGCCAAGTTCGTATGCTCGCCGCCGCTGCGCCCGGCCGATCACCAGGTGGACCTGTGGAACGGCCTGGTCAAGGACGATCTCCAGGTCGTGGCCACCGACCATTGCCCCTTCGATTTCCACGGCCAGAAGGAGCTCGGGCGGGGCGACTTCCGGAAGATCCCGAACGGGTTGCCGGGCGTGGAGGATCGGGTCGATCTCCTTCACGACGGTGGCGTCCTGGCCGGCCGGTTCACCCGCGAGCGCTGGGTAGAGGTGATCGCCACCGCCCCGGCCCGGATGTTCGGGCTGTACCCGCGCAAGGGCGTAGTGGCCGTGGGCTCCGATGCCGACCTCGTGATCTACGACCCGACGGCCCAGCACACGATCAGCGCCAAGACCCACCACATGGACGTCGATTACTCGTGCTACGAGGGGCGTTCCGTAACCGGGCGCTCCGACATCGTGATGTCACGGGGCGAGGTGGTCGTGCGGGATGGCTCATTCCTGGGCGCGCCCGGCCGGGGCCAGTTCCTGCGGCGCTCCCCCGCCACCTTCGCCGGAGAGAACTGAGCGGGGCGGTTCCGGCGCCGCGTGCCGGCTCCGGGCCGCTTCCGGCGTCGTAAAGGCCGGCTCGATGCCAATTCCCGGCCTTATGCCATCGCGTTCTGCGTGCATGGTCGCTGTGAGCACACGGCAGGTACTTAACGCCGATTGAAGTCGACCTCGCTAGCCCGCTGAGCGTGCGGGCCCTCCCGTCGAGCACGAACTGGAGCCGGATCGACTCGCTCGACAGCATCCGACGGGCCTGCGCGCCCCGGCTGAGCCTGCAGCGACCATGCACGAAGAATCGAAATGCCCAAGCCTTCGATCGATCAGGATGGCCGTCCTTCTCGGCCGAAGCTGCCTGGCGGAGGATCGTCTCGACGCAGCTGTCGTCCGGGCCGAAGTCGGGGGCGGGCGCGGTTGAGTCCACGGCGCTGAGCGTGGAACAGTCGAGACGCAGCCAGCAACCAGACGAATAGCGATCCTGCGTCTGGTCGATGAAGACCTCGACGCGGCCCGCGCCGAGAATGCGGTAGACCCAGGTAATCGGGCCGCCTTCGATCGTGAGCCCGATGCTGGCGAACTCCGCCTGGCACTGGGCATGATACGCGTCCCAGAAGGAGGCTCGGGCTACCTCGTTCCAGGGATCGTCCTGTCCGGTCGCGTCCTCGACTCCACAGCTGGGGAGGAACGTCCGACTGGCGACCGCCGCCCGTGCACTCGACGACGACCACGTGGCTGGAGATTGCGCCGGCCTGAGTGACGCGCAGCCCGTGAGTGCGAAAACAAGGATGGCCCCCGCCGATACCGCGACGGCTGATCCAGCTTCCCCGACCAGACGCCTGCCCTAGCGCGACGGTCGACGGAACACGCGGTCGAGAAAGGTCCGATGTTCTGTGGCCGGCGCCGGTCCGGGCTCGGTCACGGCGTCGGGGTAGTAGTCCGTGCGCTCGAGCTCGTGCAACTCGGCCTCGTCGAGCGCCGCCTGCTCATCGGCCAGGTCGCGGTGGTTCGCGGTGTCAGCCTCGGTCGCACCCAGGGCCCGGCGTACCGCTTCGCCCGAGATCGCGGGGTTCGGTGCAGATGTCACGCGGGCACACTGCGCCCACTCTGAGTGCGGGTCAAGGGGCGCGAGCGGGGCGGCGCCAGGCGAAGAGGCGGGTGGCAGCTGCGTCGCACCAAACCAGGCCCAGGTGCCCGGCGGTGGGCCTTTCCATCCCACTCGGTCGTATGGCGCCTCGTGGCGCACCGTCGCGTCAGCCCAGATACAGGCGAGGCGGTCCCGGATCGGGCGAACCCGC
>PLZO01000136.1 GCA_003152165.1 Chloroflexota bacterium
AGCTCGATCCGGGGCAGCTTCGCGGTCCGGGCGGCGAGGGCATCCAGGCCAAGCTCGAGTCCCGGAGCAATCGCGCCACCGACGAAGGCGCCGTCGGCGGCGATCGCATCGAACGTCGTCGCCGTGCCCAGGTCGACCACGATCGAGGGCATCCCGTACAGGCGGCCCGCCGCGAGGGCATTGACCAGCCGGTCGGCTCCGACGTCAGCGGGACGCTCCACCCGAATCGGCAATGGGACGTGGCCGGCGGTTGCCAGGACGAGGCCCAGATCGCGCCGGACCGCCACCGACTCGAGGGCGGATGTCAGGCTGGGCACGACGGAGGCACAGGCGATCGCCGCGATCCCGCGCAGGTCGAGCGTGTCGAGCCCGAGCAGGCCCTCGATCAGGAGCTCGAGCTCGTCAGGCGTGGCGGCCCGGTTCGTTGACGCGCGGCGGGTCGCCACGAGGAGGCCATTCTGGAATAGGCCGGTCGTGATGTTGGTGTTGCCGATGTCGATCGTCAGGAGCATCGCTCGATGATACGCGGCGTGCATGGCACATCGGTCGGCACCGGCAGGAGTACGATTCTGGCTCGTGGATCCCGACCAAAGCCGGTCAGCGCAGGAGCCTCCCGTGACGTCCGTGCCGCCCGCGAAGTTCTTTGTCAACCGCGGAATCGTGTCCAGCCGGACGGACCTCCTGAACCTCCTTCGGCCTCTCCTCAAGCAGACCGTGACCTACCGCTTCCTGCGCGGCCGCGAGCTGGTGGCGCATGGCACCGGCTGGGTCGAGCGGATCGTGATGGACCAGCCCGACGTGTCGACCTACTTCACGCCCCTCGCCATCTGCGTGAACATCGACTCGTTCGAGCACCTCGAGTTCGAGACGCGGCCCGACCAGCTGATCGTCTACAGCCTGGTCCAGGGCGACGAGCGGGTGGTCATCGAGTTCGCTCCGATCGAGGGCTCCAGCCCGTCGCCGTTCGCGCCCCACCAACTCGAGTTCGACACGAGCGGTTTCGTCCAGATGGAGCTGCTGGGTCTCGAGCGCGACGAGGCATAGACGCCGGTCAGCCCGCGGCCGGCCAGCCCCGCTTCCGCGATCAAGTACCATCCCCCGGATGTTCGAATGCACGGCGCTGCCCGACGGGCCGCGCGTGATCAGCGCCCGGGTGCCCGGTTCGCGCTCCGTCTCGATCGCCGCCTACGTCCTGGCCGGCTCGCGCCATGAGGGCCCGGGTCAGGCCGGCGTGGCCCATTTCATGGAGCACATCACGTTCAAGGGCACGGCCGCGTATCCCACCACCCGGGTGATCTCCGAGGCAATCGAGGGCGTCGGCGGCTCATTCAACGCGGCCACCGAGCGCGAGTCGACCGTCTACTGGGTCCGCGTCCCAGCCCGCGAGGTGGCCCGCGGAGTGGACGTCCT
The DNA here is from genome assembly GCA_003152165.1 of Chloroflexota bacterium. GTDB lineage: Bacteria > Chloroflexota > Limnocylindria > Limnocylindrales > CSP1-4 > Palsa-1033. The sequence continues at coordinate 1,411 of PLZO01000136.1, forward strand.
GGGCGAGCTGATCGTCCGGCCACGGCTCGAGGATGCCGAGATCGACCACGAGCGAACGGTGATCGTCGAGGAGATCCGGTCGTACCTCGATGATCCCTCCGAGTACGCCCAGATCCTGCTCCAGCAGGCCCTCTTCGGACCGGGCGCCATGGGTCGCGAGATCTGCGGCAACGAGGCCGATATCCGGAGTCTCCCGGAGCAGACGATCCGCGACTTCTGGGCGGCCAGCTACCGACCGTCGAACATCGTGGTGGCCGTCGCCGGCGACCTCGATCACGGCACCGCGCTGGCGCTCGTTCGGCCGAGCTTTGGCCGGGGAAACGGGGCGCGAACGGCCTATGCTCCGGCGCCGGTGCTGCCGGCCGGTGAGCGCTACCTCCTGGGTCATCGAGATGCCTCGCAGGCTCAGCTCGCCCTGGCCGTGCCCGCCTACCGCCGCGATCATCCCGAGGCCTGGCCTCTGGCCGTCCTCAATGGCGTTCTCGGCGATGGGATGAGCAGCCGCCTCTTCCTGTCGGTCCGCGAGGAGCGTGGCCTGGCCTACGACGTCGGCTCGGGGATCACCGAATATGCCGACGCGGGCTCGCTTTCCATCTACGCCGGGGTCGACCCGAAGGGGCTCGAGGCGGCCCTGGGGGCGATCCTGGCCGAGCTGGAGCGCCTGCGCGACGAGCCTGTCCCGGCCGATGAGCTTGCGAGGTCGAAGGCCTATCTGTCCGGCGGCCTTGAGCTGCGCATGGACGACTCGCGCCATGTTGCTTCGTGGCTGGGTGGCCAGGAGGCTCTCCACGACCGGGTGCTGACCCTCGAGGAGGCACTCGCGGCGATCGACGCGGTCCAACCCGAGGACGTCCAGCGGGTCGCCGGCGACCTCTTTCGAGACGAGCTGCTGCGGATGGCCGTGGTCGCACCGCCGCGCCACGGCGAGCATCTCGATCGCTCGCTCCGTCTGGGCGCCTAGGCGATGATCACCGATGACGCCCAGGCCCTGGAGCCCGAATCGGAGGCGCCGCCCGAATCCGCGCCTCAACCGGCCGCCGAACCAGCGCCTCTGCCAGAGTCTCGGGCCAGGCTGCCGGCCCTGCCCGCGGCCTCGAATCGACCACTCGAGCTGCGCCTCGCGGCGATCCATCTCCGGACTGGGGTCCTGGCGCTCGCCCGGGCGGAGCTCGAGACGAGCGCCGGGCGGGGCGAGCTCGACGATGCGGCCCTGCTTGACCTGGCCGAGGTGCGCTGGCGGACCGACGACGTCACGGGCGCCGGGGAGGCGGCGGCCGCCTACTTCGCGACCGGTCGCGAGGACACGCTGGCCCTCGTGATTGCCACCGAAGCGACCGCCTCGCTTGGCCGGTCCACGGAGGCCCGCCGGCTCGCAACGCGAGCCCTGGCACGCGCCGATGTCGACCTCGACTCGATCTTCCGGGGCATCCGGCCCAGCTCGTACTGGCCGGCGACCAGCGCAATGACCGGCGAGCCTGCCGGTACCCTGTTCGGGGGCCCGCGGCCGGGCTCTACGGCAGGGACGGCCGGTGTCACCGGCGCGGCCGTCCTCGACCGACTCGCTGCCGCGATCGACGCGGAGACGCCGGCCATGGCCGCCGCGGCCTCCGGCCTGGGTGGTCCTGACGCGCAGGCCAGATCCCCTGGCAACTTCTTCAGAGAGGCCGGGGATGAGCGCGTGGCGCCCACCCTGTGGTCCGCTGCCGAGACGCTCCCCGCCAGCGCGGGAGCTGCCCCGAAGCCCAGCGGCGCTCATTTGCCCGAACCGGCCGATGAGCTCGACGCTGCTCGCGAGGACCTGCGCGCTGGCCGCTCGGCCGCCGGCGCGATCCGCCTGGCGGTGGTGCTCCGGCTCGCGCCAGCCCTCGCCCCGGCGGTGCTCGAAGCGCTGGCCACTCTGAGCGGTCCCTCGCTCGAACTGGTCCGCGGTGACGCCCTGCGGCTGGTCGGGCATGAGCGTGACGCCCAACTCGCCTATGCGGCGGCCGCCGCGCAACTCGAGGACCAGTCCGCGGCCGGGTCGCCGGGTCGGGACTAGCCTGCCCGGAACGTCGGAGCCACGGGCCGAGGCGAAGGATTGGCTTGGCTCCGCCTGCGGTATTGTTCGGCGGCTCGCTTGTGCCAAGGTTCCCCAGACAAGGTGATCGCGCCAGTGACCGAACGAACGCTCGTCCTGATCAAGCCTGACGGCATCCAGCGCCTGCTGGTTGGCCGGATTCTGGCCCGCTATGAGGAGCGTGGCCTGAAGCTCGTCGGCCTCAAGCTCCTCCAGGTAGATCGCGGGCTTGCCGAGCGCCACTACGCCGTCCACCGCGACAAGCCGTTCTTCGCGGGCCTGGTCGAGTTCATCACCTCGGGTCCGCTCGTCGCCCTGGCGTTCGAGGGCCCGAACGCGATCGCCGTCATCCGGGCCATGAACGGCGCTACCCGCCCGTGGGAAGCAGCTCCGGGCACGATCCGCGGCGACTTTGCCCTTGAAGTGGCCCAGAACATCGTCCACGCGTCGGACGGGCCAGACACGGCTGCAGCCGAGCTGGCGCTGTGGTTCAGGCCCGAAGAGTTGGTCGCCTACCCACGCGAGATCGATCGCTGGGTCGTCGCGCCGGCCGACTAGGGCAGCAAACCGGCCGGGTTGGCCGGCGGATCGGCAGCTCGGGCGGCCTCGGGCCCACCGAAGCCACCGGCGGCCAGGACCACGCTGATCAGGACAAGAACGAGAACCAGGCCTGCTGCGATCGGCGCCCGGTTCGCCAGCCAGCTATTGCGCAGGCTCTCGACCGTCGTTCGGCCGTGGGCCATGGCCACCGGACGGTCGCTTGGTGCCGCACCTACGAGCAGGCTCGGCCGGCCGAGGCCGACGATCAGGATCCGGGCGTAGTAGGTGAGCGAGGCCAGTCCGCCGATCAGCAGGACCACCTCCAGGGGCCCACTGGCCGCGCCCTGGACGAGCGCCGCGCGGACGCTCCAGGCGAGCAGGCCCGGCGCTCCGATCGTGCTCACGGCGATCCCAACGAGAGCGATCGCGAGAAGCGGTGAGCGCCGCGCCCAGCCGCTCAGTTCGGGCAGGCGACCCGTCCGGAAGCGCGCTCGGATCACCGTCGCCCAGGCCGCGAACGACGACTTGGCCGTGACCAGGATCAGGAGCCAGGCACGGGTGGGTTCGTGAGCCGCCGGGCCGACGATCGCGAGGCCGAGCAGCACAAACCCGGCGTCCTGCACCACGGAGTAGCCCACGACGTGCTCCAGATCGTCCTGGAGCCACGCGCCGATCGCGCCGAGCAGCAGGCTCGCCGTCGCAATCGCGACGATCACGGCCCGGCCGATCCCGAACGGCACGAGGAGCGGCAATGAGGAGCCGTCAGTCGCGGCGAGGACCACGACCGCCAATGCCGCCGGACTCCACACCAGCAGGAGGGGGATCGCGGTGCCCGGCGCGCTGTCGGTCAGGCGCGCGACCGGCCGGTGAAAGGGGATGGCGCCGAAGCGGATGGCGACCGCCAGGACGATCGCGAGGTCGGCCAGTCCCAACGCCTCCGCGTCGCCGGGGACGCCCCCGCCGGATGGGGCTGCCCAGGCGATCGCCACGATCGCCAGCACGCCGACCAGCGCGATCGTGCGGACGTGACGAACCACGACGCGCACGTCCGAGGCGGTGAAGGAGGCGTTCAGGGTTACCAGCGAGGCCGCAATCGACGAGGCCAGCAGCACGATGATGGCAATCACTCGATCGGACACGCCCAGCGCGATCCCCGTTCCGCCGAGGCCGACGAGGATCGCCGCCGGCAGGTTCGGCTGCCAGGTCGTGGCCAGTCCCAGGAGGCACAGGATGAGGCCCACTGCCGACCCCAGACCCAGGAATAGCCGGCCGTAGGCCGTCCCTAGGAGCACGTCTCCCTGACCCAGCTTGAGCTGGTCGCCGGGCACGATCGCGAGAGCCGCGATCGTCGCCAGCACCAGGCCACCCAGGCCCACCGGAATCTCCAGGGTCGGCCGCTGCCTTGTCACCAAACAGGCGCCGGCGGCCGCGAACGAGATCACCAGGAACGGCAGGAGGCTCACCTGGGGTGATCTCGACCGGTTGGGCCTGATTCGTCCTTCGGCGCTGCCGGGGCGGGCTGGGCGCCTGTTTCAGGCGGACTCGTCGTGCGCAGTCGTTCCTCGAGGGTGAGCTGGTGGGCGGCCGCGTTGCGTCGCGGCCCCGCCGCCGGTTTTCGGCCGCTCGGCGAGCGCCCCGCCGCGGCACCATGTGAAACGCCCAGCGGATGGGCCTCGAAGAGCGTCTCGCGCGGCGCCGTTGGGTCAACCGACAGGTCCTGGCCGGACGCCAGGGCGGTTGCCGCGATCCCGGCCATCGCCCCGAGCAGCGCGATCGTGAGGCCGGCCGAAGCGACCTGTTCGAGCGGGCCCGGCGTGCCGGCCAGGCCTGTCCGGATCAGCTCACCGGCTGTGACGAGCAGGGCCATCCCAAGGCCGATCCGGAGCACATCCCGGCCGAAAAGGAGCGGGCCAAGGGCGATCGTGGCCAGCCCAAACCCGACTGCGGTCGCGAGGGGTGGCCCCAGGGTCGGCGAGCCCACACCGGACGTCGCGTAGCCCACCACGCAGGCGGCTGCCGCTGCCAGTGCCGGACCGACCGGGCCGAGGGCCGCGCCCCGGGTCCGGGCGGACGAACCGCGCAGGACCACGAGGAGCAGCTCGGCGCCGAGCAGGGTCGCCAAGAGCCGGACGGCGATGGCGACCGGCGAGGGCAGCGGGTCGGCGATCAGCGGGGCGAGCCCTACGCTGAGGACCAGCCCGCCCAGGATCAGCCGCGTATCCCGGGCGGAGAGGGCCACGAGCGCGCCGGCCAATGTGGCGAGCGCCGCCCCGAATTGGAACGGACTCACCGGCGCCACATCATGGGGCGGCCGACGGAACCCCTGGGTACGTAGGCGTCTGGAGGATCCCGAAATCGCTGAACGGCCAGTAGCGCAACCAGGCCCGACCAATCACCGACGACTTCTGGATCATCCCGAAGACGCGCGAATCCTGCGATTCGGCCCGGTGATCACCAAGGACGAACAGCTCTCCGGCCGGCACCACCCAGACACTCTGGGCGGCCGGTGGCTCGGTCGGCTGGCCCTGGTAGACGTACGGTTCGATCAGGGCGATGCCATTCACCCAGACCTGGCCGTCGTGGATCGAGACCCTATCGCCGGGCTCACCGATCACCCGCTTGATGAACGGGGTCGTGCCCCCATTCTCGAACCCGGGCGGCGGTGAGAAGACGATGACATCGCCGCGGTTGTAGTCCGCGAAGTGGGGCGTGAGCTTGTCGACCAGGACGTAATTGCCGGGCTCGAGCGATTGCTCCATCGACATCTGCTGAACAAGGTACGGCTGTGCCACGAAGTTCTGGATGACGAGAAAGATGACGAGGGTCAGAACGAGTGTCTCAACGACCTCGAACAGACACCCGAAGGGGCGCTTACTCACAAGTCCGGCAGTATAGGCGGTGCGCATTCGACCCGTCCCGGCAACCGGCGGCTGAGGCCCCGCCTGCATAACCTGGCATGTCCGGCGGTTTGACCCGGCGTCGAGCCGCTTGCTACACTCGCCCGCGATCTGCAACGTTTCGCCCCCGCTTGCAAGCGGGTCGCTGGCGGCCGGTCGCCCTCCCGGGAGCGCCGTGCGAGATGGTCTGTGCTCCGGGTCACGTCCTCAGGAGGAGTCGCTCAAGCGCATGGACGCTTCAACCCTCAAGCTAATCATCCTGCCGTCGGGCCTGATTGCCGTCCTCTTCGCGCTGTACCTGGCCCGGGACGTCCTCCGCCGCGACAGCGGCACCAAAGAGATGCAGGATGTCGCCGGAACCATCTTCGAGGGCGCGGTCGCGTTCATCCGGCGGCAGTACTCGACCATCGGGATCTTCGCGCTCGTTGGCGCCGTGGTCATCACCGGAGTGATCAGCGCCCTCGTCACCAAGCAGGTCGCCGATACCCAGTACAACGGCTTCGACCTCGGTTGGCGGACCGGGATCGCGTTCCTGGTCGGGGCAGCCTGCTCGATGGCGTCAGGGATCATCGGCATGTTCATCAGCGTCAAGGCCAACGTGCGGACGGCCGCTGCCGCCAGGCGCAGCCTGGTGGAGGCGGTCCAGGTCGCAATGCGCGGCGGGGCGGTCTCGGGCTTCCTGGTCGTGGCCCTGTCGCTGCTGGGCGTCTACTTCATGTTCGTCGCCTTCGGTGGCTTCGATCACCCTGAGGAGGCGCCCTTCCTGATCGTGGGCTACGGCTTCGGCGCCTCGTTCGTGGCGCTGTTCGCCCAGCTCGGCGGCGGGATCTACACGAAAGCTGCCGACGTCGGGTCCGATCTCGTGGGCAAGGTCGAGAAGGGGATCCCCGAGGATGACCCACGCAACGCGGGCGTGATCGCCGACCTCGTCGGTGACAACGTCGGCGACTGCGCCGGCCGCGGCGCCGACCTGTTCGAGTCGACCGCAGCCGAGAACATCGGGGCGATGATCCTGGGTGTCGCCGTCTACACGATTGCCAAGGCAGCCGGCTGGGCTCATCCCGAGGCGTGGATCTTCTTCCCGCTCGTCGTGCGAGCCTTTGGCCTCCTGTCGACGATCGTGGCCATCTTCTTCGTCCGCGGGCGCGAGGACGAAGACCCGATGAACATGCTCAACCGGGGGTACTGGGTCACCACCCTGCTGTCGGTGGGCGGGCTGCTGATCACGACCAACGTGATGATGCAGACGGGCACCCAGAGCGGCGCCAACGGCATCCCGACCTGGGTCTGGTTCTTCGGTGCCGGAGTGGTCGGCCTGGCCACCAGCGTCGCCTTCGTCTACATCACCCAGTTCTACACGGCCGGCTCGTACCGCCCGGTCCGGGAAATCGCCGAGGCCTCAAAGACGGGCCCGGCGACCAACATCATCTCGGGCGTTGCGGTCGGCTTCGAGACGACGTTCGCCACGGCGATCACCATCGGGATCGCCCTCTTCGCCAGCCACTGGCTCGGCTCGCAGGCCGGCCTGGTCGATGCCAACGGCGCGAACGTCGGCGGGATCTTCGGCACGGCTGTCGCGACGATGGGCATGCTGATGACCACCGCCTACGTGCTGGCCATGGATACCTTCGGCCCGATCACCGACAACGCCGGCGGGATCGCCGAGTTCAGCCGGGCCGAGGCCGGGGCCCGCGAGATCACCGACCGGCTCGACGCCGTCGGCAACACGACCAAGGCCCTGACCAAGGGCTACGCGATCGCTTCGGCATCGCTGGCGGCATTCCTCCTATTCAGTGCCTACATCGATAAGGTCAACCTGATCCTCGGCCGCCAGATTGCCGCCGGCGTGCCCGGGGTCAAGCTGCTGACCTCGGTCGACCTCTCGAACGTGAACGTGTTCATCGCCGCGCTGCTCGCCGCCATGCTCGTCTACTTCTTCAGCTCGCTGGCCATCCGGGCCGTTGGCAAGACCGCCCAGGCGATCATCGTCGAGGTCCGCCGCCAGTTCCGGGAGATGCCCGGGATCATGGACTACACCCAGCGCCCGGACTACGCCCGGGTCGTTGACATCACGACCCGCGCTGCGCTGCGCGAGATGGTCCTGCCCGGCGTGGTAGCCGTCAGCACCCCGATCATCGTCGGCGTGGTCCTCGGCTACGAGGCGGTCGCCGGAATGCTGCTGGTCGGCACGATCTCGGGAGTCATGCTGGCCACGGTCCTGAACAACAGCGGTGGTGCCTGGGACAACGCCAAGAAGTACATCGAATCGGGCCACCTGCTCGACGATGCCGGCAACGTGCTTGGCAAGAAGACCGACGCCCACGCCGCTGCCGTGGTCGGCGACACGGTTGGCGATCCGTTCAAGGACACCGCTGGTCCGTCGCTCCACGTCCTCGTCAAGCTGCTCGCGACGGTCACCCTGGTCCTTGCTCCGCTGTTCATCCGGTAGCGCGCCGGTGTCGTGCCCTGGCTGGAGCGCGGAGCGGTTCGGCGGGCTGACGGCGCGATAACTCGGCAGGGCCTGAGGAGGCCTCGGTGGAGATCACCTTCCAGGCATTGATCATGGGCATCGTCCAGGGACTGACCGAGTTTCTGCCGATCTCGAGTTCGGGCCATCTGATCATCGTCCCGTACCTGCTGGGCTGGACGGCCCCGTTCATCACCTCGCTCGCGTTCAGCGTGATGCTCCACCTGGGCACGCTGGTCGCCCTGCTGGTCTACTTCCGGGCGGACTGGCTGGCGATCGTGCCAGCCGGTTTCTCAGCCCTGCGCGAACGTTCGCTGGGCACCGATCCGAACCGGAGGCTGGCGTGGCTGCTGGTGGTGGCCACGATCCCGGCAGTGATCGCCGGGCCCATCCTCAACGACCGCCTCGAGGCAGCCGTTCGAACCGCCGAGGACGTGGCCATCGCCCTGGTCGTCGGCGCGGCGGTCCTGTGGTTGGCGGACCAGGTCGGGCGCAAGATGGACGGCATCGACAAGGTGACGTTCCCGCGGGCACTCGTCATCGGGCTGGCCCAGGCCGTGGCCCTCGTGCCTGGTATCAGCCGTGCCGGGATGAGCATCTCAGCCGGCCTGTTTGCCGGCCTGACCCGCGAGGCGGCGGCGCGTTTCAGCTTCCTGATGGCTGCCCCGATCATCGCCGGGGCAGGGGTCTTCGAGGCTCGCAAGCTGCTCACCGGGGAGGCGTGTGTGGCCGTCCAGGCCGGCCCGCTGGCGGTGGGCATACTGGCTGCCCTCGTGGCCGGGTTGGCCGCGATCCACCTGATGCTGCGCTACGTCAGGACCCGGTCCTACGGAATCTTCGTGGCCGAGCGGATCGCCATCGCCGGGCTGGTCCTCGTCGTCTTCCTGTCCCGATGATCGGCGGCGGACCTTGGAAGTGATGAAGCAACTCCGCCAACGCTCGATCCGGGACCTGCTGGATCAGCGCGTCATCCGGACCCAGCAGGAGCTGGCTGCGGCTCTGCGCGAGCGTGGCTTCCGGACCACCCAGGCCACGATCAGCCGCGACGTGGCCGAGCTCGGCCTGATCAAGGTGAGCCGCGAGGGCACGCAGGCGTACGCCCTCCCGCCGCGCCTGGTCGAGGCCGAGATCAGCGGCGAAGATCGCCTCCGCAAGCTCTTCCGTGACTTGCCCGTGGAGATTCGGGAAGCCGGCCTGATGCTCGTGATCCGGACCCTGCCGGGCTCGGCCCACGCGATCGCGGCAGCCCTCGATCGGGCGCGCTGGCCCGAGGTGGCCGGCTCGATTGCCGGGGACGACACGCTCTTCGTGGCCTTCACCGACCGGGGTTCCCTCGGCCGGGTCAAGCGTCGACTGGCGCGGCTCACGGACCGGACGGCTCTTTGACACTCCGGGAGCCGCGAAGTAGCATTCGGGCCGGCTGAACTTCAGGTCCGCTCTCATTCGCGGAGGCCTGAAGTTCTTCGTTTACCCCGACCCCGCAGGCCCGCGCGCCGAGATCCCGATGGGGGGCCACCCAAATCGTGAACAGCAAGCCCACCTACCTTTCCCAGGGCGGACTCGAGAAGCTCCGTTCGGAGCTGGACGAGATGGTCCAGGTCCGGCGCTCCGAGGTCGCCGGACGGATCCACGATGCAAAAGAGCACGGCGACCTGTCCGAGAACGCCGAGTACGAGGATGCCAAGAACGAGCAGGCGTTCGTCGAAGGCCGGATCCAGACGCTCGAGGCGCTGATCAAGAACGCCACGATCATCGACGAGCACCACTCGATTGAGCACGTCCAGATCGGCTCGACCGTGGTCGTCGAGAGTGGCGACGGGACGGAGACGTTCACGATCGTCGGTTCCACCGAGGCGGCTCCCCGGGAGGGCAGGATCTCCAATGAGTCGCCGGTCGGGCGGGTCCTACTGGGCAAGAAGAAGGGCGACCGGGTGACGGTGAAGGTGCCGGCGGGCGACTTCGCCTACACGATCACCAAGATCAGCTGACCCGGTTCGCCCAGGGAGTTCGGGCCATGGATTGGGCGGACGAACTGGCTGCCTCGGTCGAGGGACCGCAGGTCGTCAACGACAGCAAGACGCCATCGGGCACGGTCCATGTCGGCAGCCTGCGCGGGCCGGTGATCCTGGACGTGATCGCCCGGGCCCTGCGCGCCCGGGGGACGGCGACCAGCCTGCTCTACGGCATCGATGACCTCGACCCGATGGACGCCCAGGCGCTCCTCACGCCGGACGCCATCGAGCACGAGATGGGCCGGCCGCTTGCCCACGTCCCGGACCAGGCCGGCGACTGCCATCCCTCCTACGCCCGCCATCACGCCCAGGCGTTCATCGACACGTTTGCCGGGTTGGGCATCCACCCCGATCGCTACTACTGGATGAGCGACGTCTATGCATCGGGCGTGGTCGATCCGTTCATCCGCGCGGCACTGGACCGGGCCGAGGCCGTTCGCGCCATCTACCGGCGCGTCGCCAACGTCCAGCATCCGGCCGACTGGCATCCGCTCCAGGTTGTGTGCGAGAGCTGCGCCAGGATCGGCACCACGATCGTGACCAGGTGGGACGGCGAGCGGGTCTTCTACGAGTGCCGGCCGAACCTCGTCAGCTGGGCCCACGGCTGCGGGCACAGCGGCTGGATACCTCCGTTCGGCGGGCGGGCAAAGCTCGGCTGGAACCTCGAATGGGCTGCCCAATGGAGCATCTTCGGGGTAACGATCGAGCCCTCCGGTAAGGACCTTTCGACAGCCGGTGGCTCGCGCGACCGAGCCGATGCGATCGCCCGGGAGATCTTCGAGCGCGAGCCCCCGCTCAACGTGGCCTACGAGTTCCTCAACATTGGTGGTCGCAAGATGTCGACGTCCAGGGGCCTCGGCGTGGCTGCTCACGAGATCGTCCGGGTAGTCCCGCCCGAGCAGCTCCGCCTGCTCTTTCTGCGGCCCCGGCCGCAGACCGCGATCGAGTTCGACCCGATCGGCAGCGACGCGATCCCGCGCCTGTTCGACGAGTTCGACCGCCTCGCTGATGCGACCGCGGGCCACCCGGTTCGGGGCGAGCTGCCGGCCGGCTACGCCAGTGTCTTCCGCTACTCGCTGCTCGACCCGGGCGCCGACGTGGCCGTTATCGCCGCAGCGTTCCGGCCGGCCTTCGGCCATCTCGCCCTGCTGCGACAGATCCCCGGCGTCGACATCGACGCCCGGATCGAGACCGAGAAAGGCGCCCCGCTCACTCGGCTCGAAACGGCGACCGTTCGCGAACGGACTGCGGCGGCAGATGCCTGGCTGGCCACGTTCGCCCCCGACAAAGCCCGGATCGCCGTCCAGCGGGACCGAATCCCCGATGAGGCCGGCGCGCTCGAGCCGGACCAGTGCACCTGGCTCGGCCAGCTGGCTGCGGCGGCCCTGGCGGCTGTCAGTGGACCGCCGGCCTCCGGGGATGCCTGGCAGGCGCTCATCTTCTCGACGGCCGCAGCAGCCGGATTGGTCCCCGGCCGGGCGTTTGGTGCACTCTATCTGGCCTTCCTTGGCCGACCGAACGGCCCGCGGGCCGGCTGGCTGCTGGCCAGCCTCGAATCAGCATTCGTCCTGGAGCGTTTGCGGGTGGCCGCCGGCGAGCCCGTGCAGGAGAGCGCATGAGCGTTGGCCTGCAGCGGTTGCGCGAGGATGCCCCGGCCATTCGCCAGGGCGCGATCGACAAGGGCGAGGACCCCTCGATCGTTGATCAGGCCCTGGCTGCCGATGCCCGACGGCGCGAGCTGCTGGCCGAGGGCGACCACTTGAAGGCCGAACGCAATACGGCGTCGAAGGCGATCGGGGAATCGATTCGGGTCGGAGCCGATCCCCACGGTCCCGCCACGGCGGCACTCAGGGCGCGTTCAACCGCGGCGGGTAGCCGGATCAGCGCCATCGACACGGAGCTGGCGACCGTCGATGCGACCGTCGAGGATCTATTGCTGCGGATCCCGAATCCGGCTGACCTCGATGTCCCGGTCGGCGGCGAAGAGGCGAACGTGACCATCCGGACGTGGGGCGAGCAGCTCCCCCGGGTCCAGCCGCTGAGCGGCGAGGTCGGCGCGGACGCCCCGGCGGATGGCGCCCGCTGGGAACGGCGGCCGCACTGGGAGGTCGGGGCGGGGCTGCGCATCTTCGAGCTCGAGCGCGGCGCGAAGATCGCCGGTTCCGGTTTCCCCGTCTACCGCGGCCTTGGCTCCACCCTCCAGCGCTCCCTGATCAGCTGGTTCCTCGACGTCCACACGCGCGAGAACGGCTTCACCGAGATCTGGCCGCCGGCCGTGGTCAACGCGGCGTCTGCCCGGGGCACCGGCCAGATCCCGGACAAGGAAGACCAGATGTACGTGGTGACGCGCGACGAGCTGTATCTCGTCCCCACGGCGGAGGTCCCGGTCACCAACCTCCACCGCGACGAGATCTTCGAGGCATCCGAGCTGCCCGTGCGCTATGCGGCCTATTCGCCGTGCTTCCGACGCGAGGCTGGCGCTGCCGGCAAGGACACCCGGGGCATCCTCCGGGTTCACCAGTTCGACAAGGTGGAGATGGTCCTGTTCGAGCGGCCGGAGGCGAGTGCCCAGGCGCTCGAGTGGATGACCGGTCGAGCGGAGGACCTCCTCCAGCGACTGGGCCTGGCCTATCGGGTCCTGCTGATGGCGACGCGCGAGATGGGCTTCGTGCAGGGTCGCAAGTACGACATCGAAGTCTGGGCGCCGGGGGTGGAACGCTGGCTCGAGGTCAGCTCGTGCTCCAACTTCCGGGACTACCAGGCCCGCCGGATGGCCGTTCGCTATCGCCCCCAGCCGGGTGCCAAACCGGAGCTCGTTCATACTCTCAACGGCTCGGGCCTGGCCCTGCCCCGAGTCGTCGCGGCGATCATCGAGAGTTACCAAAACCCCGATGGCTCGGTCACCGTGCCGGCGGTGCTCCGACCGTACCTGGGCCAGGCTGAGCTGCGCCCGCCGCCCTGATGGGGCTATCCTCGGCGCCCGGAGAGGTGGCAGAGCGGTCGAATGCGGCGGTCTTGAAAACCGCTGAGGGTGCAAGCCTTCCCTGGGTTCGAATCCCAGCCTCTCCGCCAGTTTCACACGCGAGACACCTCTCCAAACGGCCCTGACGGTGATCCGCACTCTCAGGGAGGTCACGGCCGTGGCGAAGATCGTCCGTCTGCGGTACGGGTCCGTCGCCGTTAGTCCGACCTGGCGTGACTTTCGGTCCGTTACGGGCGGCCGCGACCGCACAGGGTGAGGGTCTTCGACGAGTCCGGCTGACCACGGTGCAGTCAGGCGCGTTCGTCGAAGACGCTGGGCGGCAAAGCCCATGCTCCGCGCCCGCGGGCGAGACCAACGCCAGCGACCTGGACCGAGCAACGCGCCGAGGGAGGTCGACACATGGGGTCGAACCATTGCATTGCCTGCGGATACCCGCGACTCCTACGTGCCGCGTTTTGTGCCCGTTGCGGTGCTGACTTTCGAGCGAGTGACGCTGAGCTAGATCGTCTGGCGTCGCCGCACGCGCCGGCCGGATCGGGCCCGCTCGGTGTCACTTCCAACGGCGTGGTTGACGACGCACCCGCCCTTGACGATCCGCACCGGCTCGTCTCGGTGGTCCAATCCTCCGAGGTTGGGAGATCGGCTGATTCCGGCGCGACGCGCGTCGACAACCGGCCCAGCGGACCGAGGAATCGGCGGCCCGTCGTGCTGGTCGGAATCGGCGTGCTAATGCTGGCGCTGCTCGCGTCGGTCGCCTTTGGGTACACGACGAACCAATCGCTGGACCGGTCAAAGATCGATCTTGCCTCTAACCGACAGACGCTGTCGACGACGCAGTCGTCGCTGACGGACACCACCTCGCAGCTGAGCACCCAGACGGCTGCCCGATCGCAGGCCGAGAGTGAGGCGAGCGGCCTGAACAACCAAGTGTCCGACCTGCAGAATCAGCTCGCGGCCCGGAACACGTGCGTCAGTGCACTTCAAGCTGACGAGACGCAGCTTGAGAAGATCCAACGTGAGCAGACCACCCAGTTCAATCGCGGCGCCAAGGACTCGAACTTCGCGAAGGCGCTGGATGCCTACGTTGCCGCGGTGAGGGAAGTGTCGACTGACTACTACAACGCTTTTAGCCAGGCGTGGGACGCCAACTTCAGCGGAGCGAACCTGTGGGTCGGCATCGGTAACAGCGCGGTAGCTCGGGCCAGCGCACAGGCGAAGCTGTACAACGCTGCGATCGTGACGATCAACGCCGGGACGACAAAGGTCGACAAGGAGGAGGCGGCGCTCGCCGAGAGCATTACCAAGACTCTGAGTCTGTGCCAGGGTGCCACCGGCTCGCCGGCGTCAGGAGCGTGACCAGGCGGCACTCGGTTGTCCGATTCGCCGGCGTCCCGCTCGATGTCGTACCCGTCACGCCCTTGGTCTGATCGCAGGCCGTCCGACGCGAAGTGCAGCTTCGGGAGGACCGCGTCGCGGATGAAATCGGGTACTGGTCAGAAGACGCGACGGTAATGCCTTCGAGTCCAGCCCGCTGAACGTCGCGGTCGAGTCGGCTTTTCGACCTACTAGAACCGAAGGCGGCGGATCGGCCCGCCTGGAGCACCTGCTTTCCCAGGTCGAAGGGAACCAAGGACTACTTCAGGCTTGCTCGGTCCTGACTGGCCAGATGATTACATTGGGGCTCGGCATCGACAAGGCGGCCGAGGTCAGGTTCCCGTTCGGCGCGCAGGGCCTGTGTCCAAGAGGCGGTCGAGTTCGGACACAGTGAGGCTCGAATCGAAACGGGCGCCGTTGGCGGCGCCCGTCAGGATCGATCAGCCAGAGCGTCAGATGCTCTTGCCGACCGTGCTTAGGATCTTGGAAACCTGTCCGCCGAGAAAGATGAGAGCAATAATGGCAACGATCGCGATCAGAGCGAGGATAAGTGCATATTCCGCAAGTCCCTGGCCTGCGGTGAGCAGTCGCCGGGTACGCAAGGCGACCGTGACGGTCTCGGATGAAATGTTGTTGTACCAAGAATAGATGCGAGTCAAGAGGTTACCTCCTTCCGTTTAGATTTCCGCAGATCGTGCGAGTTGGCTAAGGCTAGCTTGGTACCCTTCGGGGGGGTCAAGAGTATATCCGCGGGTTCAGGTTTCGATCAGGAAAGCCCGCCGTGACCAATCCCGGGCTATGTGCGGCTTGCTGCCACGGCCGGCGGACGGGCAACGTGCGCGGCTCGACCTTCTGGCTATGCCAGCGGTCGAAGTCAGAGCCCAGCTACCCGCGCTACCCGGCGCTACCGGTCGCCAGCTGCCCCGGCTTCGAGTTGCTGGTGTCTGGTCGGGCCCGGCCTCCTGATAAGCCGGCGCGCAGCTGAGGCCCGTGTCCCGCCTTGGCCCCTCTCTCCCCGGACCGCGGTTGACGACCCGCAGCGGCGGCGTCTAGACTCGCCGCCACATCACGAATAAACGGGCGATGATCGGGATGAGTATCCCTCGTGCGTCGGCGCAGAGACCCGGTGGTTGGTGGAAACCGGGACGACCACGATGGTGAATGGACCCGGGAGCCTCCGGACCGAACGGTGAGACCGGCGTCTCGTCCAGTAGGCTCCGGCGCAGGGCGCCAGCGATAGCGGGCAGCGCCGATCGGGCACACCTCGGAGCGATCCGGGACGGCTCCGTCGGTCAAAGTGCGGCAGATTGCCGAAGGCGGGTGGTACCGCGGAAGGTTCGACCTTTCGTCCCTGGGACGAGAGGTCGTTTTGATTCAGCGGCCCGGGCTCCGGCCTCGGTCCTGGATCGGGACCACCCACGAAATCCGGGACGAACCCCGGAAGCCGCATCTTCGGAGGAGCCCGGCGCACGATGAGCATCACCGACCCGCTCAGCCTGACTGAGGCGAAGCGCCTGGCCGGCAGCGCCGACACCGTGCTCCTGCGCGCCACGCGGGACGCGGATCTCGAGACGCCGATCGGTGCCTTCCTGCGCCTCGATGACGGCGGGCCGGCCTACCTTCTCGAGTCAGTCGAGGGCGGCGAGCGGCTCGGCAGGTATAGCTTCCTCGGCACGGGCCCGCGCCGGCTGCTCGAGGTGCGCGGCTATCGGGCCACGATCCAGCGCCGTCCCCTGAGCGTGGACCGCTTCGACTCCGACCTGCCCATCGAGACCCTCGAATCGCCCGATCCGCTCACGACGCTGCGGGCGTTCCTGCCCCGACGTCGACTCCTGCCGGTCGAGGGCATGCCCCGCTTCACCGGCGGAGCGGTCGGGGCGCTGGCCTACGATGCCGTCACCTCGTTCGAGCCGAGCGTACCCCAGCCAACGGCAGATCCAGTGGGAGTGCCGACGGCGGCATTCATCGAGTCCGACCTGGTCATCGTCTTCGACCATCTGACCCATACGATCAGCGCGATCGCCTCGCTCCACACTGAGGTGCCCGACCTGGACGGTCGTTACCGGATCGCCGAGCGGGCGATCTTCGAAGCGCTTGACCGGACCTCGCGGCCATCGCCAGCCGAGAACGCCGGCGCTGCAACAGGAGCCGTGGGGCGCATAGCTGGTGCGGGCAACGCCTCGCCGGCCAGCGTCAGCCACGAGGCAGCTGCAACCAGCCTGGGCCGGGACCAGTACATCCACGCCGTGGAGGTGGCCAAGGAGGCAATCGCCGCTGGCGAGGCGATCCAGGTTGTCCTCGCCCGGCGCCAGTCGTTCGACCTGCCGGCTAGTCCCGACGGGCGGCCCGTCGACGGGATTGGCCTGTATCGCGCCCTGCGTCGAGTCAACCCCAGCCCGTACCTCTTCTTCGTTCGGACGCCCGCGTTCGAGGTCGTGGGCGCCAGCCCCGAGCTGCTCCTCCAGGTCGAGGGCGACCGCCTGACGACGCACCCGATCGCGGGCACCCGGCCGCGTGGCGCGACACCGGCCGAGGACGAGCTTCTGAGCGAGGAGCTCCAGCGCGATCCGAAGGAGAAGGCCGAGCACGTCATGCTCGTCGACCTCGGCCGCAACGACCTTGGCCGGGTGGCTCGGGCGGGCACCGTCCGGGTCACGAAGTACATGGAGGTCGAGCGTTACAGCCACGTCCTCCACCTGGTCAGCCACGTCGAGGCTCGCCTCAAGCCCGAGCTGGATGCGCTCGACGCATTGCGCTCGGTCTTCCCGGCCGGGACCCTGTCGGGCGCGCCCAAGGTCCGGGCGATGCAGCTGATCGCGGCCGCCGAGAACGAGCGCCGGGGATTGTACGGAGGGGCGGCGGGCTACCTCGGTTACGACGGCAATCTCGACACGGCGATCACGATCCGGAGTGCGGTCCTGCGCAACGGGATCGCGCACGTTCACACCGGCGCGGGGATCGTGGCCGGCTCGGTCCCCGAACGCGAGTTCGAGGAAACCGAGCACAAGGCGGCCGCGTTGCGCCGGGCGATCGACCTTGCCTCCGGCCAGGGACTGCCTGCCAGCTCCGGGACGCCGGCCAGCTCCGGGACGCCCTCCGACATCGGGCTGGCGCGATGATCCTGGTCATCGACAACTACGACTCGTTCACGTTCAACCTCGTCCAGGCGCTCCAGGCCGCCGGCGCCGACGTGCGGGTCATCCGCAACGACGCGATCGACCGGGCCGGGGTGGAAGCGCTGGCGGCCGATCCCGTCATCGACCTGCGTGGGATCGTGATCTCGCCCGGGCCCGGCGATCCAGCGGCGGCCGGCGTCTCGGTCGCGGCGATCCAGGTCGCGGCCGAGCACTCGATCCCGCTGCTCGGGGTCTGCCTGGGAATGCAATCGCTGGCGGTTGCCTACGGCGGCACGATCATCCGCGCCCCGACCCTCGTTCACGGTGAGGCGTCCGAGGTGAGCCACGACGGTGAGGGTCTCCTGCGCGGGCTGCCGCCGTCGTTCATGGCCGCCCGCTACCACTCCCTGGCGGTGGATCCGGCCATGATCCCGATGGAGCTGCGGGTCACGGCCGTATGCGAGGAGGACCGAGTGGTGATGGGCCTCCGCCACACGACGCTGCCGCTCGAGGGCGTCCAGTTCCATCCCGAGTCGGTGCTCACGCCCGAGGGGCCCCATCTCCTCGCGAACTTCCTACGCCTCGCCGGCGAGGGCGAGGCAGGCCGCCTTGACGCGGTCAGCGGCAGTTTCGCGACCAGCGGGATGGCCGAGCCGACCGGAGCCGGCCGATGAGCGAGCTCGTCCGGGCGGCGCTCGCGGCGGTCGTCGACGGGCGCAGCCTGACGCGGGACGAGGCGCGTGGGGCGATGGGCGCCGTGATGGACGGCGAGGCGACCTCTGCCCAGCTCGCCGCGCTCCTGGTGGCCCTCCGGATGCGTGGCGAGACCACGGCCGAGCTGGCCGGATTCGCCGTCGCGATGCGGGAGCGGGTGCTCAAGGTCGTCGCACCGCTCGGGGCGATCGACGTCGTGGGGACGGGCGGCGATCGGAGCGGCACGTTCAACATCTCGACGACTTCGGCCCTCGTCGTCGCGGCGGCCGGCGTGCCGGTCGCCAAGCACGGCAACCGGGCGATTACCTCGCGCTCGGGATCGGCCGACGTGCTCGACGCGCTGGGCGTGCGGACTGATCACGACGAAGTCTCGGCCGCGGCGGCTCTCCGCCAGGACGGCTTCGCTTTCCTGTACGCCCCCGGATTCCACCCAGCGATGAAGTTCGCTGGCCCGACCCGGCTCGAGATCGGGGTCCGGACCGCGTTCAACCTGCTCGGCCCGCTCACCAATCCCGCCGGCGTGGCCCGCCTGATGGTCGGCGTCGGCGATGCGTCGGCCGCGCCGCGGGTGGCCGAAGTCCTGCGGATGCTGGGCCAGGAGCGTGCGATCGTGGTCCACGGCGCGGGCGTCGACGAGCTCCCGCTGGATGGCTCAGGCGTGATTCATGACGTGACCCCCGACGGCGTGACCGTCTCAACCGTTGACCTGGAGGTCCTGCGGCGTCTGGGCCTGGGCAGCGTGGCGACCGATGCGCTTGCCGGCGGAACGCCCGATGAGAACGCGGCCCTTGTCGAAGACGTGCTGGCCGGCACGGCCGGCCCTCGCCGCGATGTCGTGCTGCTCAACGCCGCTGCGGCGTTCGTGGCCGCCGGCCGGGTGGCGGATCTGGATCATGGGGTCGGGCTCGCTGCTGCGACGCTCGACACCGGCGCGCCGCGGGCGCTCCTGGCAAGGCTTCAGGCTGCGAAGCAGGCGGCCGCGAATGGCGTAGCGCCCCAGGGGACGCCGGCGTGACCGATGTCGGCCGACCCCGCAACGTCGTTGCCGAGATCGCTGCCCGGCGGGCGGCCGACCTGGCCGTGCAGCTCGCTGGCATCACGCTGGCGGGCCTCGAGCGTGAAGCCGCCGCGGCGCCGCCACCGCGCAACATCGCGGCCCAGCTGGCCGCACCCGGCCTTGCCCTGATCGCAGAGGTCAAACGTTCCTCACCGTCGGTCGGTCGGATCGTGGCGGCCTCGGACGATCCTGTTGCCCGCGCTCGCGCCTATGCGGCTGGGGGCGCCGCAGCGATCTCGGTCCTGTGCGAGCCGCACTGGTTCGGCGGCTCCGTCGACGACCTCCGCCTGGTTCGGGCCGCGGTCAGCGTGCCTGTGCTGGCCAAGGAGTTCGTCGTCGACCGACGGCAGCTGCCACTCCTGCGGGCAGCCGGCGCCGACCTAGTCCTGCTCCTGGCCAGCCTGCACCCGGCCGCCCGGCTGGCTCGCTTGGTGGAAGACGCCCGAGCGCTTGGTCTCGAGCCGTTGGTCGAGGCCCACGATCGGCGCGAGCTCGACTGTGCCCTCGCCAGCGGCGCCCGGTTGATCGGTTTGAACAACCGCGACCTGCGGACGCTCGAGGTCGACCCCGAGCGGGCAGTCCGGCTGCGCGAGCTCGTGCCCGATGATCGGCTCGTGATCGTCGAGTCCGGGCTGCGCGAGCCCGAGCCTGTCACCGGCTGGCGGGCGCTCGGCTTCGACGGCGTACTCGTAGGCGAGGCGCTGATGCGTGCCCACGACCCGGAAGCGGCGGCGGCGCGCTTTGTTGCCGCCGGCCGCCTGGCCCAGGATCTCGCCGCCGAGGACCGTGGCCCGCTCGTGAAGATCTGCGGGATCACCGATGCGGCCGGGGTCCTTGCCGCGCTTCATGCCGGGGCCGATGCGATCGGGCTCAACCTGGTGCCCGGCACGCCGCGCACCCTGGACTTGAGCACGGCCGTCGAGTTGGCCGGCCTCGCCCGGTCGGGCGGTCCGTCCTCCGGCCATCCGCGGATCGTGGCCGTCACGGCCGATGCCGGTCTCGAGCGGCTCAGGGCGATCATCGCCGCGCTGGATCCCGACGTCGTCCAGCTGGCCGGCGAGGAGAGGCTGGAGCTGGTCCGCCGACTCGATCGCCCGATCTGGAAGACGCTCCGGCTGCCGAGAGAGGTCGCCGCCAGCGAAGTCGAACTTGAGGCCGCCTCGGTGGTCGCCCAGGGGCGGGCCTATCTCGAGGCCGGAGTGGAGCGGATCCTGCTCGACACGGCCGGTGGTCCCCATCCGGGTGGCACCGGGATGCGCTCGGCGACGAGCCTCGCGGCGGCGGTCGCGCGAGCCCTGCCGGTCGTCCTGGCCGGTGGCCTGGATCCGGCCAACGTCGCCGGGGCGGTGCGTGCGATCCCCGCGATCGGCGTGGACGTGGCGTCCGGCGTGGAGGCGCCCCGCGTCGCCGGTGAGCGCCGACGCAAGGATCCGCTGCGGGTTGCCCTCTTCGCGAAGCGGGCCCGGGCGGCCCGCTGGGACCGACCCAACCTGGCCGCCCGGCCAACCCGGGTGTTCGCCGGGCTGCTCGAGGCCGACGTGGACGGTCGCTGGGGCTGCAACCGCGAGTATGGCGGCCGGTATGTGCCCGAGACCCTGATGGCCGCCCTGGATAGCCTCGAGCGGGCCTACTTCGAGCTGCGCCACGACCCGCGCTTCTGGGCCGAGTTCCGGGCCCTGCTGGTCACCTACTCGGGCCGGCCGACGCCGATCTACCGGGCCGACCGCCTGGCGGCCGCGACCCTCATCGAGGCGATCCGGCTGGTCGGTCCGGATGCCGCCGCGTCCGGTCGGATCCCGGCCCGCCTGCGGGTCTACCTCAAGCGCGAGGACCTCGCCCATACGGGGGCTCACAAGATCAACAACGCCCTCGGCCAGGCCCTGCTCACCCGTCGCCTCGGCAAGTCCCGGGTGATCGCCGAGACCGGGGCCGGCCAGCACGGCGTCGCCACCGCCACCGCGTGCGCCCTGCTCGACCTGCCCTGCGTCGTGTTCATGGGCGCCCAGGACATCGAGCGCCAGCAGCCGAATGTCCTGCGAATGCGGGCGCTGGGCGCCGAGGTCCGGCCGGTGACCTCTGGGTCGGCCACCCTCAAGGACGCCGTCAACGAGGCGATGCGTGACTGGGTCACGAACGTCGAGACGACCCACTATGTCCTCGGCTCGGCGATGGGCCCGCATCCCTATCCCACGATCGTGGGCGACCTCCAGCGCATCCTCGGCGACGAGTCCGCTGCCCAGTTGCGCGCCGTCGAAGGACGCCTGCCGGACCTCGTCCTGGCCTGTGTCGGGGGCGGTTCGAACGCGATCGGGATCCTCGACCGGTTCATCGGCGAGCCCGCGGTCCGGCTCGCTGTGGCCGAGGCCGCCGGCGACGGGATCGCGACGGGCCGCCATGCGGCGGCCCTGGCCGGCGGCACGCCCGGGATCCTCCATGGGTCGCGCTCGCTCATGCTCCAGGATGCCGACGGCCAGGTTGTCGAGGCCCATTCGATCTCGGCCGGCCTCGACTACCCGGGCGTGGGACCGCAGATCGCCGCCCTGCTGAGCGGCGGCCGCCTCGAGTTGGCCGCAGCGACCGACGCCGAGGCGCTGGCCGCCATGCGCCACGTGGCCAGGCTCGAGGGGATCCTGCCGGCGCTCGAAACGGCCCACGCGTTCGCCGTCCTGCCCCGGCTGATCGCGGGGGTGGAGGGCTCGGGCGTGCCCTATCCCGATGAAGCAGTCGTGCTTGTCGGCCTGTCGGGACGGGGCGACAAGGACCTGGCAGCGCTTGAGCCTGGCGCGGGACAGGCATGACGGGCACGAACGAGACGGCCGGTGCCCGGCGGATCGCAGCAGCATTCAGACGGGCGGCAGGGGAGGGCCGGGTTGCCCTGATTCCATATCTCGTGGCGGGTTACCCCGACGCCGAGACGAGCTTCCGGGTTGCCCTGGCCGCCGCAGATGCTGGAGCCGACCTGCTCGAGGTGGGGCTGCCTTATTCGGATCCACTGGCCGACGGTGCCACGCTCCAGAGGGCGTCGCAGGTCGCCCTGGCCGCCGGCGCCACGTTCGCCGCCTCGATTGCCCTCCTCAAGCGGATCGCAGCGGCCCGTCCGAACCTGCCCCTCGTCCCGATGGCCTATGCCAACCAGGTGATCGGCGGTGGCGACGGGGCCGCGACGGCCCGCGGGCTGGCCGCTGCCGGGGCCTCGGGCGTGATCGTGGCCGACCTCACCCCGGACGAGGGCGCGCCGTTCGAGGCCGTGGCCCGTGACGCGGGACTCGCCGTCGTCTACCTCGTGGCGCCCACGACCGAGCCGGGCCGCCGGGCGCGGGTTGCGGCCCGCTCGGGCGGCTTCCTCTATTGCGTATCGCTCGTTGGCGTGACCGGCGCCCGGACCGCCCTGCCGAGCTCAATGGGCAAGCTGGTGCGAGACGTGAAGGCGGTCTCGCCGGTGCCCGTCGGAGTTGGCTTCGGGGTGAGCCGGCCGGCCCACGTCCGAGCGATCGCCCGGGCCGGTGCGGACGGCGTGATCGTCGCCTCGGCGCTGGTCGACGCCCTCGGTCGTGACGGCCGGGATGTGGCTGCGCTGGAACGGCTCGTCGGCGAGCTGCGGGTAGCGACGTTCCGAGCGTGACCCTCCCGCGGATCTCGACTGCCGAGGAGATCGGCACGACCCGGGCTTTCGCCTGGGCCCTCGATTGGCCGGGCTGGTGTCGTGGCGCCCGCGACCGGCTGCTCCTGCCTGCCGCACTCTGTGCTGCCGCGCCGCGCTACGCGGTCGTTGCGAGCCAGGCCGGTCTCGAATTCCTGGCGAACCCGGCCGCATTGACACCGGCTGACCTGGACCTGCTGGAGACGGTCGAAGGCTCGGCCGGGACCGACTTCGGGGTCGCGTATACGGTGGCCGAACACGACCGACGGCCCGTTGCGGCCGATGACGCCGACCGGATGACCCGCCTCGTCCTGGCGGCCTGGGTCGTGTTCGATCGGGTGGTCGCCGCTGCCCCGGCTGTGCTGGCCAAGGGCCCGCGGGGTGGTGGCCGGGACCGCGACAAGATCGTCGCCCACTGCGTCGCGTCCGACTCGGCCTACGCCGGTCAGATGGGGATTCGCCTCAAGGAGCCGTCACCCACGGATCGACCGGCCGTGGAAGCCGGGCGGAGGGCGATGCTGGATCTGCTGCGGCGGCCATCCGATGGCTCGCCTCTGGCCGGTCGCAAGTGGCCGGCTCGCTACGCCGCCCGGCGGATCGCCTGGCACACCCTCGACCACGCCTGGGAGATCGAGGACAAGTCCGAGCCCGCCGGCTGAGCGTTCCTGGCCCAGGGCCGCTCAGTCCGGCGAACGGTCGCGCTCCTCCAGGGCGCGGGTCGCGCCAATCAGGCGGCGATAGATCGCCAGCAGGTCCTGCTGGGCGAGCGGCCCAAGGTTCGCCAGGGCGACCCGCAGGAGCACCTCGCGCTCGCGCTCGAGGTCACGGACCGCACGACGCCCAGCGGATTTCTTGGCCCGCCCAACCTCGCGGCCGAGCTGGGCCCGCTCATTCAGCAACGCGACGATCCGGCGGTCGAGGGTATCGATCCGATGCCGGAGCCGGAGCAACTCGGGTGTCTCGCCGGGAACCCTTGGCGCGGTCAGCGCTGGGCGACGAGGGGACGCTGGCGGCGGGCCGTCGTCTGATCGGCTCATCGGGGCAGCTCGCCGGCGGCAACCCGCCGGGCGATTGATTCGAGGCCGAGCAAATAGCCGGCCGCGCCCTGTCCCACGACGGATTCGAGGGCGATATCCGAGAGGAAGTTGACCGAGCGGAACGGCTCTCGGGTTGCCGGGTTGGACAGGTGGACCTCGATGAACGGACGCTGCACGGCCAGGAGCGCGTCGCGCAGGCTCACGCTGGTGTGGGTCAACCCGCCCGCGTTCACCATCGCGACATCGAAGTCCCGGCGATGGAGTCGGTCGATCAGGGCGCCTTCGTGGTTCGACTGGAAGAAGTCAACCGCCAGCCCCAGCTCGGTCGCCCGAGCCGCGATTCCGGCATGGATCTCGTCGAGCGTGGCCCGGCCGTAGATCTCGGGCTCACGCGTCCCGAGCAGGTTGAGGTTGGGGCCCTGCAGGATGAGGACCTGGGTCATGGCCGTGCCTCCAGCAGCTCATCCGTGATTCGTTCGATCAACTCCGCGGGGACGCCGGTCCGAACCGCCACGAACTCTGCCGTTGGCAGGACCCAGCGCAACCGCCCGCCGGCATGCTTCTTGTCGGCGCTGAGCGCGCGGAGGACGTCGGCGCGGGTGAGCCCGAGCTCATGCAGGCCGCCGGCCGGCGCCAGCTCGAGCGTCGTCAGGAGATGCTCGATCCGATCGGCCCGGTCGACCGGCGTGACCCCCAGGGCAACGCCGATCCGGCAGGCGGCCCGCAAGCCGTAGGCCACCGCTTCGCCGTGGAGCAGGGACTCACCGTAGCCGGCGGCAGCCTCAAAGCCGTGGCCGAGCGAATGGCCGAGGTTGAGGGCCAACCGCCCAGCCTCGATTCGGGCTGACGCTACCGGGTCCAGCGACGCTCCGGCGTGGCCGCCCGACTCGTGCTCGTCGGCCAGCACGACCTCCACCTTTGCCCAGGCACAGCGCTCGACGAGCTCGGCCACGGCGCCGTGGGCGATGACCGCCGGCTCAGCCCGGATGATCCCCCCGCCCTTTTCCTCCAACAGGACAAAGAGTGCCTCATCGCCCAGGGTGGCCATCTTGACCGCCTCACCCAGCGCCGAGCGTCGCTGGCGCTCGGGCAGTCCGGCGACGAGCTGTACGTCGATCAGGATCGCGGCTGGCTGGTGGAACGCCCCGACGAGGTTCTTGCCCTCGGCCAGGTCGACGGCGGTCTTGCCCCCGATCGAGCTGTCGATCTGGGCCACGAGCGTCGTCGGCAGGTGGATCAAGGGCACCCCGCGCATCCAGGTCGCCGCGAGGAACCCGGCGGCATCACCGAGCGCCCCGCCCCCGACCGCGATGAGCGGTTCCGTCCGCTCGACGCGCAACCGGGCCAGGTCGCCGGCGGCCACCTCGATCACGCTCAGGCGCTTGGCCGACTCGCCTGCCGGCATGAGGATTCGCTCGACCGGGATGCCGGCCTCGGCAAGTCCGCCCGCCAGCGCCTCGCCAACGGCGGCCCAGGCGCCCGGCTCCGACACCAGGATCGCCCGAGGCGCCCCGAGCTCGGCGAGGAGGTCGACCAAGGCCCGTGTCGCAAACGACTCTCCGATCCGGATCCGGCCGAGGCGGGTATCGGCGGCGAGGAGGGTCGTCCCGGCCGGCGCCGATCCCGCCATGAATGCATCAAGCCGGTCGAGCACGGCGCCCACCTGCGACAGCCCGTTCAGCCGGAGGGCCGGCCCATAGAAGCGCTCGCGTCCGGCGGCGAGCTCGCGGATTGCCCCGACGGGATCGCGGCCCTGGAGGAGTGGTCGCGGATGCGGCGAGTTGCGTAGGCGCTGGGCGAGGACTTCGGGCGGCCCGTTGAGCCAGACCGCCCGCCGGCCGCGATACAGGGCCCAGCGGTTGGCCGGATCGACGACCGTTCCGCCGCCGGTTGCGATGACCCGGCGCAGCTCGGGCGCGGAATCGGGTTGGCCGAGGGCAGCGACTGCCGCCCGCTCGCGCGCCCGGAATCCCGCCTCGCCCTCGGCTTCGAAGAGTTGCGGGATGGTCAGGCCGGCCGCCTCCTCGATCGTCGCGTCGAGGTCGACGAACCGAGCAGCATGACGGGCCGCAATCCGTCGCCCGACCGAGCTCTTGCCGCTGCCGGGCAGGCCGACGAGGACGAGGTCCATCCGGCCGGCCTAGTCGTCGCCGCCGGAGCCGGCCTCGCCCCCGGAGGTCGCTTCGCCACCGGAGGCCGTGTCGCCGGCTGAAGTCGCCGCCCTGGTCCGAGCTCCACGTCGGCCACCGGCGAGCGGTGCCGCCGGCGAGCGCGAGATCCGGGCCCGGTAGGCCTCCAGGTTCGTCCGGGTCTCGTCGATCGAGTCGCCGCCGAACTTGTCCAGGATGAAATCGGCCAGGGTCAGCATTACCATCGCCTCGGCCACGACGCCAGCCGCCGGCACGACGCTGATGTCGCTGCGCTCGTAGTGGGCCTTGTCGACCGCCTCGCCGGTGATCAGGTCGGCCGACGGCAGCGGCTTGGCGAGCGTGGAGATCGGCTTGACCGCACCGCGCACGACGACCGGCTCTCCGTTCGTCACGCCACCGGTCAGGCCGCCGGCGTTGTTCGAACGATGGATCCAGCGGCCGCCCTCGCCCCGTCCGGCGATCACGTCGTGGACGGCCGAGCCGAACCGCCGGGTCTGCTCGAAGCCGAGCCCGAACTCGACACCCTTGACGATGTTGATGCTCATCACGGCGGCGGCCAGCGCGGCGTCGAGCCGGCGATCCCAGTGGACGTAGCTGCCCAGCCCGATCGGCAGGCCGTGAGCGACCACCTCGAAGACCCCGCCGACGGTATCCCCGTTCGAGCGCGCCTCGTCGATCCGGGCGATCATCAGCGCCTCGGCGTCGGGATCCGGGCAGCGCAGCGGCGACGCATCGGCCTCCTTGCGCGAGCGGCTGGCGTTGGCCGGATCCAGGGCCACCCCACCCACCTCGGCGGTGAACGACCAGACCTCGATCCCGAGCTCAGCCAGGAATGCCCGGGCAACGCCCCCGGCAGCCACGCGGGCGGCGGTCTCGCGAGCCGAGGCGCGCTCAAGCACGTCGCGCACGTCGTTGAAGCCGTACTTCAGGGCGCCGGCCAGGTCGGCGTGGCCGGGTCGCAGCCGGGTCACCGGCGTCGCCCGCTTGTTGCCGTCCACGGCCAGGCGAGCCAGATCCTCGACGTCGACCTCGCTCAGCGGCTCGACCTGCATGACCTTCGTCCAGTTCTCCCAGTCGCGGTTTCGGACCAAGAGCAGGATCGGTGCGCCGAGGGTCAGGCCGTGGCGGACACCGGCCAGGATCTCAGCTCGATCCTGCTCGATCGCCTGCCGGGCGCCGCGCCCGTAGCCGCGCTGTCGGCGGGCCAGGTCGACCGCGATCGCATCGGCGGTCAGGTTTAAACCGGCCGGCACACCCTCGAGGATGACCCCCAGCGTCGGCCCATGTGACTCACCGGCCGTCAGGAACCGGAACCGGCCCATCTAGGCGTCCGCGATGGCGCCGGTCGGCTCGCCCTCAGCCGATTCGATCCCCCCGGCGCGGGCGGCCGTGAGCGCCTGCTCCATCACCTCGAGCGGAGCCGGCTGCCCGGTCCACAGGCTGAAGGCGGCAGCGCCCTGATGCAGGAGCATCGTTGCGCCATCCGTCACCGTGCAGCCGTTGGCCGCCGCGTCGCGCAGGAGCCGGGTCCGGCGATAGATCAGGTCCAGGACGAGCAGGTCAGCCGGGATGATCTCAGCCGGGATCGGCGACTCGTCACCGTGCAGGCCGATCGAGGTCGCGTTGACCAGGATCCGGGTCTTGGCCAGCTCCGCCTCGATGATCGACTCGTGCCAGGGCATTGCCTTGAGCTCCATGTGAGCAGCGCTCTTGCCGAAGAACTTGACCAGGCCCTCGGCCCGGTGAAGATGCCGATTGAACACGATGATCCGCAGGAAGCCAGCCGTGATCAGGCCGTTGATCACGGCCCGGCCGCCGCCGCCGGCACCGAAGACGACCGCCTGGCGGGGCATCTTCTGGCGCCCGACCAGGCTGTCGAGGGCATGCCTGAAGCCGGGCACATCGGTGTTGTGGCCGACCAGGCGCTTGCCCTCGCGGGTGAGCGTGTTGACCGCCCCCGTCGCGTGGGCATCCTCGGTCAGCCGATCGACCAGCGGCACGACTCGCTCCTTGTGGGGGATCGTGACGTTCGCTCCGAGGAACTCGTCGGAGCGCAGCTCGGCGACCGCGTCGGCCAGCCCGATTGGCGGTCGATCCCACCTCTCGTAGCGGGCATCGATCCCGAGCGAGTCGAACGCGGCCTGTTGCATCGCACCGGACAGCGAGTGGCTGACCGGGTGACCGATGAGGACGACGCGCTTCGTCATGCTCGCACCCCTTCGAGTACCGCGAAGAAACCTGGATAGGAGATCGATGCGCTGGCGGGGTCGCTGACCGTCGTGGCGCCCGTGGCAATGAGGCCGGCTACCGCGAAGGTCATCGCCAGCCGATGGTCGGAATGGCTCACGGTGGCACTGCCCGTGAGCGCTGTTGGGCCGCTGATCCGCAGGTCGTCGCCATCGACCGATATCCGGGCACCCAGGGCGTTCAGCCCTGCGGCGATCCCGGCGATCCGGTCGGATTCCTTCGTCCGGAGCTCCCCGGCGCCACGGATGGTGGTCGTGCCTCGGGCCTGGGTCGCCGCCAGGCACAGGATCGGGATCTCGTCGATTGCCTGGGCAACCTCGGCCGGCGACACGTCAATCGCCTCGAGCTTGCTCGAGCGGACCACCAGGTCCGCCAGCGGTTCGCCCGTGTCGGCCTCGTCCCTCGGCCTGGCCACGACCGGCTGCTCCTCGATCCGGGCGCCCATCCGACGGAGGAGGTCGATCACCGCTCGGCGAGTCGGGTTGACGCCCACCGCCGACAGGGTCAGCTCTGCGTCGGGATGGATCGCACCGGCCACCAGCCAGAAGGCAGCCGCTGACGGATCCGCGGGCACCATCTCGCCGATCGCCTGCACCGCAACCCCTCCCTCGAGACTCACCGCCACGCCGCCGTCCCCGAACGTTTCCCGGATCACCGGGATCCCCCGCGCTCGGAGCATCCACTCGGTATGGTCTCGGGTCGCCACCGACTCGCGGACCGNNAGGAGGGAATTGCTCCGGCGCGCATAGACCTCGGCGCCCATCTCGCGTAGTGGCTCGATGATACGGGCGAGGGGTCGCCGGCGCAATGAAGCGTCGCCGTCGAGGACGTGATAGCCAGGCACCCCGGCGAGGATCCCGACGATCAGCCGGGTGGTGGTCCCGGAGTTCCCGCAATCGAGGATTCCGTCGGCCTCGTGGAGCCCATCGATCCCGGGCGAGACGATCCGATAGTCGACCCGGCGCCCGTCGGANNCTGATCGACTTGTCGCCGGGCAGCCCGGGCGCGCCGCGCAAGCGAGCTGCCGGGCGCACTGTGCCAACGTCAGCGGCGGTCTCACCGCCAAGCTTGGGCCCAGCCTGGGCGGTCAATGCTTGTCCGTCCCGCCAACCTTGAGGACGGCGTTTGGCAAGACGGGGTCGCCGTGAAGGTCGCCCACCTGCGCATGGACCGCCCGCAGGCTGACCATCAGCTGGGCGAACTGGGGAATCGTGATCGACTGCTCGCCGT
>PLZO01000155.1 GCA_003152165.1 Chloroflexota bacterium
TTCCTGATGGACGAGCCGCTGTCGAACCTCGATGCCAAGCTGCGTGTCCAGACCCGGGCCGAGATCGCCCGCCTCCACCAGCGCCTGCGCACAACGATGGTCTACGTCACCCACGATCAGGTCGAGGCGATGACGATGGGCACCCGGATCGCCGTGATGAGCGACGGCCTCCTCCAGCAGGTCGGTTCGCCCCAGGAGCTCTACGACCACCCGGTCAACAAGTTCGTCGCGGGATTCATTGGCAGCCCGGCCATGAACTTCGCCACGGTGACCGCCTCGGGCACCGGCGACACGGCCGTCCTGACCGGCAGCGGCCTGTCGATCCCACTGCCGCTCCGCCTGCGGGCCGGGGCCGATTCGGTCCACGGCAAGACCCTGATCGCGGGCTTCCGTCCGGAGCATCTTGATATCGGCGATGCCGGTTCCAACGTGGCCGGCTTCCAGGCAAAGGCGGATGTCGTGGAGTATCTCGGCAATGACGAGCTGCTCCATCTCTCGCTCGAGGGGCTCGACCTGGTCGCGGTCGTTAGTTCGGCCCATCTCGTCCGGCCGGGCGACGTCCTGTCGCTGCGGCTGCCGCTCGACAAGCTCCACCTGTTCGACTCCGAGACGGGTGAGGTGATCCGCGGCGATGCACCCGTCGCCGCAACCGCCTGAACTAACCGTGGTGGCTGACGAGGACCTCCGCGAAACCGTCGTCGGCACGGAGATCCTCCATCGCGGCCGGCTTGGTGACTTCCGGATCGACACGGTTCGCTTCAGCGATGGCCGCGAATCCAGCCGGGAGATCCTCGGCCATCCGGGCGCAGTTGCGATCGTCGCCCTCGACCCGGAGGACCGGGTCCTGCTGGTTCGCCAGTGGCGAACGGCCGCCGGCCGGGTCCTGCTCGAGATCCCTGCCGGGACCCTCGACCTGGTCGATCCCGTGGCGCGCTCGATCGAGGACCCGGGTCGCGCCGCACGGCGCGAGCTCGAAGAGGAGACCGGCTACCGGGCGACGACCTGGCGGAAGCTGGCGGCGTTCTGGACGGTGCCTGGGTTCGCTACCGAGCTGATGCACCTGTACCTCGCCACGGACCTGTCGCCCGCCCTCGGCGACCGCCTGGGCCCGGATGAGGATGAACGGCTCGAGCTCGTCCGATTGCCCTGGGCCGAGGCCGGCGCGGCCGTCGAGCGCGGCGATATCTGCGACGCGAAATCGATCGTGGGGCTGTTTTGGCTGGCTCGCCTGAAATCGAGCGGGCAGGCCTGACCTAACCGACGTCAGCGCGCCATGCCGGCAGGTCCACCGGGCGAAGACGCGGGCTGTGGGTCAGGCCCGGGATCCGGCCCCGTTTGCCAATGGGCCGGCCGTCGAGCTCCTTGATGTCCGCGGTGAAATCGATCGGGCTTGCCCCACTGATGTAGCTGCCCACGGCAAACGAGTCGACCTGGGCGCCCTGCTCCCGAAAGTAGGTAATGCGCTCCGGCGTAAGCCCGCCCGAGATCACGATCTTGACGTGCTGGAAACCCTCGAGGTCGAGCCGGGCGCGGACCTCCTTGACCAGGTCGGCGGTGACCCGGCCTCGCTCCGACGGTGTATCGAGGCGGATCCCATAGAGCCGGTCGCCAAGGGCGTGGGCCACCCGGAGTGCTTCCTCGGCCTCGTCCTTGAACGTGTCGACGAGGACGATCCGGGAGACATCTGGACCAAGGTCACGATCGAAGGCCTCGGCTGCCCGGACCGTGTCACCGAAAACCAGGACCAGCGAGTGGGGCATCGTCCCGGTCGGGCTCAACCCGGCCAGCCGGGCGCCGGCCGGCGTCGAGGCACCGACGCAGCCGCCCACGATCGCCGCAAAGTCGAGGACGTCCGTGATGTCCGGGTGGACGTGGCGGGCGCCGAAGCTGATGACCGGCTGGGGCGCGGCCGCTTCGACGACCTGGCGGGCGGCCGTGGCCCAGCCGGTCGACTGGGCGAGCATCCCCAGGAACGCCGTCTCGTACAGGCCGAAGCGGCGGTAGCGGGCGCGAATCCGCAGGACGATCTCCTTTGGTTCAATCCGATCGCCGTCGTCGAGTGCCTCGACCGTGGTCTCCGCAGGATCGCCGTCGGCCAGCACGTGGGCCAGCAGGTTCTTCGCCTCGTCGATCCCGCACAGGATGGCCGCCTCCCGCGCAAACACTTCCATCGCCACGAGGGGATCGAGCCCCTCACGGTCGAGGATGCTCTCGGCCCGGGCGAAGTAGACATCGGCCGAATCGCCCGACAGGATCTCCATCGACGGTCGGCTGCGCGCGATCCCCATCAGGGCGAGTCGTCTCCATCCTCTGGTCCGGGTCGAATGCGTCTGGCCATCCGGACCGGTTGGTTCGCGAGTGTACCGCGTGAACTCCGGGCGGAACGACGCGCTGGGTCCCCCCCGGGGTCATCGCTGTCAGGGCTCACCCGACGCTGGCCACGCCGACCGAATCGGCGCAACCGGCGCACCTGGCTGACCAGATAGCCGAGCAGGACAACCGCGATCAGGAGGGTCGCCAGCGCGACTCGAACGCGGAAGCCGCCCGCATCCGAGGCCTGGCTCCAGGCCTCGTCGGCAGCCAGGGCCCGATCCCGAGCGGTCGACATGTCGCCCGCCGTGAAGGCCGTCGCGGCAGCGTCCAGGGCGGTCGCCGGGTCGCCGCCAATCACACCGATCTGGTCGATCAGCGAGGGTTCCTGGGGCGCACTCGACGATGCCGCGCTGATCGCCTCGATCACCTGCAGCTCATTTGATGCCTCGGTCAGCGCGGTTGCGCTGGCCCCCTGCTCGAAGACGGTCTGGAGGGTGACCGGCGGGGTCAGCCCGGCCGCGGCGGCCGCAGCGGCGATCCTGTCGCGCTGGTCGAGCACCTTGCCGAGCCCCACCAGCATGTCGGCTGCCGTGCCGAATTGCCACGCGTTCAGGGCGTCGAGGACAGCCTGCGGGATGACCCAGTCGGCAGCCCGGCTGGTGAGCGCCTGGTACTGGCTCATGGTTGTGATTCGGGTCGTCAGCAGCGCCTGCTCGTCGGGCGTGACGACCTGGCTCGACCACAGGGCGCTGGCGTCAACGCCGGTTCGCTCGGCAATCAGGTCGAGGAAGCCTCGCCAGTCGGGGGGACCATCGCTCACCTCGGGCTGACCCAGCTCACCTCTCGGTTGATACGCCGCCTCTCGACCGGCCGCCGCCCGCCAGACAGCCTGCAGGCCCCCGGCACCCACCAGCGTGTAAAGCCGCCCGGCCAGCGTCACGGCAGCGGCGCGGCCGTAGCGATCGGCCAGGTCGGACGTGGGCGAGTTGCCTGGTGTGACAGCCGTGGGGGCGTCGCCGGTCCAGGCGTTGAGCGGCAGTGCCGCTGCCTGCAGGGCGGGCGTGATCGACTCGTCGCGCGGTTTCAGCTTCAACGCCTGAGCGACCCGGTTGCCGTAGAAGATCGCGAAGGCGTCGGTGATCCAGCGATCGGCGAAGAGCGAGCCATCGAACCACAGGTGGGCGAGCTCATGGATCGCGATCGTGTCGTCCGCGCTGTAGGCAATCTCGATCCGGCCTTCGGCCGGCACGTACGCGGCCGCGTAGCCGTCGATCGATCGCGGCAGGGCCTCCTCCACCGCCACGACTGGCACGGGCGGCTCGAACGGCAGCCCGATCTCCGTCGCGAGGAGGGGCAGGCTGGCTCGGATCAGCTTGATCATCCGGACACCCCAGGCCGGATCGTCTGGCCACGCCCGCACGACCAGGCTGGCCGGCTGACCGTTGATGTCGAGGTCGATCTTCGTCTCGACGTAGGCGCTTGGCCCGTCGGCGACGACGACGGCGTTGAAGGCAAGCGGATCGGGGATCGAGCCGGCCGTGAGCGAGATCGAGCCGTCGGGTGCGGTCACCGGATCGGCCAACGAGCCCGATACGACCCGGACGTCGTAGCCGGCCGGGAACCGGACGACGACCGTCGATCCGGCCACGCCGGCCGAGCCATAGGCCCACACGGGAAACGTGACGAGCGACGGCCCAATCCGGATCGGACGACCGGCTGCGCCGCCCGGATCGGGCAGGTCGAAGGTGACGGTCACACTCGTCGTGCGGCCCGCCGCCAGCGCGCCGCCCAGACGGACAGACAGGACCTGCTGGCTGGCGCTCCTGCTCAGGACGTTGACCGCCACCTTCTTCGGCCCGGCCGTGGCGGCTGGATGGGCCGCCGTCGGCGGCACCGAGACGTCGACCCGGTCGAAGGTGTAGCGCCTGATGACCGTGTCCCGGAGATGGTTCGTGACCGCCAGCTGGACGCTCACATGGACGAGTCGGTTCGCTGGACGTACGTCGTAGGCCGCTGCGCCGACCATCGTCAGGCCCGGCCCCGCCGCGTCGGCGACGGCTGCGCCCGGCCCGAGAACCGGCGCGCCGAGAACCATGCTGAGTCCGGCGACGAGCGCCAGCCAGGTCGACCCGACCTTCCTCGCCCGGCGGATCGCTCGTGGCTTGAGCAAATCCCGCCGTCTTGCCGCGGTCACGACCCGAGCAGCTCCGGAAGTCGGGCCGCATAGCGCTCGAACAGTTCGGGGTTGCGACCCAGCCGGCCGGCCGGGTCAGGGATCCGGCCGCCGATCCACAGCCAGCCGGCCGATTCTTCGAGCAGGGCGTCGCAGATCGCGAGCGAGCGGGCGAGAGCGACTCCAACCTCGTCCCGGTCCAGGATCCGGAGCGGAATCTCGGTGCTCAGGGTGGGCCGGCCATCCTGGGCGAGGGAGAACTTCACGAACGGAAACTCGTCGTTCCAGCGGAGCAGCCGATGATAGGACTTGCGCAGTCCGTCGCCGATCGGCGGGGCGAAATGAACCCAGGTGATCAACCCCAGGGCCGGATCCAGGATCACGGTGAAGCGGATATCGAAGCGGCGCCGGCCGTCGAGCTGAAGGTCCCAGGCAACGACGTCATCGCGGTCTACCCGGGCCGATGGCATGACCCCGAGCTCGGCCAGCCATGCCTCGACCATGGCAGCGGTCGGACTCCCATCCGGTGGCGACATGAGGAGGAGTCTAGCCCACGACTCCCCGATCACCGTTGATCGCCTAGCCGGCAGCGCCCTCAGCGCCGGCCGAGGCCGCCCGGGTCGTGGGCGACCGCGTCGCCGCCTTCGCGGGTGTTCGAACCTGGACGACATCCGCCGGCCGTACGACCGATTCCCCGCTCCGGACGATTCGGCTCGCGAAATCTGCCGCCCGGACGCCTCCGCCGATCTTCACATTGCGGCCAATCCGCTGGCCGCGGGGGATCATTGCCCGCTTGCCGACAACGGTGATACCGGTGTTCAGGCGGCCCGGCTCCTGCCGGTTGGGCGGTCCGTCCGGGCCGTCGCCCACGACGGCACCGGGGCCGACCACGACCTCTTTGTCGAGGATTGCCCGGTCGATGATTGCGCCCTGGCCGATGACCGTGTCGAACAGGACGATGGAGTCCCGGACCACGGCACCTACCTCGATCCGGACGCCGGGCGACAGGACGCTGTTCACGACCGTCCCGTTGATCACGCATCCGTGGCTGATCAGGCTCCGGTGCACCTGCGCCGTCTCGCCGATCTTGGCCGGGGCGCGCTCCTCGGAGCGGGTGTGGATCAGCCAGCTCCGGTCGTACAGGTCGAGCTCGGGGCGCTCCTCGACGAGGGCCATGTTCGCTTCCCAGTACGACTGGATCGTGCCCACGTCCTGCCAGTAGCCGTCGAAACGGTAGCCGAAGACTCGACCACCGCCCTCGATCATCGCCGGGACCACGTTGCCCCCGAAGTCCGGGCGATCCTCGGCCAGCCACTTCTTCAAGGCGCGCTTGCTGAAGACGTAGACGCCCATGCTGGCCAGGTCGCTCTTGGGTGCCTTGGGTTTCTCCTGAAACTCGAGGATCCGGTTGTTATCGTCCATCGCCAGAATGCCCATCCGGGTTGCGTCGGCGAGGGGCACCCGGCGGACGG
>PLZO01000016.1 GCA_003152165.1 Chloroflexota bacterium
AGACCGGCAAGTGCCTGGTCGTCTACGAAGACAATCGGTTCGGCGGCTACGGCGCCGAAGTGGCCGCGACAGTGGCCGAGGAAGCCTTCGACTACCTCGACGGCCCAGTCACCCGGATCGCCGGCCCGGATGTCCCGGGCGTCCCGTACAACCACGTCCTCGAGGACTGGTTCATGGTCGACCCGGCCAAGATCGCCGCCGGTATCCGCAAGCTCGCCGCGTACTGAACGGGCTCGGCCGGGCGTCGCGTGGCCGCAGCCGATTGAACGGGCTCGGCCGGGCCGCCACGTGGCCGCAGCCGCTCCGGCGGCTGGCCATCGGCTCCGCCGATTGGCCGATCGGCGATGGCCGGCGATTTCTTCCGGATTATCGGCCCCCGCGTTGGTACGGGAGAATTCGGCCCGAATCTGAGGCCGTTCCTCGCCGGTCAAATGCCTCGGGCGCCTGACTTGCGCGTGTCGGAGAGTGGGTTGGGGCACGGTTGGGCCGGCGGACCCGATCCCCACCAACTCCTACTTCCTTAGCGCCGCGGGGAGTGATAATCCGGAAGAACCAGCGCCCGTGGATGGTGCCCGACGGAGCGGCCAGCCATTGCTGAACCGCGACGTTTTCATCGGGCAGCACAGAGTCGAGAATTCGTACGTGACGCAGGACCCGATCACGTGTCGTGCTCGTCTCGGGGAGGACCAGGAGGCGCGAGGTGGTCGTGGCTCGCCAGCCGACACGCTCCCGCCCAATTCGGCTGGCGAGGCGGACCTTTTCATCGTGGCGGCGCAGCGTCTCCTCGATTGAAGTCAGTGCGGTCTTGACCTCGACAACGAGGAGCGAACCCGATGGGCCGTGAAACCCGAGCACGTCGATCGACCCGCGTTCGCCGTAGATCGAGTACGTGACCTCGACCCTTGACTCCCACCCATAGCGCTCAAGCAGGCCGACCACGGCGCCGACCAGCCGGGCATGGCCCTCATCAAGGGTTCGATCGAGCGCGCCGCCGCGCCTGCGGACTTCGAAGTCGCCTCGCACATCGAGCGCGCCCAGGATCCGTCTGATTCGGAAGAGCGTGAGCGTGTCCAGATGGCCACGCTCGACGGCCGAGATCGTGGATTGCGAAACATCCGTCGCCGCGGCGAGGTCGGACTGACGCCAGCCGCGGCGTCGGCCAGGGCCCGAACGATCAGTCCGACTCCTCGGTCGTCCATTTCGACATGCTGTCGCCCGTTCCTTACCCGCGCCCCATCGCGGGGTTTCGGGGGTGCTCGACTGTTCGGCGCCTGATGCGCGACACTGTGCGTCGGAGCCGGCCAGCCGATGATTGGAGCCCGACTCGCAGCGCGACGCCCCAGGAGGACTTGATCCGTGGCCAAGGTGACGATGCCCCAGCTTGGCGAGAGCGTCGCCGAGGGGACAATCGGCAAGTGGCTCAAGCAAGTTGGCGATCACGTCGCCAAGTACGAGCCGCTGCTCGAGGTGATCACCGACAAGGTGAACGCCGAGGTCCCGTCGCCAGTCGAAGGGACCCTCACTGCGATCCTCGTCGAAGAGGGCGCGACTGTCCCGAACAACGCCGAGATTGCGGTGATCGAGACGGCGGCCGAGGCCGAGGTCGGTTCGAGTGCCGGGGCATCGGTCGTCGCACCACCGAGGGCGACTCCGGCCGGCGCGGCGAGTGCCGCCACCGCGGCAGCAGCGCCCGTCGATCCCACGACCGCCACAGCAGCGCCCGTCGCTCCCGTCGCTGCAGCAGCACAGCCCGTCGCTCCCGTCGCCGCAGCAGCACCGCCCGCCGCTCCAACGGGCCCCGTGATCACCTCCAAGCCGGCCCCACCCGTTGCCGGTGTCGGTCCGGCGGGCTCCGACGAGCGACCCGAACGTGCTGTGGCGGTCGACGATGGACCGCTCCCCGGCGATCCGGACGCCCGCATGACGCCCGCCGTTCGACGTCTCCTGCGCGAGCACGGCTTGACGGCGGCGATCGTCGTCGGCACCGGCGGCGGTAGCCGGATCACCCGCGACGATGTCTCGAACTACGTCGAGACCCAGCGCACGAACAGCCCGGTCGGCGGCCAGATCGTGGGTGGCACGGTCGCCGTCACACCTCAAGCCGCTGCCGCAGGACCGGCACCCGAAACGGCCACGGCCGCGACCAGCCCGAGCAAGCCGATCAGCTTCCCCGCCGGGGCCGACGAAGTGCTCCTGCCGATGACCCAGATGCGCAAGGGAATCGCCGCTCAGATGACCCGGGCCCTGGCCATCCCGCACGCCTATGTCCAGATGGAAGTCGATGCCGGGAACCTGGTCCGCGTGCGCGAATCGCTCAAGCGCGACTACCAGGCCAGCGAGGGGATCTCGCTGAGCTTCGTCCCCTTTGTGGTCAAGGCGGTCGTCGAGGCGATGAAGCGCCACGGAACCTTCAACGCCAACTGGACGGACGCCGGGCTGCTAGCTAAGCGCCGGATCAACATCGGGGTGGCTGTCGCGGTCGACGACGGCCTGATCGTGCCGGTGATCCGGGACGCCGATCAGCTCTCGATCCATGGCCTGAACCAGGCGATCGCCGATGCGGCGGGCCGCGCCCGCGCGAACAAGCTGCGCCTCGACGACTTCGGCGGTGGCTCGTTCACAATCGACAACACCGGCTGGCTCGGCTCGAACATGACGATGCCGATCATCAACGCCCCCGAGGTCGGGATCCTGACGATGGAGGCGATCACGAAGCGGCCGGTCGTCCTCGAGACGGCCACCGGCGACGTGCTCGCTATCCGGCCGGTCATGAACATGGTCCTGGGGCTCGACCACCGGGCTAACGACGGCGTCGGCGGGGCCGCCCTCTTGCGTGACATCAAGGCCTGGCTCGAGGGAGTCGGACCCGATACGGCGCTCTACTAGGGGTACCTGCCCCGCGGATCGAGTTGGCGCATGCGTGATGCGCTCGAGCTCGCCGCCCGGCTCGGCGGTAAGCGAGCGCCCGGGCTGACCATCCCAACGTTCGGGGCGTAGGCCTACACTCTGGCGATGGGTCGCCCACTCCCGATCTTCGAACCCCCGAACGGCCACCACACTGGCACAGCTGGCCTGTCGATCGCGCTGGGCGGGGGGACACCTGGCCTGCCTGCAGCCGATGGATCCATGGCGCTTCGACGTCATCCCGATTGGATCAAGGCGCGGATCCCGTCCGGCCAGAACTATCACGACCTGAAGGCGCTCCTCCGTGGCCTCTCGCTGAACACCGTCTGCGAAGAAGCCCATTGCCCGAACATCGGCGAGTGCTGGGACCAGCGCACCGCGACGATCATGATCCTGGGAGACACCTGCACCCGGGCCTGCGGCTTCTGCGCGGTCAAGACCGGCCGGCCGACATGGTTCGACGACGACGAGCCGCGCCGGGTCGCCGAGGCGCTCGCCGCCCTTGACCTCGAGCACGTCGTGATCACGAGCGTCGCGCGGGACGACCTGCCTGACGGCGGCGCCGGGATCTTCGCTGAGACGATCCGCCGGCTGCGGGCCAGCTCGCCCGGGATGGGTGTGGAAGTCCTGATCCCCGACTTCAACGGGACTGACGAGCCACTGCGGACCGTGATGGACGCTCGGCCGGACATCCTCAACCACAATCTCGAGACGGTCGAACGCCTTCAGAAGCCGGTCCGCAAGCGGGCGCGCTATGGCCGCAGCCTGTCGGTCCTGGAGCGGGCCAAGGCCTTCGCCCTGGCCGACGGTTGGACCGTCCACACGAAGTCGAGCCTGATGGTTGGCCTGGGCGAGACCCGGCCCGAGATGAGCCAGGCCTTCCGCGACCTGCGCGGCGTCGATTGCGACATCCTCACGATCGGCCAGTACCTGCGGCCGTCCGTGGACCATCTGGAGCTGATCCGCTACTACCACCCCGATGAATTCGCCGAGATGAAGACCGAGGCGCTCGAGCTCGGTTTCCGCCATGTCGAGTCCGGGCCACTCGTCCGCTCGAGCTACCACGCCCGGGACCAGGTGCCGGGCGCTGAGCTGCGCCGCCTCCGCCGCGCGACGGTCGACACTCAGGGACGGATCGTGCCAGGTGGGCTGATCGAGCAGGACGCGCTCGCCGGCTGAACCGGAGCGGGCTGCCCGAGGAACCCATTATCGTGAACCAGCCGGGTCCCGAACCGCCG
The DNA here is from genome assembly GCA_003152165.1 of Chloroflexota bacterium. Lineage (GTDB taxonomy): Bacteria > Chloroflexota > Limnocylindria > Limnocylindrales > CSP1-4 > Palsa-1033. Next base: position 4,143 of record PLZO01000016.1, read on the forward strand.
CGCCAGGGGGCCGTTGCCTTCGAGGTGATCCCGCTCGGACGGCGCCGGCGGCGCCGGATCGATCCGGGCCTGGTCCTCGTGCTGCTCACCGTGGCGCTCGTTCTTGCCGCCGTCGTCCGACCGTGGGCGTCCGGTTCGCCGCCGTCGACGGCAGTCGTGCCCCGACCGAGCAGCGCCCGCCCGGCCATCGTCCCTCCGCCGGCACCGAGCATCGACCCGGCCGCCTCGACGGATCCCTCGAGCCCGCCCGATCAGGCCCGCCTGGCCCTGCTGATCCACGACCTTGCCGGCTACTCGGGCAGCTGGGGCGTGGGCGTCGGAGCCGCAGTCGGCCCGCCGTTCCAACCGACCCTCACTATTCCCGCCAGCGGCGTTGCGACCGACCAGGGCTGGTGGGCCTGGATCGGGGTCCAGCCGGTCACCTCCCATCCTCAACCAGGCGCCTCGACCGACCCGGTCGCGGGCCTGGCGATCGCCCAGCTTTGTACCGGCGTGCCGAACCTGCCGACGGGTGCCCAGGTCGTCGCGGTCACGGCGCCGTCGGGTCCGCTGTCCGACCTGCAGATCCAGGCTTGGCGGGAGGTCGGCTTCCACGACGAGCCGCGGGACATCGAGCCAGTGCCCGGCATCCGCCTGATGACGGCGTTCCAGAGCGGCGACGTCAGCTACTTCGAGCAGCTGAGCGGTCGGGCCTGGCCGGACGCCCGCTATGTGCTCCAGGTCGCCGGATCCAGCGAGACAACGCTGACGATCTGCCTGGGCCAGCCCTGAGGCCAGGGACCCCAACCCACGGCAAGGACCGCCACCGGGCGGCTGGGCTATCCTCACGACATGGCGACGATCTCGCGCAAGACGGCCCTGGCCGAACTCCACTGCCACCTCGGCGGCGCCGTGACCCCCTCGATCATGTGGGGGATCGCCCATGCCCAGGGGATCAAGCTCCCGACGAAGGACTACTGGGAATTCCGGGACATGATCACGGTGTCCAACAAGCGCAGCCGGAGCTTCGATGGGTATCTCCAGCTGTTCCACTGGACCGAGCTGATCCAGTCGTCGCCGCTGGCTGTCGAGCGCTCCGTCTACGAGGTCATCGGCGGCGCCTACCGCAAGAACAACATCACCACCACCGAGTTGCGCTTCAACCCGATGAAACGCAACCGGGGCGGCGAGCAGGACCTCGACCACATCATTGCCGCTGCCGTGCGGGGCATGGACAAGGCGTCACTCGAATATCCGGTCAAGCCGGGCCTGATCTTCTGCCTCGACCGGGCGTTCCCGTACGAGCTCAACGAGATCCTCGTCGAGAAGGCTATCGTCTGGCACGATCGAGGCGTCGTGGGCGTGGACATTGCCGGACCCGAGAGTTCGACCTTCCGGGTTGCCGACTACCGGCGTCTCTTCCGACGAGCCCGCCAGTTTGGCCTCGGCCTGACGGTCCACACCGGCGAGTCCGGCCCGATCGAGGAGGTCGCCCGGGTGGTCGAGCTGCTCGAGCCCGACCGGATCGGCCACGGCGTGAAGGCGGCCTACGACCCACGAGCGATGGAGATGCTGCGCGACCGGGCGATCGTCCTCGAGATCTGCCCAACCTCCAACCTCAATACGGGGGTAGTCTCGAGCTGGGAGGAGTTCCGCTGGATCTTCGACCAGTTCCGCCGCAACGAAGTTCGCTTCTCGATCAACACCGACGGGCCGGAGATGCTCAAGACATATATCCGGGACGAGCTCCAGACCCTTGGCCGACTGGGCATCCTGTCGACCGACGATCAGCGCCAGGCCATCGCCACGGCCCTCGCGGCCTCATTCGTGCCGAACGTCACCGACGTGATCCCGTCGGTTCTCGAGCCGGCCCGCCGGGTCGAGGTCGAGCGCGAGGAGGCCTGACTAGTACCTAGTTGCGTAAGTCGGCGTAATGTTTGCTGAGGGTCACCTGGTGGACTTCGCGCTTCTGCCAGTCGAAGGGGACAGCGGTCTCCTTGTAGGCGGTGACGAAGCGCTCGATCGCCGCGCGCACCTCACGCGGCGAGGTATGGCTGGCGCCCTGGAGAGCCGCCCGTTCGAGGATGCTGAACCAGACCTCGACCTGGTTGAGCCAGGAGGCGTGGGTTGGGGTGAAGTGGAAGTGGACGTTGCGATGACGGGGGAGGCAGCCGAGGCCCTGATCGCC
>PLZO01000093.1 GCA_003152165.1 Chloroflexota bacterium
AGGTGCGGGGCGGCATCAACCTCCTTTTGACGCTGAGCGACGAGGAGCGAGGTCGGGGTGTCATCGCCGCCTCGACCGGCAATCACGGCCAGTCGGTCGCCTACGCTGCGCGACTCTTCGGCGTGCGCGCAGTGGTCGTCGTTCCGCTCGGTGCCAACCCCGTCAAGGTCGCTGCCATGCGCGGGCTCGGCAGCGAGGTGATCGAGCACGGGCGCGACTTCGACGAGGCGCGGGAGTACTGCGCCGCCCTGGCGGCCGAGCGTGGCTACCGCTACATCCACTCGGGCAACGAGCCCCTGCTCATCGCCGGCGTCGCCACGCTGACCCTCGAGATCCTCGAGCGGCAGCCCGAGATCGACGTCCTGATCGGACCGCTCGGGGGCGGGAGCGGGATGGCGGGCGCCTGCATCGTCCGGCGGGCACTCCGGCCCGGGCTCGAGCTGATCGCGGTGCAGGCCGCCGCCGCGCCCGCGGCCTACCGATCCTGGAAGGCACGGTCACTCCTCGAGGACAAGATGGAGACGGCGGCCGAGGGCCTCGCCACCCGGGTCGCCTTCGAGCTGCCGCAGCGAATCCTTTGGGACGGTCTCGACGACTTCGTGCTGGCCTCGGAGGAGGAGCTGCTGCGGGCGACCCGCTTGATGATCGAGACGACAAAGACGCTCGTCGAACCCGCTGGCGCCGCCGCGCTGGCGGCCGCCCTCAAGCTCCGCGATCGGCTGGAGGGGCGATGCGTCGCGCTCATCTGCTCGGGCGGCAACATCAGCCCATCACAACTGCAGGCCGTCCTGGCCTGAGGCTCCCCGCGACCCATCCTGCCTCCGAGCCGCCGTTTCGTCACACTCGTGCGAGGGTCATTGTCGATCCGGACCGTCCACAGTCCACCCACCCGCGCCTCTCGGCCCCGTCAGCCGCAATGTGAGTCTTTCTCTCCCTCGTCGGTCGCGCCAACTGCCGGTCGCACCTGCCGTCGAATGCGGCCGTGCGGAAGCCTGCGGGTCGGCACCAGCCCGACCACCACGAGTGGGCCCCGGGTCCGGACCGGGCTCGACGAGCAACAGCGCGAGCGCAACCGCCAGGCGAACGCGGTTGATGACGACGATCCTCGTTCCCGGTTGGTCTCGATCTCGGTCCGGGCGGCTACCCGGTGACGGTGACTGTTCCGATCATGTCGGCGTGGATGCTGCAGTGGTAGGCGTAGGTCCCCGCCTTCGCGAACAGGTGGGAGAACTGGCTTCCGGTGGCCAGCGGTGCGCTGCCGAAGCTGCCGTCGTCGGCCGTGACGGTGTGCTGAACGCCCGGCTGCTCATTGGTCCAGATCACCCGCGTGCCGACGGAGACCGTGACCCTCGACGGCGCGAAGGCGAAGCTCACGATCCCGACCGCAGCCTCGCGAGATGCCTGAACTACCCCGGCTGGTTGCCTCAATCGGCGCAGCCGTCCTTGTGCGTCGAGGACGGTCGGCAAATAGCCGTCGCGGCGTCTCGAATAACAGGTCGGGCAGGTGGCCTTGTCGTATGGAGATCAAAGGCTGGTTCGGCGAGGACGTCGCTGCTACCTATGACGACGACACGGCGGGCCTTTCCGCGCCGGAGGTCCTCGACCCGCAGCTCGATGTGCTCACGGAGCTCGCTGCCGGCGGCCCCGTGCTCGAACTGGCGATCGGCACGGGCCGGGTCGGGGTACCGCTCGCCCTGCGCGGGCTCCGGGTGGCCGGGATCGATCTGTCAGCGGCGATGGCCGCGCGGCTGCGGAGCAAGCCTGGAGGCGACGAGGCATCGATCCCCGTGGTCATCGGCGACATGACGACTGCGCAGGCACCTGGTGCCGGCTCGTTCAGGCTCGTCTATCTGGTCTTCAACTCACTGATGAACCTGACAGCCCAGGAGGCGCAGGTCGCCTGCTTCCAGAACGCGGCGGCGCACCTCGCGGCCGGCGGCCACTTCCTCGTCGAGATGCCCTTTCCCGGGCTCCGACGGGCCGGCGACCGGTTCAGGGTCTTCGATCACAGCGACACGCATGTTGGGATCGACGAATACGACGTGACCACCCAACGCCTGTGGTCCCATCACATCAAGTTCCTCCCCGACGGGCGTGTGCAACGAGCGTCCCCGCCGTTCCGCTACGCGTGGCCTGCGGAACTCGACCTGATGGCGCGGATCGCGGGGATGCGGCTCGTCCATCGGTGGAGTGACTGGGACCGGACTGCCTTCACGAGCGAGAGCACCAAGCACGTGTCCGTATGGCGGAAAGGCCGACAACGACTTGTAGAGGAGCCGACGCGCATGCGGCTGCGCCGCTCCCCGGCCTTCGCCTTCCGTCGTCCGCGAATCCACTGCCACGACGTTCTCATCGTGCGCCCGAGCGACTAGGCTTTGAGGTTGTTACGGCGACAGCGATTGAGGCCGCCACGGCAAGCGCATTGACCACGACCGACACCCAGGCGACAGGCGCCACGATCCCAGTGGTCATGAGTAGACCGAGCCAGACGCCCCAGATGGCGCACACGACGCCGATCCACGCCGACGACGACCAACGCCGGTACATTCTCAGGCCGACAACGATCTGGACGACGACGACCGGAAGGACGAGCAGGGTGTCGATGAGGAGCACGCCTCCCGACGCCAGAGTCAACGAGGCGCCAACCGCCAGCGCGAGCCCGGTGGCCCGTCGCAGGAAAGCCGTCGATGTGCTGCCCGCACTCGGTTGGTCGGCTGATCCGCTCAAAGGCATCGACCAACTGTAGCGATCGGCGCTAGTTGGTCATCGTGCGCGATGGCTCCGCGGAGCCCTAACGCCCGACGTTAGACGCGCGGCTCCCAGGAGAAGAAGCGCACCCCGATAACCAGCCCGGCGATGCCCCAGACACCCACGACCACGAGATCAATGCCCTGGATACCCGAGCCGTTCACCGCCAGGAACGAACCAACGAGGGCATCGGCGAAGTGGCGGACTGGAAAGATGTTGGAAAGCGCGTCCATCCAGGCCGGTGGGTTCTGGAGTGGGATGAACACATTCGAGATGAACAGGAGCGGCAGGATCGAGGCGTTCACCACCGCCGGTGCCGCGTCTGCATTGGGGATGAACGCCGTGAGGGCGATGCCCAAGGCACAGAAGCTCGCCGCCCCAACGACGAGCGTCAGGAGAAACGCCGACAGGCCGCTGCTCGGCAGGGTTGCGTGATAGGCGACGGCGCCAAAGGCGGCGCACAGCGCGACCAGGAGCACGGCCATCAGGACGGCGTGGATGATCCGGCCCGCGAGGTAGGACCAGGCCGGCAGCGGAGTGCCGTGGATCCGCTTGAGCACGCCGGTGTCGCGGGTGAACGACAGGCCGATCGCGATGTTCGTGTAGCAGGCCGTGATCACTGAGAACGCCGCAATCGCGGGGACATAGAACGTGGACGTGCTGACGGTGACTCCGCTGGCCGTGGTGACCTGGCCACTGCCGAAGATCGCGGTGAAGATCACCAGGAACATGAGCGGGAACGCGAACGTGAAGAAGGCGGACGCTGGGTTACGCCAGAACGCCTTGTTCGTGTAGGCGACCTGGCGGAGCGCAAGGGTCAGGCTGTTCATGCCTTCGCTCCGTCCGCTTGGGCCTGTTCGGTCAGCTCGAGATAGACGGCTTCGAGCGAGGGCCGGATGACTTCGAGTCGGTCGAGCGTGATGTGCTGACCGATCGCCCAGCTCGTGAGCTCGTGGAGGCTCTGGGTCGGATCGGCGGTGCTGAACTCGACGTCATGGCCGGTCACGGTCGCCCCACCCCGAATCGGATCGGGTAAGGCAATGTCGGCGCTGGGCAGCCTGAAGCGCACAACCGACGGGGCGGTATCGCGCGCAGCCAGCGTCGCTGGCGGACCCTCCGCGACGATCTGACCCCGGGCGATGATTGCCACCCGGTCCGCGAGGTACTCCGCCTCATCCATGAAGTGGGTCGTCAGGAAGACGGTCTTGCCCAGCGCGGCGAGGTTCTTGACGACCTCCCAGGCCTGATGCCGGGCACTCGGATCGAAGCCGGTCGTCGGCTCATCGAGGAAGAGCAGCCGGGGATCGCCGGCCAGGGCAATCGCCACGTCGAGACGCCGTTTCTGGCCGCCCGAGAGCTTGTTGATCGTGCTCGAGCGCTTGTCGGTCAGGCCGACGAGCTCGATCACCTCGTCGCGTGGCCGAGGCGTCGGATAGTAGCTGCGGTACATGTCGAGGGTCTCGGCGACCGTCAGGAATGGATCGACGCCGGTCGACTGGAGGACGATCCCGATCTGCTCCTTGAGCTTGCGCCCACCGTGGGCCGGATCGAAGCCCAACACCGAGACCGTGCCCGCGTCGCGCTGCCGGAAGCCCTCGAGGATTTCAACGGTCGTCGTCTTGCCTGCACCATTGGGTCCGAGCAGGGCGAAGACTTCACCTTCGGCGACCGAGAGGTCGAGTCCGCCTACGGCCTCAAGCGATCCGTAGGACTTACGCAGGCCAACGATCTCGATGGCAGGCGAACCCATGGACGCGACCTCGGAGCTGGCTGGGGGTAGGCCGCGAACTATACGCTCAAGATCCGCTTGGCCGACTGAGCCTCTGAGCGCGACGAGGAGCGCCCGGGTGACCGATGTGTCGTCGATCCTCGCCGGATGGATCCCCAGAGCGCTGATCACGATCTCCGAATGCTGTTGCATTCCCGGGCGACCTGATCGATGGATGTGGGTGACCACGTCCGCTTCAGGAGATCACCGAATGCAGCCTCACTACCTCCCGGCCGTCTTCCTCATGGCTGCCTCCTATCGAGACAGGAGCATGACATCCAGTTATCGGACTCTACGAAAGCCGGGGCACACCATCCTCCCGATTGACTCCCACGGGAACCGGAGGATCTGCGACGAGCACCTCCGCAAGCGCGCCCAGGGCCGCGCCGCAGCCAACCGGGCAAAGCGGCGCCTCGCGGAGACCGGGGCATGCTGAAGGCTTGGAGCAGCCGGACCCGCGCGTGGGGCTTGGAGCGGCGGCCCGAGGTGGCCGCCTGTCAAGGGTGCACGGCCTCCGGCCGCCCGCCGCGTGCTACTGCTCGCTTTCGTTCGCGGCGCGGCGGGCCCTTGACCGGCTCCGGGCTCCGGATGGCTAGTACTTGGCGGGCGGGAGGGTCACCGTGACGGAAGACGCGAGGCTGTCTTTCACGGTGAGGCTGCACGAGTTGTTGGTGCCACACGGGTCGGGCACCGAGGCGGTCAGCGCCAGGAAGCCGTTTAGCGAGCCGCTGTTCGACCGGGCCGGGATGATCAGCTTGCCGGTCGAGGTGAGGTACACGGAGTAGAGCGCACTGATGTTGACGTCGAAGCCCTGGACGTACAGCCGGAACTTGATGTAGGCGGCCGTCTTGATCACCAGCCGGTCAGAGCTGCCGGAGCCAATAGTGATGCGAAGTTGCTGGGTGCCGGACGGCCCTGCTGGTTGGCCGAGGTTGTTGGGCTGCGGCGTGAGCTGCACCGTGAAGGAGTAGGTCGCGGCCCGCGTTGGGGTGCCGGTGATGGTCCATTCACAGGCCGGTTCCCCGAACTGGAGCCCCGGAGGCAGGCTACCGCTTACCACCGTCATGATGTAGGGATTGCACTCCGGCCCGTAGTAAGTGGGCCCGCCGGTCCCATCCAGCCCTGCCGCGAAGAGCATCCCCACATTGCCGGGGCCAACCTCGCAGATGCTGCCACTGCATGCGAAGTTCGATGTGATGAGTGTGGGCGCTGCAGTCGTGGCGGAGGCGGGCGAGGCCCCGCTCAGCAGCCCGGCCATCATCAGCGTACCGGACAGCACCAAAGCCTTGACCGATCTTCGCATGCCAATCTCCTGAGTTCTTGGTCGTCTCCACCAGCTCATCGGCCCACCCGCCAAGGCGTGGGAGCCGGCCGTTACCGCTGATACGCACCCACGCGTGGAGCGGTTTCGCCGCACTGAGCTTCATCATCGCGACGATGAGGTTCATCGCGGTCATCGCGACGATGAGGTTCATCTCGCTGCTTCCGCCCGGCGCGAGTCCGTCCGTGGCTCAGCGTCAAGTCCATGGCCCGCTCGCCTGAACACGATGCCCAACAGCGCGCCGGATGGGATCAGGACGATCCAGGTGATCATGAGGACGGTCACTTCGAAGGCGACGAGGTCCCGCCGCACCACAGCCAGACCGACGAACGCCGCGACCATCAGCACGAAGCTGGAGACGAACAGCCAGCGGATCGCGCGCTCGGCTCGTCCGCCCGCGAACGCCGGAGCCGCGAAGAGGAGTGCGATGGTCAGCATTGCGTAGCCGAGCGACTCGAGGGCGATGAATAGCCCGTGAGGGTCGTACTGGGTGAACAGCGAGAGACCGTCGGTCTCGCCAGCCTGGAGGCTCGGCAACACGACCGTGAGCTGCAGGAAGTAGTCCACCAGGATGACCACCGCGTAGGCCACGGCGAACGACAGGCCGATGCGGCTGTAGATCCGCTTTGGCTCCGCCGCGTAGGCGTGGATCGACCCCATAAGCACCACGAAGATCGCCGCCAACAGGATGCCAGGCACGAGCCAGAGGTAGTCACCCGGGATGAACTGAGCCACGTCAACGTACGGATAAGGGACGCACGCACTCCCACAGAAGGGGCCACTCCTGGCCGGGGTCGGGATCGCGATCACGGCGAACACCGCAGCGACGGCGACGGTCAGGATGGCCGCCCAGAATCCGAGCTGACCCGCGCTGCGCTTGGTCGAAGTGATCGTGGCCATGGCTTCCGTCCTATTCATCGTTACGTCCTCCCCGCGGCTGATCCAGGATGGGGCGCCCTGGACTCACGCTCAGCGCGACGGCTGGCTGTGCCGCGGGCAAAGACGAGCAGGGGCGCCAACGAGACCGCTCCGAAGATGAGAAGGCCCATGACCGTGGCCCCGTCGATCGGCGCCCCGGTCAACACGGGCTGGAGAGCGATCATGGCTGCGATCACGACCGAGGTCATGCCGAACGAGAGCAGCAGCCCCGCCGCGGCAACGTACCCAAGGGCCGCCCGCCGCCAGAGCAGGCCACCGACGATGAGCATGGCGGGAACCCCCAGCGTGAGGTCAGTAATCCACACCCCGCGTGCGAGCGGGTCGATCGGCGAGCCACCTGCGAGGGCGGTGGCCACAGCACCGCTGGCGTCCTGCCCGATCGTCAGAAGGGCCAAGCCCACGAGGACGCCGCCCACGATCCTCGGCGGCACCGCGCCGGCGAGCCGCTGTCGAACGATGTCGCCGTCGATGCTGGCGACCAGGCCGATCGTCGTGTACGCGCTCAGCGCGACGATCGCGACATACCCGAGGAACAACGCGCTGAACGGCGCGCCGCTGAGGTAGTGCACGTAGGTGTACACGAGGTAGAACAGCGCGCCCGGCCACAGGAGCAAGCCGCCGAGCGAGCCACGCCGAGCGAGCCACAGCACCCCAACCAGGATCGGCAGCCCAACGACGAGGTTGAAGGCGTCTTGGACCAGGAACCCCGGCACGAGGACGCCCGCTGTGGAGGCGCTGACCCCGAGGGCGCGGTTCGTGTCGACGCCATAGAGGCTCGTCGACCCCCAGGCAAGACCCCCGACCGACATGACGACGATGAGCAAGGCGATGAGGAGCGACGCCCGATAGGCGAGCGTGAGATCGCGCTTGAGCGGCAGAGTGTCCATGGTGAGCCCCTACCTTCCGAGGGTGGCCTGGGGAGGCCAGTGCAGCCAGAGCACCGCGACGAGCACCGCGACGTTCACGCCCAGGGCGGCCAGCGTGTTGAACATCGGCCAGGTGCCGAAGAACAGGACGATGCCGGCGATCGAGACGATCGCTGAAGCGACGGCCAGGGGTCGCCAGACGCCGCCCGGAATGACGACGCCCCAGAACGACATCGCAGCGCTGACGAACCCGGTCATGGACAGGATCCAGAACCCGCTAGCGATCGTCGTGGCCGTATCCCCCGGAAGCGACGGGACGAGCCAGGAGCGGGCGGCGAGCCAGGCGCCGGTGTTCGTGCCGGGGCGGAGCCGGATCCAGGCCAGGGCCGCGAGCGCACCGCCATGACCGAGGCCATGCAACGTGAGTGCCCCGGCGAGGACGAACTTGATCGTCTGGTCAGACATGTCCCTAGCCTCCTGTGGCTCGACACGGAACACCGGGTGGTCAGCCGGGTCGGGGAGGGCCGTGAAGAACTCGCGTGCCCGCCAACCCATGTGCTCGCGGTAAGCCGTCACGACCCGGTCGTGCTCGTCGCCATCGACCTCGACCGCTCGGAACGGCTCGTGGAGCCTGCCCCTCCGCAGCTCACCCTCGCCGGCCGCCCGCAGGTTTCGCACCCAGTGCGTATCGCCGCCGCCCGAGACCAGGTAGCGGGCGCCGTTAACCTCGAGCGCGGGGACAGGCGTCCTGATCGGGCGCCCGGTCCGTCGACCGCGGACCGTGAGCGTCGGGCCGCCCAGCCAGAGCGTGATCGGGTTGACCACGCGGCTCATGAAGAACCGGGAGGGCACGTACGGCCGTGGCCCGCTCTCCTTCGCAGTCATCGAGTCGTCGTTCTGCCGCATCGAGATACTCCTCTCATCGTTCCGTTGTGCGTGCGCCGACGTCCTCCGACTCCGCCGCGGGGATACGTTCGGCAGCAATGAGCCCGAGGCCCGCATCCCGCAACCGGGTCAGCAGCCCGTACAGGGCGGCCTGATCGACGGCCGCGAAAGTCAGCAGCGAATCGCCGTCCGGCAGCAGCCGGAGCTCTTCGCAGCCAAGGAAGCTGGCGCGTCGCTGGTCGAGGTGGCCGGCAACTCGGATCTTGTAGCGGTCCATGGCGCTGATGTTCGGGCCCGCGAGTTGTGAGTACGCCTCGCGAAAGGCCGGTCTTTCGGCGCCCGATTCCCCTTCCGAAAGGAGGGGGTCCAGGCAACGACGATCCGAGGCCGCAGCCCTAGACGAGGCCGACCTGTTGAGCGCGCAGGAGCGCCTGAGTTCGGCTTGTCGCGCCGAGCTTGGCGAGGACGTGGCCGACGTGCCACTTCGCTGTGCCGAGCGCGACCGTCAGGCCGGCGGCGATCTCCGCGTTACTCGCGCCCTGGGCCATCAGGCGCAGGACATCGAGCTCACGGGCAGTGAGCGTCTCGAGCAGCCGCCCGTCGGCGTCCTGCCATACCGATGCCCCCGGCACATGCAGCCGCGGCGCGCCGGCTTCGGTCGACTCCGCAGCGAAGGCCGCGAAGGCAGCGATCAGCGTGTCGACGAACCCGGGCGCAACCGCGCGGACGAGGGGCAGGAGGTGGGCGATGCTCCGCCCGTCATCGATGAAGCGTCGGACGTAGTCGCCTGGAGCGGCGAGCCCGATCGCCTGTCCGAGTGCTCGGAGTGCCTCCGCCCGGTGACCCTTGGCCTCCGCACAAGCCGCCTCCAGAACGCCGATCGAGATCAGATCGACGAGGGCGCCGGACGCTTCCTGCGCCACTCTCGTGCGAGCCAGCAGCTCGCGAGCCTCGTCGGGCCTGCCCTGTGCCAGGCGTACCCGCGCGATCGTCGTGTCCATCGAGCGACGCAGGACCTCGAGGAGCGGTGAGCCGGGCGGTGCCTCCGGTATCGCCCGGTCCGCCCAGCGCCCCGCGCCGGCGACATCGCCCAGCCACAGGAGGATCCGGGCCTCGATCTCACCGGCGAGCCCGGGGAGCGCCATGCCCGTCGTCCGAAGGTCGCGCTGGCTGGTGCGGAGCGCCTCGAACGCGCCATCTGGGTCACCGCAGGCGAGGCGAACCAGGGCGAGGTACGAGATCGCCCAGCCGAGGACGGGGCGGCCGATTCCCATCTGACGCGCTGCCTCGAATCCCGCCTCGAGCTCGCGACGGGCCTCGATGAGATCGTTGGCCTCATAGCGGACGATGCCAAGCACCACCCGGGCCGGCCAGGCGATCGGTCGCGGTCTGCCCTGCCCATCGGCTTGCTCCGCGAGGACGGTGCGGCAGATCGTCTCGGCCTCTCCGCGGAGGCCAGCCAAGGCCAGGGCCTGGCCGAGTGGGCTGACCGCGGGCAGGACGGCCGTCGGGTTGCCTGTCCGAAGCGCCGCTTCGAACGCCGCCCGCAGTGTTTCGACGGCCGGCATGTATTCACCGCGAGCGAGCGTTGCCAGGCCCACGGCCAGGAGTCCGAACGAGTGGAACAACGGATCGTCGCCCACCAACCCGAGTCCCTCGACCGCTGTGCTCTCCGCGTCCGGCCCGGTCACGGTCGCCATAAGCGCCGGCAGGATGAGCAGCCGCCCCTCGGCCGGCTCGCGGGCGTCGGACGAGGCCAGATGACGCCCGGCGAGCGTCAGGGCGGCCGCCACCTGACCCGTCTCGAACAGCGTCCATGCATGCAGGGACACGAGCTCCGGGCTCGCGGCGACGCGCTCCGCGGGCAGGGCCTCGAGCCAGCCGAGCAGCGTCGCCAGCTCGCCGGCCTCGAACGCCGGCCGGGCGACGCGCTCGACGAGGCGGAAGGCGCGCTCAGTCGAGCCGGCTGCCAGGGCGTGCTCGATCGCCTCCGTGACGAGCCCGGCTCGCGCGAAGTAGCCCGCTGCGCGCTCGTGCATGTCACGCCGCTCCTCGTCGCCCAGCTGGGAGCGCAGGTAGTCGGCGAACAGGTGATGGTAGCGATACCAGCGCCGTTCCCTGTCGAGCGGGACCAGGAACAGGTTGGCGCGTTCAGCCCGCTCGAGGATCGCCTCGGCGTCCTCGCGATCGGTCAGCTCGCTGCACAGCTCGGCCGTGAACCGCTGCGCGATCGAGGTCTGCAGGAGGAACGTGCGGAGGTCCTTATCGAGCCCGGCGAGCACCTCGTCCGCGAGGTAGTCGAACACGAACCGCTGGCTGCCATGGAAGGCCGCGACCGCTCCGCTCGGGTCCGGCCGGCCCTGGAGCGAGATGGCCGCGAGTTGCAGCCCGGCGATCCAGCCCTCCGTCCGCTCGACTAGTCGGTCCAGGTCCCCGCCCTCCAGCCCACCCTTAATGGAGTCGGCAAGGAAGGCCGCAGCTTCCGCGCTCGTGAAGCGCAGATCGTCCGCTCGCAGCTCGACGAGCCGGCCGTGGGCCCGCAGGCGGGCGATAGGAAGCGGCGGGTCCTCACGCGCCAAGACGACCAGATGCGCGAACGGAGGAGCGTGGTCGACGAGGAACCGGACGAGCCGATGGACCCCGTCCGCCCCGATGACGTGGTAGTCGTCAAGGACGAACACGAACGCGTCGTCGCTCGCTGCCAACTCTTCGAGAAGAGTGGCGCCGACGAGATCGAGACTCGGGTTCGCCCCGGGACCGAAGAGGGCGACGGTGGCGTCGCCAGCATCCGGCCGGACCGAGCGCAACGCGGCGACAAAGTAGCGGACGAAGCGGGCGAGATCGTTGTCCGCAGTATCGAGCGAGAGCCAAGCGCGCGGGATCTGGCGCGACTCGAGCCACCCAGCGACAGCCACCGTCTTGCCGTAGCCCGGCGGGCCCACGACGAGCGCCAGGCGGATCCGATCGTCGAGGGCGCGGTCAAGGCTCAGGCTGACACGAAGGCGCTCGTGGTGGCCGGACGGAGCGAGCGGTGCGGCGAGCTTCGTGGTGACCAACGGTGCTGCGCTATCCCGCGGGGATTCGATTGGTCCCCGCCCATCTGGCCGCGGCGTTGGCGTTGAAGGCATCTCGACGCGAAGCGTGGCCGACAGGAGATGGGCACGCAAGTGCAACTCACGCGTCGTTTTCGCTCGGCCCTGACGATATGAGTGAATATCGTGAGCGGCCATCTCCGTCACATTGGTCCGACGAGTGGACATCGGAGTCTTGGCCGCTCACTCGCCCTAACATCCGCCACGATGCTTCCATCGTGTGGGCACCTATGCGCGCCTCAAGGAGTCCCACCGTGCGTGAATGCCCGGCCGGGCTACTCCGCCGTGGCCGGCGCGCCCGCGTCGGGAACCAGGACGACCGCCGTCCCATAGGCGACGATCTCGGACATCGACTTGCCGATCTCCGAGCTGTCAAAGCGCATTGAGAGGACGGCATTGGCGCCCATCAAGGTGGCGTTCTGGACCATCCGGTCGATCGCCTGGCGGCGGGTATCTTCGAGCAAGCTCGTGTATTCGTGGATCTCGCCGCCGACCAGCGAGCGCAGTCCGGCGGCCAGGTTGCCCGCCAGCCCCCGGCTCCGGACGACGAGTCCGAAGACGTGGCCCTTGGTCTCGGAGACCCGATAGCCGCCAACCGTCGGGGTCGTCGCGATGATCATGTCCTAACCTCCATTTTGGCTCGTCGGCTGTCGTAGTCTGAGCGTGAGTAGCGGTCCAGGCACGGTCGCCCCACCGCGTTCCGTCTGATCCCTAGAGTTCCTGGCGCCGAAATGCGAGCCAGGAGATGACGACGAGACCACCGATCAGCCCCGCCGACGCAGACATTGGCCCCAGGGCGTCAACGTGGCCCAGGCCGAGCGCAAGCGCACGTGCGGGAGCGCCAAGACCCGTTGGCAGGTACGTGCCAACAACCGGAATGATGCCCAGGATCCCGAGGACGATGAACGCCGCCACGCCCAGCCCGGCGGCTGCGAGCGCCGAGCGGGTCACGGTGCTACCCAGGAAGGTAATCGCGGCATACGCGACGAGGGCCAGCCACTGGAGGAACATGGCGGCAACGAATCCGCCAACCGGCAGCGGCTCGAACAGGACCAGCGTATAGAACCAGGCACCGGCACCGGCGATCACGGTCGCAACGCCGAGCGTCGTGGCGATGGCAGCGAGCTTGGAGATGAGAAATGCTGCGCGGCTCACTGGCTTCACGAGGATCAATGCCGCGGTCCCGCGCTCCTTCTCGGTCGCCACGGAACCCATCGCGAGGAGGACCGCGATCAGCGCCCCAAACTCGCCCAGGTTCTTCGCGAGCTGGTCATATGCGTCGGCAGCGGTCGGCGTCGGCAGGACGATCTGGAACTGGCTGCCACCAACCGCCTTGAGGATTTCTGGTGTGAAGCGGGCGAGGAGCGGCGATGACAGGCCGACGAGCAGGAAGACGACCACCACTAACGGCAGGCGTGTCGTCCGCCATTGCTCGAGCAGCTCCTTGCGCAGGAGCGCGCCCAAGCCGGTCATTGGCGCGTTGCCTCTCTTGGCCGGACGAACCCGCGGCCGTCGAGATCGTCCGCGGCCGTCGGACCGACAAGCTCCAGGAAGACATCCTCGAGGGTCGGCCGGGCTCGTTCGAACTCGTCGAGCACGACACCGGCGGCCACGACGAGGGGCAGGATCTCGCTGGCGGCAGCAGCCGGATCAGAGACGGCTACCGTGATCGCTCCAGCTGCGACCGAGGCGGCAGAGACCCACCGGGCCGCTCGCAGGGCCGCGATGAGGTCACTCGTCGGAGCATCCTGGCCTGGTCCGGGCAGAAGCCGGTAGATCGACCGGGCGTGCGCGTCGAGCAGCTCCTGGAGCGGACCCTCGGTGACCAGCCGGCCGCGATCGAGGATCGCAACACGGTCGCAGATCCGCTCCACGTCGGAGAGGACATGGGTCGAAACAACGACCGTCGCCTCTCCTCGCAGGCCGCCGATCAACTCCAGAAGATCACGCCGCCCTTCTGGATCAAGCGAGCTGACAGGTTCGTCGAGAAACAGGATCGATGGGCGCTGGATGATGGCCTGGGCGATCCCAAGCCGCTGGCGCATGCCGCCGGAATATCCGCCGATACGCCGATCGGCAGAGGCTCCGAGGCCAACCCGCTCGAGCATCTCTGCGACTCGCGATCGAAGCGCGATGCCTCCTAGCCCATGGAGTCGGCCGACGAACGCGAGCAGTTCACGCCCGGTCATCCAGTTGTAGAAACGCGGGTCCTGGTCGAGGTAGCCAATGTGGCGGTGGAGCTCGGGTACGTCCAGGCCGACCTTGATGCCTGCAACGAGGGCGCTCCCGGCGGTCGCTTGGGCGAGTCCCGCGAGGATCCGGATGGTCGTGGTCTTGCCCGCTCCGTTGGGGCCGAGCAGGCCGAAGATCGAGCCCTGGGGTACGTCGAGATCGAGGCGGTCGAGGGCCAGGATTGCCCCGAACTGCTTAGTTAGACCGCTGACCTCGATGGCCGCCGGTGCCGGTGCCGGTGCCGGGGCCGTCATCCGTCCTCCCGTCCGGCAACGAAGTAGATGATCGGGCCGAGCAGGTTGACGAAGACAATGATGAGCGCCCAGACGACTTTGTTGCCACCGCGGACGCGTCGTTCATCGCGACCGAGGTCGATCAGCCCTGCGATCAGAAGCCCAATCTGGATGACCACGACCGGCGCCAGCAGGGCGATGATCTGTTCGGGCTTCAGCTCAGGCATGACCGTCCCCGGGTAGCAGGACGGACCCGAGGATGCGCCGCTTGCGGCCCGCTCGTGGCGGGTTCGCGAGACGGCTCGCGAGCACGCGGTCGAGCTCTCGCAGCAGTTCGGTGAACTCAGCGTCGTCGAGCCATAGGCCGGCGATGCGATAGCTAACGCCATCCCGCAGAAGGTCGATGTCGCCCTGGGCAAGGTAACGGTCGAAGTCACCAAGGAGCCCGGCCACGAAGGCCATGAACGCCTGGCGGTGGTCGTCGGCGCTCATCGCAGCGAGCTGGTCCGGCCCGATGCGCGCTGCGGTCAGGCGGAGCACGTAGGTACGTTCCAGTGCGCCCCGCACTCGCCGCTCGGCGACGACCGCGAGGACCCCGGCATTGACCAGGCGGGCCACATGGCGGTACAGGCTGGCCGGAGGGATGTCCGCCAGCTCGGCAATCAGGGCGCCAGTGGTCAGCGCCCGATCACCGAGGAATGCCTGGACGATCCGCAGCCGGACCGGGTGGAGCAGGAGGTCCGCAGTTGTCATGCCCCGATTGTATCAGCCTATTCGCAACAATGCGAACATTCGCGTTTATGAGCGTAGAAGTCGCTTCCCGAGCCTCGAGGCGGTCGTCGTGGCGGTATTCGTCAGGCTCGGCACGAGCGGGCGGAAGCCGGATGAGCTCTGACGACGCGCATGATGCGGTCGCGGTGAAGCTATGCGGATCGACCTGTGCTCCTTTGTTGTGTCCCGAGCCCGCCCAACCGGGCCATCATGCCGAGTCGATGGGGCGACATCGGTCAACGTCTCGAGTTCGCCCACGATCGGCTCGTCGTGTCGGGGCCGCGTTGAGCATGTCGGCTGGCCGGCGGCGGCCACGACCCGCTTCTAGTCGGTCGGACGGTTCGCATGAGCCTGCGCCTGGAGCTTCTGGCCGCAGGAAACTCTCGCGGTACAGTGCGACCGTGACGCCCTCGATAACGGTCCCGCCGTCCATTCGCTTCGACGCCACGCTGTCCACGATCGACACGTCCACGGTGTTGCGGCTGCCTGACACGTCGAGCAAGGACCTGCCCTCGCGAGGGCAGGTGGCCGTCCGCGGCACGATCAATGGCGTCGAGTTCCAGACGGTGCTCGAACCCGACGGAAATCGTGGCCACTGGATGCGGGTCGATGACACATTGCAGCAGGCTGCTGGCATCAGCGCGGGTGACACCGTTCGCACGGGGAGGTGGAAGACGTTGGTCCTGTCGACACCCTCGCTCGGGAGGTAGCCGACTGGGGTTCGGCTTCCTCATTGGGGCAGGGTAGCCCGGCCCCCGCGACAGCTCGGGTGGCACACGCCAACCCGTGCGAAGGGGGTCATCGACAAGCAGTTTGGCCGGGTCAGTGCTGCCGCGTCTGTACTGTCCGCCGATGCCTGCCGGCACGCACTACGCGGTTCTGTCAGCCCGGCGGGCGGCGCCATCACGCGGACCTGGGGCGTCGGAGCCGCTCACGGCCCACAATCCGGATCCGGACTACTGTGGTTTGCGCGCCGCGGGCTCCCGCCCGACCCACGACCCACGACTCCGGCCCGGCCCCCTCGCGGCCACCCGGGCCCGACCCACGACCCGGGCCCGGCCACTCCGGGGCCGACTAGCCGCATCTCGCCCGCTACGTGGCGAGGATCCGGGCTGGGTTGATAACCGTCATCTGGTGGATTGCAGCGTCCGGGACCCCGGCGGCCCGGAGCTGAGGCAGGAACGCCTCGAACAGGTGGATGTAGCCGTTGCCGCCATAGGCCTTGAGCTGGCTGTTGTGGCAGACATCCTGGCTGAGCAACAAGCGGTCGGCGTGGCCGCGCTCGATCAGCTCGCGGGCCAGGTCGACGATGCGCGGCTCGCCAGTGCGCTCCATCGGCGTGAAGCTCATCCCAAGAAAGTCGAACTCGAGGTTCGCCCCGCGCCGGATGATCTCGAGGTAGTGCTCCAGCGAGGGATACGAGTCGGCGTGGCCGATTACGACCCGGGCCGGATCGACACCCTCCTCCTCGAAGACACGCAACTGGGCGAGGCCAACGGGCGACATCACCGAGTGGGTCGTGATCGCCAGGCCGGTTTGTCGAGCGGCTCGGCCGGCAGCGCGGTGGACTCGTTCCTCGAGGGCCGTCAGCCACGGCTTGTCGGTCCCGATCTCGCCGATGATGCCAGGCCGAATGCCGCTGCCGTCGACGCCGGTCTCGATCTCGGCCATAAGCTCGTCGGCGAGATCGTCGACCGAGCGCCGGTCGATCCGCGCCTCGACCGGGTAGTAAGCCGTCCTGTACCAGCCGGCCCCCATGACGATGTGCAGACCGCTGGCTTCAGCGTACCGGCGCAGCCGAAGCGGATCGCGGCCAACCCCGGCCAGGGTCAGGTCGACCAGAGTGGCACCGCCGGCCGCTCGGTAGGCAACCAGCTCGGGCAACACGATCGAGTCGTCTGGGGTGAGCTCCCAGTAATCCCACCGATTCGGGATTTGCCAGAGCTGGATCCCTGTGTGTTCGTGCGGGAGCACGAAGCCGAGATCGGCGGCCGGGATGCGGCCACTGACCGTCTGGACGTAACCAGCCGGCGCGGGTCCAGCGGGCGCGGGTCCCGGAGCGGGGATGGCATCCTGGGACGGCATGGCCCGGAGTCTAGCTGAGGCCGGCGATGCCCTTCGACGCGATCGAGGGCTGGCTGACCGGCTGCGGAGCCACCACCGGGAGGGTGGGTCGCGTTGGCGTCGACGCTGCCGCGAGCAGCAGCTCGGTCACCGAACGAGCCCGACGCTCGGCGTTGGCCCGGCGATAGGCATTGCCCTCTTCCACCCGCATGAGGAGGAGCCCATCGAGCATCGCCGAGATCCCGCCGGAGACGGCGTCGACATCGAGCCACGTCGGCAGGTCGCCCTGGGCAATGCCCTGCCGAATCAGCATGCCGGTCACAGTCACGAGCTGCTCCCGACGGCGGACGAGCAGCTCCCGGACGCCAGGTTCCTGGTCGGCCACGGCCCAGGCCTGGACCAGGAAGGTCGACATGCCCGCCTGGCCGTCGACCGCCTCGATCGAGTCAAAGAAGAATCCGAGCCCAATCGCGAGACGTTCGGCCAGGCTGCCGGCGCGAGTCAGCCGGTCGGCGAGCTCGCCGATCCCCTGCCCTGTCGACAAATCGCAGGTCGCCAGGAAGAGCTCGTCCTTGCCCGAGAAGTAGGTGTAGATCGCGCCGACCGACAGCCCGCTCTCCCGGACGATGTCCTGGACGGTTGCCCGGTGGAAGCCGAGCTCGGTAAACACCTTGAAAGCGGCAACGCTGATCCGGGTCCGGATCTCCTGCTCGTGGGCGACGCTGACGCGGGGCATGTGCGGACCGAGTCCTCCATCACAAAGCGAACGTTCGCTCTCTGATCATACTCGGTTGATCTCTACCCATCAAGCGGATCCGGATCGGCGACTCTTGACAAGGAGAATGAAGGTTCCCTAAAGTTGGACTCTGCCAAACGAAGTCCCAGGCCCGACCCGCCTCGACGGCGCGGCTCCTCCAGGAAAGGTCGTCCAATGTTCAGCCGCTGGGGAGCGTTCGTCTACCGGTTCCGCCGCCCGTTCGTCATCGGCGCGCTGGCTTTTGCCCTGGCGATGGCCTTCTTTGGCGTGAATGCGTCGAGTCACCTGAGCTCTGGCGGCTGGCTCGACACGACCTCCCAGTCGGCCCAGGTCGACGAGCGTCTGGCTTCCGAGTTCGGCGGCGGCAAGAGCAGCATCATTGCCCTCTTCCGATCGTCGACGACGATCAATGCCACCTCGCCTGCCTTCCAGGCGGCGATCGCGCAGACCGTCGCACCGCTGGCCGGGGATCCGGACGTGAGTGGGATCGTGGGGTACGCCCAGACGAAGGACGCCCGATTCATCAGCACGGCCGGGACTGCGACCTACGTCGTCATCCAGCTCAATGCCACCGATGAGCAGTC
The DNA here is from genome assembly GCA_003152165.1 of Chloroflexota bacterium. Lineage (GTDB taxonomy): Bacteria > Chloroflexota > Limnocylindria > Limnocylindrales > CSP1-4 > Palsa-1033. The sequence continues at coordinate 18,261 of PLZO01000093.1, forward strand.
GGTTGACCTGGTGTCGGGGATCCGGGCCAAGCTCAGCGCGCCGGCCGGCTTCAGCTATCAGCTGACCGGTTACGGACCGATCACGAAGGACGCAGCGGTCCTGTCCGAGCAGGACCTCGCCCGGGCCGAGACGGTCTCGCTGCCGATCGTGGCGTTCATCCTGGTCCTCGTCTTCGCCTCGCTGATCGCGGCGGCGATGCCTCTCCTCGTGGCCGGCCTGGCCATCCCGACCACGCTCGGCCTGATCTACTTCGTCAGCCGACAGATCGAGATGAGCGTCTACGTGATCAACATCGCGACCATGCTCGGCCTGGCCCTTTCGATCGACTACTCGCTGTTCATGGTCAGCCGCTTCCGCGAAGAGCTGGCCCGGGGCCGGACTCCCGGCGAGGCGGTCGAGAAGGCCATGGCAACCAGCGGCAAGGCCGTTGCCTTCTCGGGCTTCGCCGTGGCCATCGGCCTGTCCGGCCTGCTCCTGTTCAAGTCGAGCGCGATCAGCTCGATCGGCGTCGCCGGCTCGCTCGTCGTGATCGGCACGCTGGTCTACGCCTTGACCTTCCTGCCGGCCACCCTCGGGATGCTCGGACATCGAGTCAACTCGCTCAGCCTGGGCGGACTCTTCCGCCGGCTCGGCTGGCGACCGAACGCAGGGTCCGGACATCGCTGGGAGCGCGTGGCGCGGGTCGTCATGCGCCGGCCCTTGTACGTCCTCGTCCCGGTGCTCGCTTTCCTGCTCCTGGTCGGATCCCCGTTCTTCCGGCTGGTCCAGGGTGTGCCGGATGCCTCGATCTATCCAGCCGGGATGGAGAGCCGTGATGCCTATATAGCGCTGCAGACCGAGTTCGCCACGGGCGAGACCACCCCGATCATCGTGCTCGCAACGGTCCAGGGCGATCCCACCTCGGCCGCGAACGCGACGGCCCTGGCGGACTACGCGGCGCAGCTGGCGGGGCTCGACGGCGTCACCCGGGTCGAGAGCCCATATTCGCTGACCGATCCCACGACTGGGGCGGTCCTGACCCCCGACCAGGTGAGCCAGCTCTACGGGCTGCCGGCCGCCAGCCGCCCGGCCCAGGTCGAAGCCACGATCACGGCGCTCCAGCAAGCTTACGTCCGGGGCACTACGGTCCGGCTCAACGCGATCAGCCGCCTCGACCCGGCCTCACCGCAGGCAACCTCGATGGTCCCGACGATCCGGGCGATCTCGGTGGCGAACGGGATCACGACCCAGGTCGGTGGCGAATCGGCGATCGGCCATGACTTCCTCGTCGCCCAGGGCGAGCGGATGCCCTTCGCGATCGGGCTGACCCTGATCGCCAGCGCGATCGTGCTGTTCCTCCTGTTCGGCTCGTTGGCGATCCCGCTGAAGGCCGTGGTGATGACCCTGCTGTCGATCAGCGCCAGCTTCGGCGCCCTGGTCTGGATCTTCCAGGACGGCAACCTCAGCAATATCCTTCATTTCACCCCGCTGCCGTACACGATCGCGGGCAACCCGATCATCATGTTCAGCGTGATCTTTGGATTGTCGATGGATTACGAGGTCCTGCTGTTGTCGCGGATTCAGGAGGCCTATCGGCGGACCCGCGACAATACGGCCGCGGTGGCCGAGGGCCTGGCCCGGACCGCGGGCGTGATCACCGGAGCGGCCCTGATCATGGTCAGCGTCTTCGCTTCGTTCGCCCTGGCGGACACGATCACGATCAAGGCAATCGGGGTCGGAATGGCCATCGCCGTCCTGCTCGACGCCACGATCGTGCGAGTCCTGCTGGTGCCGGCCACGATGCGCCTGCTCGGCCACTGGAACTGGTGGGCGCCCGGGCCCCTCCAGCGCTTCGCCGATCGGCTGGGCTTCGACCATGTCGAGGATCCCGATCCGACGCTTGGCTCCGGCCCGACGCTCGGCGGTGCGGTCGGATGAGCGAGTCGTTTCAGCCGGACGACCCGAACCGCTACCGGCCCCGTTCGGGGGCGGGCGTCGTCCGCGGCTGGACCTGGAGTCGCTCCGATCGTCGACCGGGCCTGCCCTGGATCGGACTCGTCCTTGTCCTGTTCGGCGGGCTGCTGCTGCTTGGCGAGCTCTTGCCCGGCTTCCACGTCGCCGGGCCGGCGCTGGGGGTTGCCGTCGGGCTTGCCTTCCTGATTGCCTGGGTCACCAACCGCGGCCGCTGGGGCCTCTACCCTGGGATATTCGTGCTGGCGATCTCAGGGCCGGGGTTCCTGATCGATCTAGGCGTGCTCCGCGACGCGCCGGGTTGGACAGTCCTGTTCCTTGGACTCGGCCTGCTCCTGGTCGCGATCGCCCGGTGGGCCGGCCACGGCGGCGTTGGCTGGCAGGCGCTCCTGGGTGGCTTGCTCGCGCTGAGCGGCGGCGCCGATATTGCCTCGGCCCTCGTGCCGGGTGCGCCCGGCCTCGACGTCGTCGTGTTCCCGCTGCTGCTGCTCAGCCTCGGGCTGCTGATCCTGGTACGGTCCGTCCGACCTCGCTGATCACCGTCGCCAGGGTCTCGCTGATCCGGACCAGCTCGTTGTCGGTCACCACGAACGGGGGCCCAAGGAGGATCAGGTCCCCGTCGATGCCATCGGCATTGCCCGTGCCTGAATAGACGAGTAGCCCAGCCCGCCGGGCGGCGACCACGATCCCCTCGGTGATGCGTGCCGAGCGCGGGAATGGCGCCCGGCTAACGCGGTCGGCGACGAGCTCGATGCCCACCATCAGCCCCCGACCGCGGATCTCGCCGACGTTGGGGTGATCGCCGATCCGGCTCGACAGAAGCGCCTTCAGCCGTTCGCCCTTGGCTGCCGAGGCCTCGACCAGGTTCTCGGTCTCAAGGATTCGGAGAACCTCGCGGGCCACCGCCGCGCCGACGACCGAGTGACTGTAGGTGAACCCGTGGACGAACGGGCCGGCACCCAGCACGGTCTCCGCGATCGGGCCGGCCGCCGACACGAAGCCATACGGCCAGTAGCCTGACGTCGCACCCTTGGCGGCGACGAGGATATCCGGCCGCACGCCCCAATGATCGACGCCGAACCAGCGGCCGGTCCGCCCGAAGCCGGTCATCACCTCGTCGGCGACAAGTAGCACGCCGCGACGCCGGCAGATCTCGGCAACCGCCGGCCAGTAGCCGTCCGGGGGCACGGCCGCAGCGAGTGTTGCCCCGACGATTGGCTCGGCCACAAACGCGGCGACGCTGCCCGGATCGGCCGACTCGATCGCCCGTTCGAGCTCCGCGGCCAGCTCTTCGGCCGTACCCAGCGCGTTGGCTCCCGGCTCGCCGGCGCGGTAGGGATAGGCCGCCGACAGGTGGCGGAAGCGGCCCAGCCAACCCTCGTAGGGCCGACGGAGCGGCTTGCGCCCGGACAGGTCGAGCGCGCCCAGGGTATTGCCGTGGTAGCTCCCCCAGCGGGCAAAGACAACCCAGCGGTTCACCTCGCCCCGGGCGAGGTGATAGGCCCGGACAAGCTTGAGCGCCGTCTCGATCGCCTCTGACCCACCGGACACCGGGTAGATCGCGGGGTCGTCCTGGGGCAGATGGCGCCCGATCTCCACGGCATATGCCTCGAGGACTTCGGTCGTGAAGGCACTGCCGTGGGCATAGGCCAGCCGGCCGGCCTGATCGGCCATGACCTCGGCAATCGAGCGTCGACCGTGACCGACCCCAACGACGACCGCCCCACCGGCAGCGTCGAGATAGGGCCGGCCGGTGGCATCCCAGATCGTCGAGCCCTCGGCCCGGACGGCAACAAGCGGGGCGCTTGCCGCTCGCTGGAAGACACGGCCGGTCATGACGGAAGGGGCGAGGTGGATGTCACCGCGAGATTGTACGGGCGGTCAGTCGGCCCGGGCCCCGACGAGGCCGGCCCGACGGCGGACGCGACGAGGCCCGGACGCTGTCATCCGGGCCCACTGGGGGTGTCGCAGGATCCGCGGATCCCGTGGAGTGCGTTAGTCAGCGGGCGTAGGCCGCGTCGACCCAGCCGATCCTGCCGCCCGGAGCGATGACCCGGAACCAGCGGACGTGATGCGGGCCGCGAGAGATCGCGATGACGGACAGGCGAACGCCCGGCCGCAGGACGAGGAAGCGGCGAGCAGCCGTCGACGGAGCGGCTCGAAAGGATAACGGGACGATGGTACGGACCGTCGTGATCACCTTGGGAGCCGTTACGCGATGCACGACGGTGATGGCGGTCCTGGCCGGTAGCCGAAGTTTCGTCAGGCCCAGATGGACGTACGTTGTGAACTTCGGATAGACGGCACTGATCCGGGTGATCGCTACGCCGGTGACCAGCGCGTTGACCACCCGGCCCGCCCCGATATAGATCCCGACGTGGCTGCCGCCACCAAAGATCACCAGGTCACCGGGCTGTGGGTTCCGGGTCGAGACCATGTGCAGGGCCCGGAAGTGGGCATACATGGCAGCGGCGTTTTGCAGACGGTCGATCTTCCGACCAAGGGCGGCATCCTCGAAGACGCGATAGACGAGGCCCGAGCAGTCGAACGTACGTGGGCCGGTGGCTCCGTACTCGTAGCGCGCGCCGAGGTGGGTCTCGGCCAGGGCGATCACCCGGGTCGAGGCGGCGACCGTCGCTGAGACGGCGACTGTGGCTGAGACGGCGGCGGCCGTGACGGGGGCGGCCGTGACGGGGGCGGCGGCCGTGGCCGAGGGGGCGGGCGGTCGGTCCCTGGATGACAGGCTGATCATGTCGGCCGTACCGGCGAGCACGGTCGCGGCCGGAGGGCTGGTCGCTGGGTTGTTCGCGGCCGAGGCTGCGATGGGAGCAGATGCCTCGATCGACGCGGCCGAGGTCGCGGGGACGAGGGCCCCGAAAAGGACGATGGACAGGCCGAGCGAGGCCAGCGCCCTGAGGCGCGCGCGCTTCTGGCTCAACAGGCTCCTTCCTACCAGGACATCGCAGGCACGCGATGGCGATGGGCTGAGCCGCCTACGGGCAGGAAGGGATGGGTGTGCGGGCTGGAGAACGACAGCGGACTGCCGTGAGGCGGCGATCTTCGGTTGTCGTTTCCCGTGCTGGGGGTTGGCCCGATGGGCCGCAGGATAGCCGATAGCTGCAGATCACGCCATCGACGGGGCCACTAGTGTGGCGTGCGGGCACCACCGCCTGTGCCGCCGGCGACGGCCGCTCCAGGGCGGTCCTGAAGCGTGACCTGTGACGCCCGGCCCGGACGTTACGGGCCGTTCGTCACTTCCGGCTCGAAGCCAATGGACGCGACAATCAAGCTCATGAATACACTCCTTGATCCCGCCAGCGCCGGTTCCCAGGACCCCGAGGACCGACGTGGCCGACACCTGGGGGATTGGCGGAGCTTCCTGGGGGCCGACGTCGATGCCCTGGGTCTTCGTCGTGGATGGCAACGGGATCGTACGGGCCAAGTACCAGAGCGTGATGGGCAGCGACGACCTTGACGTGATCATCTCGTTCATCGAGCAGGGCGGCTGAGCCACCCGCCCCGCACGGCCGGCCAAATTATTTCGGGAATATCGGTCCCCGCGTTGCTACGGAATCAACGGGGTCGCGGTTCGATTCACCCTGGACCGCGCGAAGCGGGCAGGTTATCCAATTCATGCGGGGTCGAGCCTGGATCCGATGACCAGCTCATCGGCGCACCCCGACCTGGACCGGTGCTTCTTCCATACCAACACGGGGATTGATATTCCGGCAGAAACGGGGTCGGACCGGGGGCCACTCGGAGGCCGCAAGGCCTGTTGGTCGACACCGGCTGTGCCTTGGACCGACGGGCGCCCCGGGGGCCACGTACGCCCCAGCCCGAGATGGGCTCCCGCGCCCGGGCGAAGGCCCCCTATTGGGTGAAGACCCCGCCCGGATCGAGCTCCAGGCGCATCAATGCGAGCTCGGCCGGCGAAGGCTCGGGCGTCACGGCCAGCTCCGGGCTGATCTGCGGCTGCCAACCAATCGTGTCCCGGACGGCCTCCAGGGAGGCCCCCGGATGGAGTGAGTCGAGACGCATCTCGCCACTCTCGTCGAAGTGGTAGATCCCGAGGTCGGTCACGACCACCGACGGTCCCCGCCCGAGCCAGCCCTGCTCGCGCCGGATCCTGTCGGCATTCGCGGCGCCGCCCAGGTTGCCCGGCGACGTCCGAAAGTCGATCCGCTCCACGAACGAGCGCCGGGTCTGGCGCATGATCACGAAGATCTGGCGGGCATTGATCGCGATCTCGCACGCTCCGCCCGAACCGGGGAGCCGGGTCGTGGGGCTGGCGTAGTCGCCGATCACGGTCGTGTTGATGTTGCCGAAGCGGTCGATCTGGGCGGCCCCCAGGAAGCCGACATCGATCCGGCCGCCCTGCAGGTAGAAGGCGAACAATTCGAACATGCTCATCGCCGCTGTCGCCCCGCTGACGATGGTCGGATCGCCGATCGACAGCGGCAGCCGTGCCGGGCGGGCGCCGAAGACGCCGGCCTCGTAGACCAGCTCCAGGTCCGGCGCCACGGTTCGCTTGGCGAGGTTGACAGCGACGTTCGGCAGGCCCACCCCCACAAAGCAGACATGCTGGCCGGCCAGCTCCCGGGCGGCCGCGACGATCATCATCTCGGACTTCGTGAATGCGACCGGCACGGCGCCGGAGTTCGCCTCAGGGTTCATCGGTACTCACCGTAGTCGACCGAGCCGGACGGGGCCGGAGCGCTCGGCTTGAGCTGGGCCAGCCGCTCGGCACCAAGCTTCTCGATGTACTCTGCGCGGCTGGCCAGCCCGTGGACCCAGTCGGCCAGCCAGGCGTCGGTCGCCGCCGAATCACGACTGATTGGATCCCAATCGCGATAGAAGCGGTTGTCGCGGTCGTAGGTGCCCTGTACGTACGAAGGATGGGCGCCCCATGGTTCGACCACGACCGCGTCCACGATCAGGCCCGGGATGATCGTCCGGTTGGGGTCGGCCCGGATCAGCGCTTCATCGACGAGCTCCTCCACAACCACGATCACCCGCTCGGCTGCGAAGGCGGCCTCCTTCTGACAGCCGAGCAGGCCCCAGGCCTGCGTGTCGCCATTCGTGTCGGCGCGTTGGGCATGGACGATCGTGACGTCGGGCTTGAGCGGCGGCACCGCGTAGACCGTGCCGTCTCCGTACGGCGACTCGATCGGCCGAATCAGTGGATTGACGATCGGCAGGTCCGTCTCGAAGTAACTCCGGAGCGGGAAGAACGGCAGGTTGGCGGCGCCGGCGGTGTAGCGGGCGACCATACCGAAATGGCTGTATTCCTCGAGCTCAAGGCTGGGCTGCCCGCCCTCGGTCACCCGCCGGATCGCGTTCAGTCCGCCGACCCCGGGATTACCCAGCCAGCTGAAGATCAGCTTGCGGGCGACGCCCGCCGCGACCATCTGATCGTAGATCACGTCGGGGGTCATCCGGGCCAGGACCAGGTCGCGCCGGCCCTGGCGGATGATCTCGTGACCGGCCGCGAAGCTAATCAGGTGGGTGAAGCCCTCGATGGCAACGGTGTCACCGTCGCGCACGATCGCGGCAATCGCGTCATGCATCGTGGCGACCTTCGAGGTGCTCGTCATCTGCCTCGGCGGGCGATCCTAGCCGGCGGCCTCGACGCCGGTGATCGCACCGGCCGCCGTCGCCGTCTCGAGGATTTCGCCATGATCGCCGGCCACGGCCACGACCGCTTCGCCGAAGATCCGCAGGGCGGTGGCGACCTCGGCCTCGCTGACGGTCAGCGCCGGCGACATCCGGACGCTGGACCTGCCGCACTCCAGGACGAGCAGGCCGCGCACGAACGCCGCCCATTGGACCTCCTCGGCGTGGTCCGGCGTGTCGAACTCGACGCCCAGCATCAGGCCCTTGCCGCGGACGTCGCGAACGAGCTTGGGGCAGCGACCCATCAGCCGGCGCAGGCCATCGAGCGCCTGCTCACCTCGCTCGGCCGCATTCGCGATCAGGCCGCCCTCAAGGAGGTCAATCGTGGCCAGGGCTGCGGCACAGGCGACCGGGTTGCCGCCGTACGTGGATCCGTGCGCGCCGCGTCCCCAGGCCTCCAGGATCGGCGCCTTGGCGATCAGCGCGGCCAGCGGCATCCCGCTGGCAATCCCCTTCGCCGATAGCAGGACGTCCGGCTTCACGCCCCAGTGCTGCACGGCCCACATCCGGCCGGTCCGCCCTGCGCCCGACTGGATCTCGTCGGCAATCAGGAGGATCCCGTGTCGGTCGCAGATCGCCCGAAGACCCTCCAGGAAGCCATCCTCGGGCACGATGTAGCCACCCTCACCCTGGATCGGCTCGACGATGATTGCCGCCACCTCGTCCGCGGGGGCCAGCTTGTCGAAGAGGACGTCGTCGAACCAGCGCAGGTCGGCAACCTTGCCGTATGGGGCGTGGAACACGCCCGGCAGCAGTGGCCCGAAGCCGGCGTGGTACTTCGCCTTTGACGCCGTCAGGCTGACCGAGCCGTACGTCCGACCGTGGAACGCACCCAGGAAGGCGACCACGTATGGCCGATGGGTCGCCTGACGAGCGAGCTTGATCGACGCCTCGACGACCTCGGTCCCGGAGTTGCCGAGGTAGACCCGAGCCGGCCCATCGAATGGAGCGAGGCGAGCCAGCCGCTCGCACACCTCCGAATAGATGGGCAGGTAGAAGTCGGACGCCGAGAAATGGATCAGCTGGGCGGCCTGCTCCTTGATTGCAGCCACGACCTGGGGATGGCTGTGGCCGGTCGAGGTGACCGCGATCCCGGCTGCGAAATCAAGGAACAGGTTGCCGTCGATATCCTCGACCACGAGCCCATCGCCGCGAACCGGCACGATCGGATACGCACGGGGCAGGCTGGGCGATGTCCATGTCTCATCGAAGGCGATGTGGGCCTTCGCCCTTGGACCGGGGATCTGGGTCAGGAGATCCGGAACCGGACGGGAGCCGGCGAGTCGGTTCGGGGCGTGAGGCGTGGCCTGGGTCACGTGACACCTCCGGGATGGCCGGCCTGAGCCACGACGCGCCGGCTCACGGACGAATAGGTTTTATGCAGTCTGGACAGCGCGACCGAGTATAGCCGAGCCGTTGCCCGTGGCGCGTTCGGTGGGCGTGCCCGGCGATCCTCGATTGTGGCGCGCGTTACGTCGCCGCGCGCTCGCTGCATGAGCATTCCCAGGGCGGGAAGGTCGACAAGCCGCCTCCGGCTCTGGCTCCGGAACCGGTGATCCGACCGCTGAGCACGAAATCTAGGGCCTGGCCGGTCGCCCTCGGGTCAAGTCCCGGGATGTGGTGTAACAGCACGTCGTCCTCGCGCCGGATCAATCAACTCGCCATCAGCAGCGCCGGGCCCACCTCCGAGGAGGTCCGCAAGGGCGAGCGCACCGCGGAGGCGAGCGCGGTCCGTCCCGGCGCTCGGCGTCGCCGGATACTCGCGGATCCGTCCGAGCAGGACCGCCGGCGCCGTCCGCCCCGTGTAGCCCGCGCGCCGCAGGAACAGCCCCAGCCGGTGCTCGGTGAGCCGGGTCGCGGCCGCGGGGGTCGGGAACCGGCGCAGGAAGACGAGCGTGATCGAGCGGTCGATCGAGCTGAAGAGGTGGGTCATCGCCGGGTGGTACGTCTCGAGGGTCGCCCGGAGTTGGTGCTGGAGCCGGCGGTGCTCGACGACGAAGCGCTCCCGGTCGCGGACGAGGGCCGCGAGCTCCGCCAGCGTCTCGCTGGGGCGGCGGAGCGGCCGCCAGGTGTCGACTTGGCGGCGCAGGAGGTCCGCGAGGCAGAACGCGTCGAGCGCGTCGCTCTTGACCGGGGCCGCGCAGTACCCCTCGCGGGCGCGGGCCGCGACCTTGGGGTTCACCGGGTAGACAGGGTACCCCCAGGCGAGGAGATGCTCGACGAGCAGGCCCTCCCGTCGCTCGATGGCGATGCCGACCCCGGCCGGATCACCGAGCTCAGCGAGGGCCTGCCTGAGTTGTTCGAGCCCAGCCCCGTCGTGGGCGACGCGAACCTCGAGCGTCGTCCTGCCCCCGGCGTCGAGGGCGTGGACCTGGTGGTGCTGCTCGCCCCAGTCGAGTCCGACGAATGCGTCCACGTGCGTCCTCCCGCAGTTGCCTTCTTCGTCTCGCCGCGGCGCTGCCCACCCGGAACGCTCATCGTGCGGTGCTCGAAGCACATCTCCCTCGAGCCGGTGGGGGCCTCGCCACCCAGGCGGAGGCGCGGGTCGTGTTCACCGTGCCCAAGCCCTCGAGCTGCATCCTCGTGACCTGTGCGGACGGCCTGTTAATGACTCACTCGAAATCGAATGGCAGGTCCCGTGCCGCCAGCTCGATCAAGAGCTCAGCTG
>PLZO01000031.1 GCA_003152165.1 Chloroflexota bacterium
CGCCTGGCCACCCGCTGGCGGACCTTGAACGGCGGGGCGACGGTCATGAGCCTCGTCCTCGCCGGCGAGCGGTTCGACGACGGGATCCTCGTCAGACGGCCACCACGAGAGGAGGCGGAAGCGCCTGATCACATCACCCCGGAAGGGAGTTTCCACGCAGGTTGACGAGAGCTCTTCGCCTATCTGGCCAATAGTCTCGTGTTGTTGCTGCTGCCGAGCTACGGGCAGGCCGTGAGCCAAGCCGCCCTCATTCTGGAGGCAGCTGGAGAAACGGCCATCATCGCCTGGGTTCTGGTCAAGGGCGCAAGCGTAGAAGGATTGGCCGCTCCCGCCTCTTGACCCAGCGGTTGTGGACCTGTAGCACGCTGCATGAGCGACGCTCACAACTTGGTGCCGACGAGACTGGATCGTGCCGAGCGCTCCACCCCATCTGAAGCGATGATCTCTGGGCGCCTATCGTGTCCCGAGATTCGACGTTCCTTAGAGGCAGCTATGGACCAGACGCCACACACCTGGCACTACGGGCTGATGGCCCGCTGGTGGGCCGAGTTCATCGTCGCGGAACCCGCCGAGCTCGCCTACTACCAAGCAGCGATCGAGCGCTCGGGTCAACCCGCCCTCGACCTGGGCTGCGGGGCGGGTCGCTTGTTGCTGCCCCTGCTGGCCGCCGGGCTCGACGTTGACGGGGTCGATCTCTCGCCCGACATGCTAGCCCAGGCGGCCGAGCTGGCGGCGGCCCAGGGGCTCGTGCCGACGCTTCAGGCGCAGGCGCTCCACGAGCTCAATCTTCCCCGCCGTTATCGAACGATCTTCGCCTGCGGGGTGGTCGGGCTGGGCGCGACCCGGGCACAGGACCGACTGGCGTTCCGACGGGTGTTCGATCAGCTCCTGCCCGGCGGCACGTTCGTGTTCAGCCATGAGCTGCCCTACTCCGCCGCGGACCAGGTCCGCTGGCAACGCTGGTTGCCCGGTCAGCGGGCGGACATCCCGCGCGCCTGGCCGGCCGACGGCGGGCGGCGCGCGACCGGTGATGGCGACGAGCTCGAGACCATCGATCGCCTGGCCGCCTTCGACCCGCTCGGCCAACGCATGACCTTCGAGACGCGCGTGCGGTTGTGGCATGACGGCACGGTCGTCACTCAAGAGGAGCACCGCCTGGCGATCAACCTCTACTTCGCCCAAGAGTTGGTCCTGATGCTCGAGGACGCGGGCTTTGCCGATGTCGCAATCGAAGGCGACTACACCGGCGTTCCAGCGAGTGCCGATGATGGCAACGTCGTCTATGTTGCCCGCCGGGCCGCGGATCGTCTGACACGATGACCACCTCGTGCGGGAATGGCGCGGGTCTTGCGAGGCGCGCAGGCAGGAAACTCTAACGGTGCGTCCATCGCGGGATGAGTGGCGCTCTCTTTGACATCGGCCGCCCACAGCCTCTGGCGGCTCGGGCTTGCCAGTCTCGTGACTCATGTTCCCGCCGCTGGCGCACGGGTATTCCTCGGCAACCTGCCTGCTTGGAGCCGACCGTCTGTTCCCGCCACTCGGACCCAGTGCTAGCATGCGCCGCCTGGGCGGAGAGTCGGAACGAGGAGCGATCCTGAACAGCGCCAACGAGCGTTCGATCACCCTCGTCGGCCGTCGCGTGCCAGTCAGCTGCGCCCTCGGCTTGATCGCCGCCACGATCACCTGGCTTGTCATCGTTGCCTGGTGCGCGCCCTATGGCCGGTGGCCCGGCACGGCCATGGAGGCCCACGCCTACTGGGTGGCGCTGGGTGGCTCGGACCCGTATGCCATCGCGTCCGTCGGCCACCCCGACGCGTACCTCTACTCGCCGGCCTTTCTCCAGCTGCTCTGGCCGCTGCGGCTCCTGTCGTGGCCGGGCTTCGTTGCCGTGTGGGCCCTCTTCCCACTCGTCGCTCTTGCCTATCTGACCGGGCCGCGCCTCTTCCTGCTCGGGCTCGCGTTGGTGTTCACCGAGGTGGTGGGCGGCAACATCGAGCTGCTGATTGGAGTGGCTATCGTCGTCGGGTTCCGCTGGCCCGCGGCCTGGTCCTTCGTCCTGCTGACCAAAGTCACGCCGGGACTGGGGCTGCTCTGGTTCGTCCTCCGTCGGGAATGGCGTTCGCTGGCCGTGGCGATGGCCGCGACGGCGGTGGTGGTCGCGGTCTCGGCGGCTATCGAGCCCGCGGCTTGGCTCCGCTGGCCCCAGGTCCTCGCGTCGAACACCGGCGCAAGTGATGGCACCTGGGCAGCAGTGCCGGTTCCGTTCATTGTCCGCTCCCCGATGGCCCTGGTTCTGGTGGTCTGGGGAGCCCGCACGGACCGCCGCTGGACCGTTCCGATGTCGGCGATGCTGGCCCTGCCCGTGCTGTGGTTCGGCGGTCTCAGCATCATCATCGCCACCTTGCCGCTGATGGGGGCTCGGACGTGGGGCGATCTGTGGTGCGTTGCCGCCCAGGCGCGCGCCGAGGTCAAGGCCAGCCTCTCCATCGAATCGCTCGGTCGTCTGTCGTCCAAGACGCCGTGGCGACGACGACGCCGGTCCGCCGAGCCAGCGATGCCGGCCGACTGACCCACGGCCCCGGCCGATTCCAGGGCTGTCACGATGCGCGGCTCGTGTGGGTGTTCGGCACCCGCAGGCCTCGCGGCGTAAGGTACGGCCATGAAGGCTGAGCCGACAGACCGATCGCACAATCTCGAGGTCGAGTTCTGCGTCGTCTGAAACTACACCGAGCGAGCCACCGGTTTGGTGACTGAGCTCCTCAACGCGTGGGCGCCGCGGATCGCCCGCGCGACGGTGTTGCCGAGCGGCGGCGGCCGGTTCGAAGTGACCCTCGATGGCGAGCTGCGCTTCTCGAAGGCGGCCCTCAACCGACATCCCCGCCCGGGCGAAGTGCTCGACCTTGTTGCGGCAAGACTCGGTTCGCCCATCGACCGCGACGAGTTTCACCCGGCCTGAGCGACGACGCCAGCCACGATGTCCGCATCGCGCATGGGGTGATCGGGACGACCTTGCAGCGGCTATCCTCGCCGGCATGGGGACCCTCGACCTGACGTTCCGATGAACCCCTCCGAGTTCGCCGCGAAGTGGCGCGGCGTGACGACTGGCGAGCGGGCATCAGCCCAGTCCCATTTCGGCGACATCTGCCGGATGCTCGGGGAGCCCACCCCATCGGACGCCGACCCTACGGGGGCGTGGTACGCGTTCGAGAAGGGCGCCGAGAAGCTCGATGGTCACGACGGCTTCGCGGACGTCTGGAAGCGGGAACGGTTCGCGTGGGAGTACAAGGGCAAGCGCAAGGACCTCAAGGCGGCCTATCGCCAGCTCGTCGACTACAAGGACGCCCTGGAGAACCCGCCGCTCCTGGTCGTGTCCGATCTCGACCGGATTGAGGTCCGGACGAACTTCACCAACCTCAGCCCCAAGCTCTACGTCGTTACCCTCGACGATCTGGCCGCGGCGGACCCCTCCGAAGCCCTGCGGATCCTCCGAGCCGTGTTCGACGAACCGGAGGCGCTCCGGCCGCTATTCGACCGTGCTCAGCTCACCGAAGCAGCCGCCCGACACTTCGCGGAGCTAGCCGGCGCACTCCAGGCCCGCGGCCACGAGCCGCAGGCAGTCGCTCACTTCCTCGACAAGCTTCTGTTCTGCCTATTCGCTGAGGACACCGGGCTCCTGCCCAAGGGCCTCCTCAGCCGCCTCGCCGACGCGACCCGTGCGAAGCCGGCTGATTTCGCGAGCGCACTTGGCCAACTGTTCGGAACGATGGCGTCCGGTGGCGGGATGTTCGGGGTCGAGCGGATCGACTGGTTCAACGGCGGCCTGTTCGACTCAGCGGAGGTGCTCACGCTCACGACACCCGAGATCGGGACGCTCGTCGAGGTGGGACACCTGGATTGGGGCCGGATCGAGCCGGCGATCTTCGGGACCCTGTTCGAGCGGGGACTGGACCCAAAACAGCGGACCCAGCTCGGCGCCCATTACACGAGTCGGGATGACATCTGGCGCCTCGTCGAGCCCGTGGTCATCCGACCGCTACGCCGAGAGTTTGCGGCGATGCAGATCCGGGTCACAGAGCTGACCCTGCGCCGCGATGCGGGCAAGAAGAAGGGACCGGATCCCGAGGCGTTGCGCCTGTTCGGGGCGTTCCTCGATCGCCTTCGAGCTGTCCGGATCCTCGATCCGGCCTGCGGCTCGGGCAACTTCCTGTACATCGCCCTCCAGGCGCTCAAAGACCTCGAGCTCGAGGCGATCCAATGGGGCTCCTTGGTCCTGCGCATCCCGCAGCAGTTCCCGGGCGTCGGCCCCGAGGGCGTCCTGGGTATCGAGATCAACCCGTATGCCGCCGAACTCGCCCGGGTCACGATCTGGATTGGTGAGATCCAATGGATGCTCAACCACGGCTTCGCCTACCGACGCAATCCGGTCCTCAGTCCGCTGGAGAGCATCGCGACGAAGGACGCACTGATCGACGTCTCCGATCCGGCGAGCCCGCGCGAGGCCGACTGGCCGCCGGCCGAGTTCATCGTCGGGAACCCACCATTCCTGGGCGGCAAGCTCCTGCGGACCGGGCTCGGCGACGCCTATGTTGAGACGTTATTCGGGGTCTACGACGGCCGTGTGCCACGCGAAGCTGACTTCGTCGCGTATTGGCACGAGAAGGCTCGGGCAGCGATCGCCGCAGGTCGCACCCGTCGCGCGGGACTCCTCGCCACCCAAGGCATCCGCGGCGGCGCCAACCGACGGGTCCTCCAGCGGATCCAGGAGACTGGCGCCATCTTCTTCGCCCGCGCTGACGATCCTTGGGTCCTGTCCGGCGCGAATGTCCATATCAGCTTCGTCGGGCAAGACGACGGATCAGACACGGAGCGGGAGCTCGATGGTCGTCTTGTGGCGACGATCAACCCTGACCTAACGAGCGGACTCGACCTCACTCGCGCCCGCCCGTTGGCCGAGAACCTCGGGATCGCGTTCATGGGCGATACGAAGGGAGGCCCTTTTGAGATCGACGCGGCCACCGCAGTCGCTCTCCTGGCCACGCCGAACCCGGACGGACGATCGAACGCGGACGTGGTCCGGCCCTGGGCGAACGGGCTCGATCTGACTCGCCGACCGCGAGACATGTGGATCATCGACTTCGGTGTCGGGATGCCGGAGGCCGAGGCCGCCCTCTACGAGGCGCCATTCGAGCTCGTTCGCCGTGTTGTCCGGCCGGAGCGGGTCCACAACAAGCGCGAGGCCTATGCGGCGCGCTGGTGGCTCCACGTCGAGCCGCGCTCGGGGATGCGGAATGCCTTCGCCGGACTGTCGCGGTACCTGGCCACACCCCGACTCACCAAGCACCGGCTGTTTGTTTGGCTCGAGGCCCAGGTCCTGCCCGATAGCCAGATCATCGTCTTCGCCCGTGACGATGACTACACGTTCGGCATCCTGCACTCGCGGGTCCACGAACTCTGGGCTCTCGCAACCGGAGCCCAGCTGGAAACCCGCCCGCGCTACACCCCGACGACGACGTTCGAAACGTTCGCCTTCCCGCGGCCGACCGACGAGCAGCGCGAGGCGATCGCGGCTGGCGCCGTGCGCCTCCTTGAGCTCCGCGATGGCTGGCTCAACCCGCTCGGCCTGCCGAACGAGGAGCTTGCAATGCGGACCCTGACCAACCTCTACAACGAGCGCCCGACGTGGCTCGCCAACGCCCATGCGGATCTCGATCGGGCCGTTCTCGACGCCTTACGGCTGGCCAGCTGACCTCGACGACGACGGGATCCTCGAGCGGCTCCTGGCGCTCAACCTCCAGCGGGAACCTGCCTGAGCCGAGGGTGCCCGACGGACGTCGCCTCGCCGCGACACGCCGGAAGCATCGGGCTGAGCTCGGGCCAGCAGGGTTAGGATCCCGTATGGCTGCTAGCTCAGTCTTGCTGCTGTCCGACGATCGATGGCTTCAATCAGAGCGGCACGGGTGAAGAACGCTCCAATGTCGTCTCTCGAGCCATCGGGCCAAAAGATCGATGCCCAGTGCCAGGCGAGCTCACGCTCGGATCGGATAATCAACTGCCCACGTCGTAGGATTTCTGGTCTCGCTCCGGGCAAGAAATAGGAGCGAACCCGGTTGATTTCGCCGAGAACGTCTTGCTCGGCGATGTCCTCTAGCGCCTTCGGATCACGGCCTTTCACCGCAACTTCGAGCAAATCGGTCGCGTAGCGATCCGTAACTTCAGTCGGCGGAATCATCCGCTCCCAGTCCGATCTGCTCAGGTGGTGCGGAAGCTCGTTCGGCGGTTCATCTGGCACTCTCAGGTACGCCCGAGGCGGACGCCGTCTTCTGGGCGTCAGCTGATGGTCGCGAAGTTCGAACGCGGCCACGTCGGGCGCGACTCCAACTACGACATGTGGCCCCGTAACGAGACGGCTTGCTGACTCGAACGAAACGTCGGCCCCTCCCGGAATCAGAGCTTCGATCGGCGGGACCTGAATGGTCCAGCTCGGTTGGTTCGAGAAGGTGATCTCCTCGAGCCGACGATATCCGCGACAGTCGAGGTCGTCGGCTAGCGGCAGAACGCCGACCGCTCTGCCGAAGTGGAACGCGAGACCTAGCAGACGAACGCCGAGCGGGTGCTCTCGAAAGGCCACCACGAAGGCTGGGTGTCCCGGGCTAAGCTCAGGCGCGTCGCTGGGCCAGAGGACCATCGTCGGCGGTAGATCGGACTCGTGGGGCGCTAACAGCGCTGTCCGTACTCGGCGCTGTGCGGGCTCGAGGGCGAAGGCATATCCATAGTGGGCAAACGCGGCAAGGAATGCCCAAGATAGGACGGCGAGGCGAACTCGGTTGGGGACCGTGCCCTGGATCGTCAATCGTAGCTTCCGGTCACCCTCGAGATCCGCCTTGAACTGATCAAAAGCGGCGGCGCCCACACCTTTTGCGAGCCGCATCGATATGACCGAGCCGGGTTCACCCACGGGTCCGTCCAACTCGAGAATGGCTCGCATCGGGCCAACACGCGAAGTGGAAATCCTGACCTCGGTCTTGGCACCGCTGAAATGTCGGTGAGCGTCAGCCTCAAGCGCTGTGCCCATGAAGCTGTTGCATGCCTTGCACAACAGGGTCGACCGTTTCCCAGCAACGGATTCCGCGGGATAGTGGGCACGAGTCGCGCATCCCTGAGCGAGCTCGCGAAGACAGAGTGGGCAGCAGAAGCCGTTGGGCACTCGGCCGACAACCGCCTCGAATGAGCGAGCTGCACTCGCCAACTTCAGGCCTAAGCCCCGTCGAGTCCCCGTCCCACAGCCGAAACCGCAGGAGCATTTCTGAGGGTGGGCCATGCGATAGATTGTCGCCCTTCCAGAACGCCGCCACCGACGCCGCTGCGATCGCTGCTCACGATCTGGTGAGTGTCACCCTTCAAGCTGTCCGGCGGCTTGGCTCGCACTATCTGTGCCCGCCCGAGGGGTGTGGCCACGATGACTTCTGCCGGCTGCCGGACGTGATCGACCGGCCGACGTGACAAGTCAGGAGCGCGGCATCGCCCCAACTCAGCTGTGTCCGTCGACCGGTCGTGTTGCCAGCCCTTTGCAGAGGAGACACGGACATCGTGGCCATCGGCGTGGATTCGCACAAGCGGACGCACACGGTCGTCGCGGTCGACGGCAACGGTCGCAAGCTAGCTGAGAAGACAGCCGCGACTTCGCCGGAGGGTCACCTCGAGCTGATCCGCTGGGCTCGTCGGTGGCGGGATCGGACGTGGGCGCTCGAGGACTGCCGCCACCTGACCCGACGCCTGGAGGCAGATCTCCTCAAAGGTGGTGAGCAGGCCGTGCGCGTGCCACCCAAGCTCATGGCTGGCACCCGACGCAGCACCCGAGCGCCTGGCAAGAGCGACCCGATCGACGCCCTCTCGGC
>PLZO01000066.1 GCA_003152165.1 Chloroflexota bacterium
GGCCGGAGCTCGCGTAGTCAGGTCCGGAGGCGGCTCTCCAGTCGAGCCTCGATCTCGTCGGTGACGGCTGCCGCCAGGCTGGCGCCGAAGCGTCCGGCCAACCGCTCCAGGAGGGGCCGCCGAAGCCGGACCGGCGCCGAGCGAGCCGGGACGCCCGCGGCGTCGGCCGCCAGCTCGACCGCGCGCTCGAGGTCGCCGATCTCGTCGACCAGCCCGAGCTCCACCGCCTCCTCGCCCAGCCAGATCTCACCAGTCGCCAGTTCCCGGACCTTCTCCTCTGTCAGGCGTCGACCCCGCACGACCCGGCCCACGAAGGCGGCGTAGAAGGCATCGACGATCGCCTGCTCCTTGGCCCGCTCCTCGTCGGTCTCTTCCCGCCACGGCACGCCCATCCCTTTGAGCCGGCCGGCGCGGTTCTCGCTGACGCTGACGCCCAGACGGTCGAGGAGTCGCGGGAGCCGGGGACCGGCCGAGATGACGCCGATCGAGCCCACGATGGCGTGGGGCTGGGCGACGATCGTGCGAGCGGCCATGGCTGCGAGGTAGGAGCCGGACGCGCCCGTCCCGCGGATCGCGGCGACGAGCGGCTTCTTCGCGGCCAGCCGTTCGAGGGCGAGGAACATGTCGTCCGAGGCGGTCGCAGAGCCGCCTGGCGAGTCGATATCGAGCACGACAGCCGGCACGCGCCCTGACTCGCGGAGGCGGCGGACGAGCTCGATCCAGTCGGCTGTCCGGGCGCCGCCCGCGATCGGCCCGTAGAGGCGCAGGATGGCGACGTGGCCTGGCGGGAAGAGGCGGCCCAGGCCCGGCACGAAGGCGCGCAGGTGTCTAGCGTTCATGACCCGACCAGCCTATCCGATCGCCGATCGCGCATCGGCGGGCGACGCAGGCACGTTGACCCGACGGGGGCGTATCGGTACCCGTAGACCGGTCCGATCGGCTGACCGACCGCAGGGCCAGGCTCCTGACACGATGACCACATCGTCGCGGGGATCGCTGAGTCAGACCTCGCGTGCCGGGCGCGTCACGGCCCTTGTGGGTCGATCTCGAGTGTGCTAGTGCATGCCCGAGGAGCCACGTATGCAGGGCAAGACGGGCGACCGGATCATCGTTGAATCAGAGAAGGTCGGCACGAAGTCGCGTGAGGGCGAGATCCTCGAGGCGATCGAATCGCCTTCCGGCGGCCACTACCTGGTTCGCTGGGCGGACGGTCATGAGAGCGACTTCCGGCCTGCCGGAGGGAGTGCTCGAATCATTTCGACCGGAACGTGGAAGCGACCATAGCGCCTGAACTGCGGAAGACCTGTCGGAGCCTCGCCGACTCGGTCCTGGCAGGCATCGGCTCGACCTCATGACGATGCGCTGATCGTACAAGGACCCGAGCGGTGCCCGAAGCTCCAGGGGGCACGTTAAGCCGTGAACGGGTCCTCGCCGCCACCGATGCGGGTCAGCGCGCGCTGCACCGTTTGCATCGCGAGGCGGTGCAACCAGGGGCCGTAGGAGACGCGGGCCACGCCGAGGTCGGCCAGCCGCGCCACCGGCGGTGCGCTCGGTTGGGTGTAGATGTTGAGTATATTGCTCACACGGCGACGAGGGACATCGCGGCATCGCGCGCAATGAGCACGGGGGCACCGGATCGCCTCGCCACCCCCAGGACCAGAGCTCCTGAGAGCAGCACGGCGAGCGAAGGCGCGAGCTCGCGCGCAGCTGGATGGCGGGCCGCGAGCAGCAGCTCGCGGAGGTAGCCCTCGATCTCGTCGAGATAGCCCCGGATCACGGGCCATGCGGGGTGGGTGGTCTCCGTGATCTCCAGGGCCGCCGCGTGGAAGCAACAGCCTCCGTACCCGTCGCTCTCCAGCCAGCGGGCCGTCTCCTCGTAGAACAGAGGGAGCTGCTCCGACGGGGAGCGGCCGAACGACTCCACGGTCGCGCGGACCCGATACAGCCAGCGCGGACGCTCGTCACGCAGCCAGGCAACCACCAGGTCGTCCTTCGAGGGGAAGTGTCGGTAGAACGTGGCCTTGGCGACGCCCGCGGCCTCGATCAGGGTGTCCACGCCCGTGGCCCGGATGCCGAAGGTGTGGAAGTAGTCATCCGCGGCAGCCAGGATTCGCTCCCTGGGAGCGACGCGGGCCAGGGAGCGGCTGGCCCGGAGTACCCCTTCGCTGAGCGCCAGCGGATGGAAATCGCGCACGGCCGTGATCACGGGTGCGCCGTGGCGCTCGAGTTCGTAGGCGCAGACGACCACATCTGGCCGAGCGCGCAGCATGCGCGTGAGCGCGTCCTCGTACGGGCCGAGCTCGGGTGCCCACTCCGTACGCTCCAGCGCCCACTCCATTGTCGCCACGATCCGGGTGCGGGCGACCCGCCGCCGGCGGCCGGCATCGAGCTGCTGGCGCAGCCATTCCAGCATGGCCAGTCGGGAGAAGCCGCCGCCTCGCAGATATGACTCGGCCCAGGTGAAGATCTGCAGCTGGCCTGCGGCCAGCGCCGCGTCGACCTCGATGCCCAGACCCTGCAGGCGCGCGAGGTGCGCCTCCCGATCCCCGACCAGGTGGAGCTCCCGGTCCCCGGCATCGAGGCCCTCGGCGATGAACGGCCCGAGGCTCGCGTACCAGTCGTCGGCATCGTGCACCAGGGCACAGATGTGCCCGGCCATGATCTCCTCGCCAGCCAGTCGGACAGCAGACCGTGGGGCCATATGCCTGACCTCGTACGCCCATCGGCGTCGTCCGCAGGAGCGGGCCCCACGACGGTGAACGGCTGGTGCGGACGATACGCGTTGAGCACACGGAATGGAAGAGGATAGCGCCCCATCTGTGTCTTTCGAGACTGACTGGTCTTATCTGGTACCCTCTGCCTCTTACGAGCCGGATTGTCCTCAACTCTCGCGATAGTCCCCGCGGCCCGGCGAGCCAGGAGCCGTCCCATGGAGCAGGTCCCCGTCGCGAGACCCCAACAACCATCGGAAAGGCTCCCGCGACCCATGCCTCCCAGCGACCCCGCGAACCCCACCCCGCGCCGCAGCCGGCGCACCCCCTCGGCAAGCCCTGTGCACCGCCTGCCGCCCGAGACCGTTGCGTACCTCATCCTCGAGCACGTCCACGACGGCGTATTCGCCACCGATCTCGAGAACCGGATCACCTTCTGGGGTCGCTCGGCCGAGGCGCTGTTCGGGTTCTCCTCCGGGGAGGCAGTCGGTCGACCCTTCGGCGAGCTGCTCCCCATGCGCATGGCCGATCCCCGGGGAGAGGCGGCGCTCCTGGAGGCGATCGCGGCCGGGGGTACGTGGCGCGGCGAGGGCTCCGTCCGCCTGGGCGATGGTCGTGAGCTGTGGATCGAGTCCACGGTGAGCCCGCTCGTCGTGGACGGCCAGATCGCGGGCGGTGTCTCGGTTAGCCGCGATATGACCGCCCAGCGCGCCAGCGCCGAACTGCATCGCACCGTGGTCGACGCGCTGGCCGAGGGCGTCGTCGTACAGGACGGCGATGGGACCCTCGTGACGGCCAATCGCGCTGCCCGCGCCATCCTGGGCTGGAAGACGTCGCCCACAGCGCCGTCAGTGGCCTGGCCCGTGGACCTCGTCCACGAGGACGATACCCGGCTCGCCCCCGAGGACCATCCGGCGGCCGTCACGCTGCGGACTGGACGGGCGCGGCGCAACGTGCTGCTGGGCCTCCGAAGTGCGTCGGGCGATGCGCGCTGGATCGCCATGAATACAGATCCGCTGCACACCCCCGACGGCCGGCGCGGGGTCGTGACCTCCTTCGAGGACGTCACCCACTTCCGTGCCGCGCGAACCGATCAGCTCTTCGAGGACCGGCTTCGGGCGGCCCTGGCCGAGGCCGTCCGCGAGATCGAGACAGAGGCCACCGTCGAACGGAGCGCCCAGACGATCTGTGGGCAGATCGCCACGCTGCCCGGGATCGACTTCGTCGCCCTGTGCGCCTTCCTCGCCGACGACGAGCTCGTGATCCTGGCCAGCCGCGGGCGCGGCGAGCTGCCCGATGTGGCCGGGCAGCAAGTGCCGCCGGACGGGGCGCGATATCTCTGGCAGCGCGCCGCCGAGGGGCCCTGGGCCCAATACACCGCAGAGCTCGCCGACGTGGCAACCTGGAGCGCCGAGCTGGCCGGGCTGACCATGGAGGCCATCGCCGTCGGCCCGATCACGCACGGGGGGCACGTGGACGGAGTGCTCGTGATCGGCACGTGCGATCGGGAGTTCGCGCGCCGGCTGGTCGGCAAGATGCCGGCCGTGGTCGCCTTCAGCGCCACGTCGAGCGCCACGCTCGCACAGCGATTGCACATCCGGCGCCGGGACGTCGAGCGGCGCCGCGAGATCGAGGCGATCATCGAGTCCCGCACCTTCGCGCCGGTCTTCCAGCCCATCGTCGACCTCACGTCCCGCGTGGCGCTCGGCTACGAGGCGCTGACGCGTTTCGCCTCCGGCCAGCGACCCGACCGCTGCTTCGTGGATGCTTGGGGCGCTGGCCTCGGCCCCGAGCTCGAACTCGCCACGCTGCGGGCGGCGGTCGAGGCGGGGCGAGACCTGCCGGCCGGGCGGTGGCTCGATCTCAACGTCTCGCCGCGCCTGCTCGGAGAGCCGGACCGCGTCCGCGACGTCCTGCGCGACGCCGGGCGGCCTATCGTGCTCGAGGTGACCGAGCACGAGCCGGTCGCTGACTACGGCGCCCTGCGTGCGGCCGTCGCGAGCCTCGGGCACGACATCCGCCTGGCGGTCGACGACGCCGGTGCCGGGGTGGCCAACTTCGGGCACATCATTGAGTTGCACCCGGACTTCGTGAAGCTCGACATAAGCCTCGTGCGGCGAGTCAATGCCAACCTTGGGCGGCAGGCCATGGTGATCGCCATGCGCGAATTCGCCCGGAGCAGCGGCTGCCGCCTGGTGGCGGAGGGAGTGGAGACCGAGCTCGAGGCGGCCACGCTCGCGCAGCTGGGCGTGGAGTTCGGCCAGGGCTATCTGTTCGGACACCCCCAGGCGGTCGACGCCCTGGGGGAGCAGTCGTCACGCGAGGACAGCTGATCGCGTCGAGATCAGGCGCGGTCCGACGCAGCATCACGCAGATGTGTGGTCGAACCAGGACCAGCAGTCGAGCATCCTTGTTTCTACAGGCGCATCAGAGCGAGGGTCCCGGCCGTTCTCCTATCGGGGCAAACCATCGCCTGCTGGTTCATCGACACCGCCTACGACGACCAGCAGTTCTTCGTCCGTCACGCTTACTTCCTCGGCGCCGACGACCCCTACGCCAAGCTCAAGCGTGCCCTCCGCGCCGACATCGACGAGGCCGCCTGGGTGTCGCTCAACTCGACCGTCTCCCCGCCGTTCCCGCAAGGCGCACGAGCTGGTCATAGCCGCGCGATCGGTACGGCTCGGCCGCCTC
>PLZO01000129.1 GCA_003152165.1 Chloroflexota bacterium
GGGGTCGATTACCGGCTGTACATGGACACCGCCGCCCGCTGGCTCGCTGGCGGCGGCTACTTCCAGCCCTACCAGCTTGCCGGTCCCTACCCGATCAGTCCGGGCGACATCCTGTATCCGCCGGTCGCGCTCCTGCTGTTCGTCCCGTTCACGTTCCTGCCGGCGATCCTGTGGTGGCTGATCCCGGCGGCTGCGGTCGCCTGGTGCGTGGCTCGATTGCGACCAGGACCCATCGTCTGGCCGATGTTGGCCCTCTGCCTGGCCTGGCCACCAACCCTGGTCAAGGTGGTCACCGGCAATCCGGTCATCTGGGCGGTTGCCGCCCTGGCGCTGGGGGTCGTCTACGCCTGGCCCAGCGTCCTGGTCCTGATCAAGCCGAGCCTGTTCCCGTTCGCGTTGTTCGGAGCCTGGCGACGGCGCTGGTGGATTGGCCTCGCCGTCTTCGTGCTGGTCAGCCTGCCGTTCGGCTCGCTCTGGATCGACTGGGTCCATTCGATCCTGAACTCGCAGGGCGGCGGGTTGGCCTACTCGAGCCTCGAGATCCCGATGCTGGCTTTCCCGGTCGTGGTGTGGCTCGGGCGGGAACGGCCGGTGACCACCCGTCGAGTAGCACTCAGCAGGCGGACCGTCGGCGGCTTGCATGGACGCCACGGCGGCGGCATCGTTCGGCTGTGACCAGCAGCATCTCCCGCCGGTCGCTGGTCCTTGGGTTCTCGTCCGTGTGCCTGTTCCTTGGGCTGATCGTGTGCGCGTCCACGTTCGTCCACATTCTGGCCCAGGGCTTCGCGGCCTGGGATGCGCCCACCTATCTCGCGGCGGGCGAACGCCTCAACGCCGGCCACAACCTGTACGCCCTCGTCGCAGGGGACCGACCGGTCCTGCTGGACCCGCCCTACTGGATCGTGCCATTGCTGTCGCCGCCGCCGATAGCCGTCCTGTGGCGCCCGTTGGCGCTGCTGGGTAGCGGGTCGATGCTCGCCTAGCGGGTCGCCTGCATCAGCGCGATCGGCGCCACCGTCATCGCGGTGTCGATCCGGTCCCCGCGGATCGCCGGGCCGGCAGTCCTCATCCTCTCGGTGCCGCTGGCATGGGAGCTCGGCACCGCAAACGTCGACGGCCTGTTCTTCGCGGGCTTCATCGGAGCCTGGCTGCTGGCTCGCGGCGGTCGTGACCGGGCGGCCGGCGTCCTGATCGCGATCATGGCCTCCGTCAAGATCTGGCCAGGGCTGCTCATCGTGTGGTTCGTCGCCCAGGGCCGGGGCAAAGCGGTCGCGGCGTTCCTGGTGAGCGGACTCGCGATCGGCCTCGGATGGGTCCTGTTCGCCGGCCTCAGCGCCAACCTCGACTACCTGGGCATCGGCGCGACGATCAAGCCATCGCCCGGGTCGATTGCCGGCGTGCTGCTCTCGGTGGGGGTCGATGTGCCGTGGATCGGGTATGGATTGGCCGCTGCTACCGTCGTGGCCATGGTCCTGCTGCGACGCTTTCGGGCACTCACCTATGCCCTGGCGATCGGCGCGATCGTTCTCGCGTCGCCGGCGCTCTACCTCAACAGCTTCGCGCTCCTGTTCACCCCCCTGGCCCCGTTCGTGTGGCCACTCTCGAGCATGCCCAACCGGCGGCCGTACGATCGGCGGGTTGCACGGACGCACCGGTGACCGCATCGTTCGGGATTGATGCCAGAGCCAATCCGTCGACGTCCACGCCGCTCGTGGCCGTGATCATTCCAGCCCTCAACGAAGCCGGCAAGATCGGCCGCGTCCTCGATTCGATTCCCTCGAGATGGGCGCTTTGAGGCGATCGTCGTGGATGACAGCTCGAACGATGGGACTGGCGACGAGGCGCGCGCCCACGGGGCGGACCTGCTGATCCGGCACGACGTCCGGGGCGGCGTTTGGCGCCGCCATTCGGGATGGCTGGGCGGCTGGGGTCTCCCGGCAGCGACCCTACCTGGCCCTCCTGTCGGGTGACGACCAGCACGAGCCGGGTGAGCTCGTGGCCGCACTGGACACGCTGCTCCGGGAACACGCCGACTACGTCCAGGGCTCGCGCTGGATGATCGGCGGCCGGATCGTGGGGATGGTTTCGTCGCGCCAGATGGGCACCCGGATGTACTCGTTGGTGTTCAGCATCCTCGCGCTCCGCCGGGTCACCGACGCGACGAACGGCTTTCGGATCTTCCGCAGCGAGCTCCTGGCGGACCCTGCTGTCAAGATCGATCAGGCCTGGCTGTCCAGCTACGAGCTCGAGCCGTACGTGCTCTACAAGGCGATCCGGCGGGGCTATCGCGTCGTCGAGGTTCCGGTGACGGTCCGTTACCACGCCACGGAGGGCTTCACCAAGATGCGTGGCATGCGCGATTGGTGGCGGCTCTTCCGGCCGGCTGTTCTGCTCCGCCTGGGGGTAAAGCAATGACATTCCAGCCCGAGCGTGCATTCGGCGGCCGGCGCGTGCTGGTGACCGGCGGCGCCGGCTTCGTCGGCGGTCGGCTCGTGCGCAACCTCGTCGACCAGGGCGCCCAGGTCACGGTCCTCGACGACCTGTTCACCGGCCAGGCCGAAGTCATCCCCACCAGCGCGCAATTTGTGCGCGGCTCGGTGACCGACGAAGGCCTTGTCCGGGAGCTGGTGGCCGACGCCTCGATCGTCTTCCACCTCGCTGCCCGCAACATCATCGCCTCGACGAAGAACCCGCGCGATGATTTCGAAACGAATATCGGGGGCACCCTGAACGTGCTGCGCGCGCGACTCGCGGCCGGACCGGGTGGTCTATGCGGGATCGGCGAGCGTGTATGGCAACCCGCGCTCAATCCCGATCAACGAGGACGATCCGGTCACGATGCTCTCGCCGTACGCCGTCAGCAAGATGGGTGGCGTGCACTACTGCCAGGCGTTCTATGAGAACTACGGGGTCCGCGAGGCGATCGTCCGCTACTCGAACGTCTACGGCGTCGGCCAGCGGCCGGACAATCCGTACTGCGGCGTGGTCTCGAAGTTCTTCGCCAGCGCGATGGCCAGCGAGCCGCTCCAGATCCACGGCGACGGGATGCAGACGCGCGACTTCACCTATATCGACGACGCGGTCGATGCAACGTTGATGGCCGGGATCCATCCTCGAGCCGAAGGGGAAGTCTTCAACATTGGGACGGGCATCGAAACGAACGTCAACGGGCTGGCCGAGGCGATCGGCAGGGCCCTCGATCGTCCGATCGAGATCAGCCACATCGACCGGCGCGACATCGACAACATCCGGCGGCGGGTAGTGAACATCGAAAAGATCCGGCGGATGCTCCACTGGACGCCGCAGATCACGCTCGATCGCGGTTTGAGCGAGACGGCACGCTGGCTGGCTGAGAGCAGGATCCCAAGCGTGCGCTGATCGTGCGAGGGCTGGTTCATCCTGAAGCCGATGCGAGGACCGTCGGACGCTTGCTCGCAATCAGTGCAGCCGCCAGGATCGCGGCCGCATAGAAGGGCAGCGCGAACCCGGTGGCCACGGTCGACAGCGCCACCATGGCGAGGGTGAACGTCGGGGTGGTCTTCAACAGGCCTGGCGTCGCGAGCGCCACGGGCAGCGCCGAGTATGTCCCCGCATACGGGGCGATGAGGATCCCCGTGGTCACCGCCCACGCGATCCCCGCTTGCTCCGAGCGCCGGGCGAGAACCCACAGAAGACCGACCGTGGTGATCGCCGCGACCGGCAACCACAGCTCCGGGACCAGAGCGGTCACGCCGTGGTTCCCGGCGAATGGAGCGGCGAACTGGGTTCCGCCGAGAAGGGCCTTGATCCAGTCCAGGTAGCTGCCCGGCCCGGTAACCAATGCGCCAAACCCGGTCGCTGCAAGTCCTGTGACCACGGTCCCGAGCAACGTCCTCCGCCGCCAGAAGAGGAGCCACAGGAGGACCGGAAGGATAAGGGGCTTGGCGAAGGCTGCGGTTGCCAGGCCCAGGAGCACGCCGTTTCGGGCACGGTCCCGGCCGAGCATCGCGGGGACCATCGCCCCGACGAGCAGGACGTTCGCGTTGCCGAGCATTACGTCATGGAGGAACGGCAGCGACAGGACGAGCATGAGGATGGCGGCGGCTTGCTGGGCGCGCGATAGCTCCCTGGCGATCGACACGACCGCCACGATCGCGATGGCAACCTTCAATCCCGCATAGACAATGCTGACCACCATGAAGTCGAGCCGTGCCACGGCTGCCGCCACGATCGCGGCAAGCGGCGGGTAGAGGAACTTCGGATCGCTGTAGATCGGTTGGCCAGTGGCGAAGCGCCCTCCGGCATCGATCACGAGCTTGAGGTCGATGCCCCACCAACCCGGGCCGCCGGCGGGGTCGACGAAGACCCACCGCGCGAACTCGCCGACGCCGAAGACCGCTACGAACGCGGTCACCGCGAACCAGGCAGGACGGTGGCGTGGGGTGAGTCCCATGGGCGGAGGGTACCGTTAGGTCAAGCCCATGGCCCCCTGACCTGCGTACACTCGGCGGCCGGACCAACGAGTGCTGGAGTACGACCGCGAACATCCTTGAACGGGCGCGAGCTCTGGCGTTGCGTCACCGGCGAACAGTTCGTGACGCTCTGATCATCATCGGTCTGGGCCGGGCCGCCTGGTATTACGTCGTCCAGGCGATCCACCCGTGGGACTTCGCCGGCGTCGACGCGCGCGCCTATTGGGGGATCAACCTCGCCCACCCATACACGCACTCCGCCGTCGGCGAGCTCTCAACGTATCTCTATTCACCGGCGTTCGCCCAGGTGCTGGCACCGTTCTCGCTGTTGCCCTGGCCGGTCTTCTTCGTGGCCTGGACGGCCCTCCTGATCGGCGTCCTGGCCTGGCTGGTCCGACCGTGGCCGTGGGCCCTGCTGATCCTCTCGTTGCCGATCAGCTACGAGGTGCTCGTCGGCAACGTCCACCTCCTGATCGCCGCCGCGCTCGTGCTGGGACTGAGTCGGCCGGGTGCGCTCGCGCTCCCGATCCTGACCAAGATCACGCCTGGCATCACCTGGTTCTGGTTTGTCGTCCGACGGGAATGGCGGAGCCTCGCCGTCGCGGTCGTGGTCACCGCGGTGATCCTGGCTGTCTCATTCGCACTCCAGCCCAGCGCCTGGTTCGACTGGATCACCTTCCTGATCGCCTCGACCGGTCAGGGCAATGTGTTGGTTCCTCGAGTCGCGCTTGGGGCCCTGCTGGTCATCTTCGGCGCCGCGACCGGTCGGGCGTGGCTCGTGCCAGTGGCCGTCTGGATCGCCCTCCCGGTCGTCTGGATCAACGCCTGGGTGATCCTCCTGGCCTCGATCCGGCTGTATCGCCAGCCTCGTCCGACCAGCGCGACGACGGGTCAGGCACATGTCGAAGCGTCGGAGGGCGGAAGGTACGATCGCCGGGTTGCGTGGAGACAGCGCGGACCCCACTGTCTAGCGATGGCAGCATCCGCCGGTTTCTCGCGCCTCGCCTCGCTCCGGCCGGGCGTATCGAACCTCGGTCGGGCGGCCGTGGCTCACGTCGAACAGCTCGATCGGCTTGGGTTGGCCGTCTGCCTGGGGCTCGGCATCTTCTTCGGATTGGGCTTCGCGCTGTCGGGTGCGGCCCCGACCGACGCGAACATGTACTGGAACGCGAACGATATCGGACACCTGTACGGCCAGGTTTGGACCCTGGACGACCGATATGCCTATCCCCCGGCCTTCGCGATCCTGATGCTCCCGCTGCATCTCCTCGGCTGGCGACTGTTCGTCTTCGCCTGGATCCTGCTGATGTTTGCCGGCCTGTGGGTCGCGACACGTGCCTGGGCGATCCCCGTGATCCTCGTTGCGGCAATCCCTGCAATCGCGTGGGGGTTCGGGTGGCCCGGCACTGAGATTCTGCATTTTCCGCTCATGGGCAACGTGCAGGTCCTGGTGGCGGCAGCGATCGTCCTCGGGTTCCGCTGGCCGGCCGCCTGGTCCCTCGTCCTGCTGACCAAAATTGCGCCGGGAGTCGGTGTCCTGTGGTTCGCCTTCCGCCGCGAGTGGCGCAACCTTTACGTGGCCCTTGGAGCGACCCTGCTGATCGCCGGCGTGACGTTCCTCATCGCGCCGGGAGCGTGGGCCGCTTTCGGGACCTTTGTCATCAGCAACGACACCACGCCATCACCGATCCCCGTCGTCCCGATACCGCTCGTCATCCGGCTGCCGATGTCCGTCGCCCTGATCTGGTGGGGCGCCCGGACCGACCGTCCCTGGACGGTGCCAATCGCGGCAGGTTGGGCAAGCCTCGCCCTGTACCAGTGGTCGTACCTCGCCGTGTGGATCGCCGCCCTCCCGCTGCTCGACCTCGCCCGCTTCAGACGGGCACCAGCGGCGGCAATAGCCACTCTTGATGAGGGCGCGAGCTACGAACGTGCCTGACGGTTCGATGAAGGTCTCAGCCACGTAGCACTGATCCCTCCCGCTTCGTCGGAGTCGAGGAGGTCCGGGTTGGACGGCGCGCATCGGAGGGCGCTGGAACAGGACTTCTGACGTAGGTCATTCGTACCGGTCGAAAGAGCCATGACCCGGTGCTACGGTGCACCGGATGCGCATCGCACGTAGCCGGTCGTTCAGCCGGTTCCTTGGCCTGCCCCTTGGCCTGTTCGCGCTCGCGCTTGGGGTGCGGGTCCTGCTCGTGCTGCTCTACACGGATCCGGCCTACGTCGATTCGTACTACTACGTGAATGTGGCTCGCTCGTTGAGCTCCGGCCATGGCTTCTCGGTCGACTTCATCTGGACGTTCGTCGACGTCGGCGGCCACCTGCCGGTGCACCCTGTCCTGCCCATCCCGAGCAACGCCCACTGGATGCCCCTGGCCAGCCTGGTCCAGGTCCCGTTCATCATCCTGCTGGGTGCGACGGCCTTCGCCTCGGCCCTGCCATTCGCCCTGATCGGTGCCCTGGCTGCTCCGCTCACCTGGGGCTTTGCCCGGCAGGCGGGCTGCCGCCCGGCGGTCGCACTCGGTGGGGGGATCCTCGCCGCGGTTCCGGCAGCCCTTACGCCGTTCATGGCCCAGCCCGACAACTTCGCGTTGTTCCAGGTCCTCGTCCTGGCGGCGCTTTGGCTCGGAGCCCGTGCCCTGCGCGGCGACGCCCGGGCCTTTGCCGCGACCGGGATCCTCGTCGGCCTGGCGACCCTGGCCCGGAACGACGGGGTCCTGGTCGGCGCGGCGCTGGCGCTCGTCTGGACCTGGTCGCGGCTGCGCTCGCGGCGCGCCAAGGCAGCCGGGGTCGAGGCCCCGCCGCCGCTGCCCGTCTGGGCCGCAATCGTCGCCACGGGCCTGTTCCTGGCGGTGATGGCGCCCTGGGAGGCGCGTCAGCTGGCCGTCTTCGGCAGCCTCTCACCGTCCTCGTCCACCGGCCGGATCCTGTTCATCCGTTCGATCGACGAATTGAACAGCATCACCGGCACGCCTACCCTAGCCTCGTTCCTTGGCCAGGGGATCGGCCCGCTGATCGCCAGCCGGATCACCGGCTTCGTTCAGGCGATCGTCATCTTCTGTGTTCTCGTCGGCGGGATTCTGCTCGCCCCGTTCATGGTCGCGGGAGCCTGGCTGCGCCGCCACTCGGCCGACTTCCTGCCGTTCTTCCTGTACACCGGCCTGTTGTTTGCCTTCTCCGGACTCGTTTCTGCCGTCCATGTGCCGAACGGAACCTTCATCCACTCGGGTGCGGCACTGGCGCCCCAGGCCTACCTGCTCGCGCTCGAAGCGGTCATCGCATTCGTCGCCTGGATCGCCCGCCACCGCCCCAGCTGGAACGCCGAGTCGGCCGGCCGCGTGTTCGTTGGCGGGATGATCGGGATCACCCTGATCGGTGCCGTCTACTTCACGGGCAACGTGCACGACACGTGGGGCCATGAACGGGACCTGGACCAGGCCGTGGGAGCGGCTCTCGGCGCTCACGGCGCCGCGCTCGACGACGTCGTGATGAGCCTCGATACCGGCGCGATCAAGTACTGGACGGGGCACCCCGGCGTGGTCGCCCCGAACGACCCGATCACCACGATCGAGTCGGCGGCCCGCGCCTATGACGCACGCTGGCTGTACCTGGAACGGTCCGACTCCGTGCCCGCGCTTGGGCCGATCCTCGACGGCGGCGGCCGGCCTGGTTGGGTCGGTCCGCCGGTGTGGACCGAGACAGGGCCAACGGCGACAACCGATGCCGGCCTCTACCCGATCTGCTTCAGCACCAGCGATCCGCGTTGCACCGTGCTCACGAGCATTGGTGGGCGCCGCTCGTGACCTGGCAACCAAGCCGTCGCGAGGCGTGGGGCACAGCGGCCCTGCTGTTCGTCTTCGCCCTGCTGGTCCGCCTGGCCTTCGCCCGAACGGTGCCGTTTCCAACCCCGGAGGACACGGCCTACTACGTGATGGTCGCCCGCAACCTGGTGAGCGGCCACGGCCTGACCAGCGACGCCATCTGGAGCTTCCAGACGCCTCCGCTCGTCTTCCCGCGGCCAGCATTCGAGGTCTGGCTGCCGCTCCCGTCACTGCTGATCGCCCTGCCGATGGCCATCTTCGGAACATCGTTCGCGGTCGCCCAGGTGCCGGCAGTCCTCGTCGGGGCGCTCATCCCCGTCCTGGCCTGGCGCCTCGGCGGCGACATCGCGGCGGAACTGAGGCTGCCGCCGGGGCGGGCTCGGACGCTCGCGATCGGGGTAGGCCTGACCGCAGCCGTGGAGCTGCCCCTTGTCCTGTTCAGCGCGCTACCCGACTCGACCGGCGTCTTCGCCGCCCTCGTCCTGGGGGCCTGCCTGTTGATCACCCGGTTGCTGGGCGAGCCCCGGGGCAGCCGGGTGCGCGACCCGCGGCTGCTCGGGCTGGGCGCCCTGATCGGCCTGGCGGCGCTCGCCCGGAACGAAGCACTGTGGCTGGCCCTGGCCTGGGCCGGCCTGGCCTGGTTCACTGCCCGCGATGGCGCCGGCAGCCGGCTGCCCCGGCCCGAGCGCTTCCGGCTCGTCGCCGTCCCGACCGTAGTGGCACTTCTCATCTTCGCACCGTGGCTGACCCGGGACTGGCTCGCCTTCGGCAATCCCCTGCCCGGCCAGGCGGCGGCCAATGCCCTGTCCGTGACCGGCTTCGACATCTTCGCCTGGAGCGACCCGCCAACGTTGGCGCGCTACCTCGATGTGGGGATCAATGGCTTGATCCAGATGCGCGTCGACGGCTTCGACCACAACCTCATGAGCGTCCTGCTCGTGCCGAGCTTCCCGATCGGGCTGATCGGCCTGCTGCGCCTGCCCTGGACGATCCGGCTCCGCTCGCTCCGACCGCTCCTCGTCGTGTCGCTCCTGACCTTCTGGGTGACCACCCTCGTCTTTCCGGTGGCGACCACCTGGGGCACCTTCCTGCACGCAGCCGGCCCGGTCCATGTCCTGCTGATCGTTGCCTGCCTGCTCGGGCTCGACGCCCTGTTCGTGCGGCTGAGCACCTGGCGCGGCTGGACAAAGCAGGTGGCCTGGCTGGGGACGACGCTGACGGTCGCCAGTGCCATCCTCTTCAGCCTGGGCCTTGCCAGCTACGGCGTACAGAGCGTCGCTGCGGCCAGCCGCTACCAGGCTCTCGACAGCCAGATGGCGGCAATCGGCCGTCCCCTCGACGCGTCGGCTGGGCCGGTGATCGCAGACTTCCCGATCTGGCTCGCCTACCAAGCCCGGATCCACACCCTGGCCCTGCCCGACGAGTCACCGAGCTCGGTCCTGGACCTGGCCGCCCACTTTCCCGATACCCACTATCTCGTGATCAGCGAGGACCGCGGTAGCTGGCCGGCCATCCTTTCCGCTGGCGCAGCCAAGGCCGACTGCTTCCGTGAGATCCAGCTCGGCACGCCGGCTGATCCCGCGGCGGCCTCCGCCCTGGTCGGGACCCGGGTGTTCGAGATCGGGTGTAGGCCATGAGCGGCCCTCTATACTCGGCCCACATGGACGGCACGCGCGCCGAGGCACGGGACGGGCGAATCGACGAGCTGCATGCCGAGGCCAAGGCTGCGGTTGGCTACGCTGCGGACAGCGTCCGGCAGATCGCCGATCACTACCGCAAGGTCCAGCATGAAGAGCTCATCCGACTGCAGGTGCTGACCGATGATCTTCGGGCCAGCACTCGACGCACCCCGGGCGCCGGCGGCGAACACGTCTCCACCAATGACGCGGCGGCGTTGGCGGCCGAAGCCGGGGCGGAGGAGGGCCGGCGGCGGGCCCTCCGGCTCGATGCCGACAATCTGGCCAGCGCCGCCGGCCAGCACCAGTCCGAGCTCAACCGGCTGGACGTGGCGCTCAAGAGTCTGGAGCGGATGTGGCTCTTCCTGGAACGCGACGACGCCACCCTGATCAATGACACGGCGGCCGTGGCCAGCACGACCGAGCTGAATATGCGGATCGTGGAGGCCCAGGAGTCGGAACGGCTGCGCCTCGTCCGGGAGGTCCACGACGGGCCCGCCCAGGCACTGTCCAATGCGATCTTCCAGATCGACTCTTTCGGGCGGGTGATCGCCGAGGATCCGGCAGGCGCGCAGCGCGAGCTGGAGCTGCTCGGGGAGCGCCTCCGGCGCGAACTGCTGGACGTGCGCGACTTCATCAGCCAGGTCCGGCCGCCGCTCCTGGCAGAGCTCGGCCTGAAAGGCTCGATCGCGGACGCGGTCGAGACGTTCATGGCATTGAGCGGGATCCCGGTCGTGAGCGACGTCCAGGCGGGCGGTGAGGAGCTGACCGAATCCGACCAGACCGTGGTCCTGCGGATCGTCCAGGAGGCGCTCCAGAACATCCGCAAACATGCCGCGCCCGGAACGGCCTCGGTCAGCACCCGAGTCGATGGGGCCGACTGGGTCCTCGAGGTCCGCGACGACGGGCGCGGCTTCGACGTCGGGTCGATCGCTGCCCGCGGTCGGCGCAACTTCGGGCTTCAATTCATGCGCGAGCGGGCCGAACTGATCGGTGCTCGCTTCGAGGTTGGTTCCCGGCCCACTGGGGGCACGATCGTGACGTTGGCAATCCCGCTCCATAAGGAGATCGAATGAGCGCACTGGACTACCTGGGTCCCGATCGGCGACGAGGCGGACCCGATCGCAGAACCGTCGGGGAGGTCACCAAGATCCTCCTGGTCGACGACCACGCCCTGTTTCGGATGGGGATGCGCGGCCTGCTCGAGCGTGAGCCGGATTTCGAGATCGTGGGCGAGGCCCAGGACAGCCGGGGCGCCATTGACCTGGCGATGGAGACCTCGCCCGACATCGTCCTGATGGACCTGTCCCTGCCGCCCCCAGGCGGGATCGAGACGACCCAGCGGATCAAGCGCGAGCTGCCCTCGGTTGGGATCATCGTCCTGGCCGTCAGCGAGGATGAGGATGCCCTGTTCGACGCGATCAAGGCGGGGGCCGCCGCGTTCATCCTCAAGGACGTCGGCCCGGACGACCTGGTTACGATCATCCGCCGGGTGACCGCCGGCGAGTACCTGATCAACGACAAGGTCTTCGCCAAGCCGGCTGTCGCCAGCCGGGTCCTCAAGGAGTTCCGCGAGCTAGCGGTGTATGGCCAGGAGGCCGCCCCGATCTTCGCGCCGCTCTCGCCGCGGGAGGTTGAAATCCTCGACAACATCGCCCAGGGGATGACCAACAAGCAGGTTGCCTACGCCCTCTCGATCAGCGAGCAGACGGTCAAGAACCATATGTCGAGCATCCTCCGGAAGCTCAGCGTGAATGATCGAACCCAGGCCGTCGTCTACGCGATGCGCCAGGGCTGGATCCGGATGCCCGAGGATTGACCGAGCCCGAGACTGCGGCGGAACATGATCCGGGCGCACTGGCCGACCGG
>PLZO01000132.1 GCA_003152165.1 Chloroflexota bacterium
AGTTGGCGGCCCGCCAGTAGGCATCGATCAGGCGCGCCTCATCGGGGGTCAGTGGACCATCCTGGTCGCCGGCCGGAGTCGGGGTCGTTCGAGAAGGACCTACGGGCTCTGGGGATCCAACGGCCATGGCTGTCTCCGTGTGGCGATCGTCCGAGCGTAACCGGCGAAGAGCTTTCGTGAGCGGGTCGCGGGATCCAAACGTGGGCCTCCGTGATCGTCGATGAGGTGAGGAGCAGGTCGAGGTCAATCCACATTCGCATCGACCTTGTGTGTGGCGGCGTTTGTCGATCTTCAGCCTTGCGAGGACGCGCCCGGATCGCGACGAAGTGGGGCGGCTGATATTGCGGCCCGGAACACGATCACAGGTGCAGTCTGGACCGCCAGGAAGAGCGGTCCGGCAGGAAATGTGCGAGGACCATCGAGACGATGCTGATGACGATCGAGCCGAGGAGGGCCGCCACAAGCGCGTTCAGGCTGAGGTTCGGCGGGAACT
This sequence comes from Chloroflexota bacterium, assembly GCA_003152165.1. Taxonomy (GTDB): domain Bacteria; phylum Chloroflexota; class Limnocylindria; order Limnocylindrales; family CSP1-4; genus Palsa-1033. Next base: position 494 of record PLZO01000132.1, read on the forward strand.
TGGCGAGCTTGAAACCGAGCGAGAGCGCGTCGGAGACGAGCGCGAGCAGGAGCAGGAGCAGGGCGTTGATGACCAGACTGAATAGCCCGAGCGTCAGTATCCGCGCCGGCAGTGAGATGGCCTCCGCGATCGGCTTGATATAGGCGTTGATGAGCCCGAAGATCAGGGCGACGACACCGAGCTTCCACCAGTCGCCTGCCGGGAAGGTTTGAGCGGCCGGGAACGTGACGTTCGGGACGATCCGCACCGCGACCCAGAGCGCTACAGCGTTCACCACGATCCTGGCTGCAAGTGGCCCCATGCCTGTACCTCCCTCGTGTTGACCGACTCCGCGTCCCGTGGACCCGTCGGGACCTAGCGCCGCGAGGTGCCGGGACAGGACGCCGGGCATCCCCGAAACCGGCTGACTCGTCCCTCGACCGCTCTGGCGCGATCCAGACTACCTGCCAGCTGAAGGCGGTCAAGCCTGCTTCACCTGCTGGCCGAGGGTTCTGGGGGGCAGAACCGCGACGATGGGCGCAACACGATGGCGAGATCGTGACGGTCCAGGGAGCCGCGCTTCCGACGGCGCGATCCTCGATCGACGGATCGCCCACGGCGGAGCCTCGACCCTCATCGCCTGCTTGCACATCGTCCCTGCTTGCCCCTCGCTGAGCCACACCCCTCGGGCGGGCACAGATAGTGCGAGCCAAGCCGCCGGACAGCTTGAAGGGTGACACTCACCAGATCGTGCGCCGCTTCGCCCCCTCGGTGTCCCGCTCGGTCCCGCCGAATCCCTCCAATGTGCGTCGCATGAGCGCGACGTTGCGGTCGTGATCAAGCACGGTTGTCCACACATTCCACACCCTCGCGGCCTGACGTGCGGTGATGATTTAGAACATCTGTACTCAATGCAGCTGAGGAAGGCCAGCCGGTCGGGTTCATCGCGATAGCGGTCGCGCTCACCGCGTCGGACGAGCAAGCCGCCCCTCCGCGGCCCTCCCCGTTGCGGGCCGTGGCCCCTCCGAACCGAGGCCCGGTCGATCCCGTCCCGCCGCCAGGCCGATCGACTGGTCAGCCGCGATCGAAGCCGGACCTCGGGCCGGTCGCCCGGGAGCGATGCCGGCCGTCATCGAAGTGGTCTGGATCGGTCCGAATGAGGAGAGCCCCGTTGACCCCCCCCCCACTCGACCGGGGCCACCATCGACCGTTGCCCGTGCTCCAGCTCGAGCCACCGTCCGCCGCTCCATCGACGCGCGGCGAGCACGATTCTTCATGGTATCCTTCCCTCCATCCACTCCCCCCTATCGAGGCTTTTTGCGGACAAGCAGGCATCATTCGGCCCAGGCCATCCCCCCTCCTGAACCCGCGGACCCCGGCTCCGCCCGGTTCCCCCACTCGCCTGCTGCGAGGCGCGCCGCCGTCCAGCCCGCCGACGCTGCGGCCCTCACCCCCGAACCTGCGCCCCGATCCGCCGACGAGCACGTCCCGGCAGCGGCGGCGGTTGACCCGCCCGATCCGGGGCGCAATCGGATCGTCGGCAAAGGCGAGCTAGCCCCGAGCTCGCTCGATCCGCGGTCACCCGGCTCGCCCTCGAGCGCTGGCCGGCCGACACCGGCCGGCGGGCGGTCCGCCACGACTGAGCCGCGCGCGCCCCGCCGCCATCGGCGACCTGACTGGCGGCCGGTGTTCTTCGCCACGATGCGGGCGACCGGCAACGTCCGGCTGTCGGCCTCGGCGGCCGGGATCGACCGGACGAGCGCCTATCGGCGGGCGAACCGGCAGCCGGCCTTTGCGGCGGCCTGGGAGGACGCCTGGCAGGATTCGATCGATGACCTCGAGGGCGAAGCTCGCCGGCGGGCCCTGGAGAAGAGCGATGCCCTGCTGATGTTCCAGCTCCGCGCCTATCGGCCTGAGCGCTATCGGGAGTCGTTCAACGTCCGGGTCGACGTCCGCCGGGAAGCCGAGCGGATCGCGGCTCGGTTCGGCGTCCCGGTCGAGGAGGTCCTCGACCGCCTGGAGCGCCAGGCCGAGGAGGCCCTAAAGAAATGAACCCGCTCGATCTGCTCTCGGGGACCGACCGCCGGCGGGTCCTCGCCCTCGTCGAGGTTGAGCTCGAGCTCGAGCGACGCCATCCGACTGAAGCCCTGCTGGCTCGCGAACCGAGTGGCGGCTCGACGCGAGCCTGGTTGGAGGAGGCCCAGGCGCACATCGGGTTGGCCACGGGGCTGCCCCTCGCCGAGGTGCATCGGACCATGGCCGAGCTCGCCCTGAGCTATCAGGGCGCCTTCGGTCCAGCCAGTGAGCTCCTCGTCACGCGCGTAGCCCTCCGCCGGCTGCGCGACTGGGCGGCGCTCAGCGAGCCCGATCGTCAGGCGGCGATCAAGCAGGAACTCGAGGACGAATTGCGCCGCGACCTGGACCTCGTCCTCGCGGCAGCTGAGGCCCATGGCCTGCCGGTCGCCGCACCAGAGCTCAGCCTGCCGCCGTGGTGGACGTATGACTCGGCGGATCGATACCTGGAGACGCTCGTCGCGCTCGGGATCCTCGCATGCTCGAGCGGGCGCCGGAGAGGCTGGCCGATCTACGAGGCGCCGCCCCCGAACGAGGTCGTCCCGCCGGGCACGCCCGATGCGAGCGCCGCCGACGGGCCATGACCGGCGGACGCCGGCTCGCACGAGCGATCGAGACGATCGGCGACGTGGTCTGGACTATGGAGGCACCGGTGGCCAGGACGCCCGGGGTTCATCGACTTCGGCCTGGTCCACCGTCGGTCGGGCGCTTTCGATGGCGGGCCCCCAGGACTGCGATGAGCTCGGCGACCGTGGCTCGCTCGGGTTCGGTCAGCTCGGCGAGGCCGGCCTCGAATGAGCTGCCGATCCCGAGCCTGTCGAGCTCGCTCGCGAGCCGAGATGGTGGGATGTCCCAGACCAGCTCAAGGAGCACGACCAGGGGGATGGCGGTCGCATACCGGGAACAACGGGTGCGGTCGAGCCGGCTCGCACGAGCGCCCTCCGGGACTCGCAGTCCAGACCGCTCCGGCGACGACCAGGACGTCGAGGCCACCATGATGCTGAACGGCGGCGGCGATGAGGTGGGCGCGCGGGCGCACAATGAGCCCGCGCCCGGAGGCATCATCCGGATCCATGAAGGGGAGGCATTCGCTTGGCCAAGTTCAGCACGATCAAGGTCGGTAGGCCGCTCAATCTTGATGACCTCAAGCGGAAGTCCACGCCACGCGGCCATCAGCTCAGTCCCCGTGATGAGGACCTCGCCCGACTCGTCAACGAAGTGAGCGTTGGGCCAGCTTCACAGGTCCTGCCCTGGCACTTTGAGGGCAAGGCGGCCACGGCCCGCGCGGCCGCCATCAAGGTAGTCAAGGGCACCGGGGCAACGGTCTATGTCAGTAGTCGCCCGGATATGCCCGGGGTGTTGTTGTTCAGCCGGGTCCCGCTCAGCGGTCGGCAGGGCAAGGACAGAGCCCAGGACCACTGAGGGCCTGTAGCCGAATTCTCACGTTCGGATCGCGCTGTCTGTGCCATCAAAGCTGGCACCGCGGGCCGCCACGATAGCCGCCATGAGCTTCGCGATCGCCTTGACCGATGAGCAGTGGGGTGCTGGTCGCCCCCGCCCAGCACCCCCCCCCGATCGAGGGCCTCACCAGCCACGCCGGGGACACCGGCGCTCCGCCGGCGCGGTCGCCATGACCGTGAGACCATCCGACCAGTTGCGGGACCTGCGGAGACATCCGCCGCCGAGGCACCGATCGCGGAGGCGCACATCCAGCCCGGCAGCATGCACGCTGCACCCGCCTGTTAGGGCAAGAGGAGCGTCCCACCCATGTGCTTCGATCCCCACGACCATCCGCCGATTCCCGCGGTTGAGGGTGGTGCCTATGCGCACCGGGACTTCGAGCTGCGCTCGACGGACGGCACGCCTGTCCGGGCTTTCGAGGCCCGGGCGGCAGCCGTGGCCTCGCGCTCTGCGATGCTGATCCTCCCCGACGCGCGCGGGCTCCATCCCTACTACGAGGAGCTGGCCCTGCGCTTCGCCGAGGCCGGGATCGACGCCCTCGCGATCGACTACTTCGCGCGGACGGCCGGCACCGACGAGCGGGCCGACGACTTCCCCCTCATGGAGCATCTCGCCCAGACCCGATGGGTAAACCTGCAGGCGGACATCACCGCGGCGGCCTCCATGCTTGACGGGGCTGCCCCGGGGCGCGCCCTCTTCGCGATGGGCTTCTGCTTCGGGGGGCGCCTGGCATTCCTGACGGCGACGACCCCGCAACCCCAATTCACCGGCGTGATCGGCTTCTACGGCGTGCCGGTGGGCCCGCCCCGCATCGGCGACGCTCCGGCCCCGGCGGAGCTGGCCAGCCAGATGCATGGCGCAGTCCTGGGCCTCTTCGGTGGCGCCGACCCGAGCATCCCGCCCGAGTCGATCGCCGAGTTCGAGCGCGCGCTGGCCGCGGCCGGCGTGCCGCACGACCTACACGCCTACCCGGGTGCACCGCACAGCTTCTTCGACCGCAAGGCGGTGGAGTTCGCGGCCGAGTCCGCCGACGCCTGGGGCCGCGTCCTCGGGTTCGTGGCCGCGCATACCCCGACGAGCTGAGAGACGTCTGGCGCAGGGCACGCCCGAACGTGGGCCCCGCAAGCCCTTCCAGCCGAAGGCGTAGATCCTCGGGCCCGGGCACGAGACAGCGTCGTCCCTAGAGTTCGATCGGTCACCGGCGTCGCGCAGCCGCGCGCAGGCCATTGACCGTCTCGTGGCCGCTTATCGCTCCCGGACGAACTCCGCGAGCGGCCGACGGGCGGTCCCCGGCGCCGAGCGGGGCCGACGGGCGGCGTCCGTCGGGTGGCCGAGGGAGATGATCGTGCGCACGAAGGCCGGGGCACTCAGGCGGAGGAAAGTGGCGACGGCGGGTCGCTGTGCCTCGAGCACCCAGCCGATCCCGGCCCCGAGATCGAGTGCCCCGGCGGCGACGAGCATGCGCTCCGCCGCCCGTCCCTCGTCGTAGGCATCCCACTCGGGGTTGTCCCCGCGCATGGCGATGGCGATCCCCAGCGGCGCTCCCGCCACGTGCTTGGCGTAGGGGGCGAGCTCGGCCACGCGTGCCCGGTCGGCGGGCTCGCGCAGGACGATGAACGTCCAGGGCTGGCGGTTGGTGGAGCTGCCCGACCAGCGCGCCACCTCGAGGATCGCCTGGAGATCGGCCTCTGCCACGGGCTCGTCCGTGAACTGGCGCACCTGGCGGGTGCGGCGCAGGGCACGGAGCACCATTTCAGCGGCGGTCCGGGAAGCGTCAGTCGAGTCGGTCATCGTCGCAGTGTAGGCGCGCCTGCGCGATCGGCCACTACGACGTCGCCTGCTTCGAGATCAGCCAGCACTGACGCACGGCTCGGGCCTTGCCAGCGTTGACCCGCTCCGCCGCCTGACCACTCAGGGCCTGTAGCCGAATTCCTGCCGCGGCGACGGGAGGAGCGGCGGTGCCGGGCGGGTCGGAGTCGTCGTGACGGTTGAGCGCGGCGACGGCGGTCGGCGCGGGGGTGTCCGACGGCAATCCGGAGCCGTTAACGTCGCACGGGGCGGCCCCGAGTGGCTCGGGGCGAACGGGTAGGCCGGTCAGGCGGCTGCGCGCCAGGCGAGGTAGCCGACGCTGGCGACCTCGAGCCATGCCCGGGCGGAGGCTTCGGTGCCCTCGTAGCAGCGCGCGAAGCGGCGCCAGCGGCCGAGCTGGGCGAAGGCGTGCTCGATCGTGACCAGGGGCCGGATCGGGACGAAGCCGCTCGTGCCCGGCAGCGGCGCCTTGACGTCGAGCGCGAGGTGCTTGCGCTCGGCGAGCGCCGAGAGGCCGCGGTAGGCGCGGCCGCCGACGATCGCCCGCACGCTCGGCAGGTCAGGCAGCAGGTCGCGCAGGAGCTCGCGGGCGGCGACGACGTCGTGGGGTCGAGCGGAGTCCACGCGGGCGGCAACGGGCAGCCCCAGGATCTCGACGAGGATCGTCCGCTCCGTGCCGATCGTCCGGCCACCACGGCCACCCGCCTCGTGGAACGTCGGTCCGTAGCGGCCACCCTTCACGGTCTGGGCGTCGACCATGACCATCGAGGGGAGCGCTTCGCGGTCGTGGAGCAGCCGGACGATCGCCGCCAGTCTCGCCGTCGCAGCGGCCCACACCCCGTTGGCCCGCCAGCGCCGCCACTGGGCCCAGACCGCCGTCCAGGTCCCGTACCGCTCGGGCAGGTAGCGCCACTGGCAACCGGTCCGGGCCAGAAAGAGCAGCGCCTCGACCATCGCTCGGCGCGGGATCTGGGCCGGAGCGCCGCGGCGACCGGGCGGGTCGAACAGGTCGGCGACCAGCTCCCACTGCTCATCGGTCAAGGCGATCGCGAAGCTCATGGCGGCTATCGTGGCGGCCCGCGGTGTCAGCTTTGATGGCACAGACAGCGCGATCCGAACGTGAGAATTGGGCTACAGGCCCTGAGAGGAACGCCCGCTGGCGGCCTGCTCGTGGTCCTGGGCCGTCCCTAGACGGCCACGCGAGGGCTATTCGATCGCCCGGCGGCGGGCGGGGGCTTGCGGGTCGGACTGTCCCGGTCGTAGAGGATCAGGGTCTGTCCGCCCGCCCTACCAGGTCCATCGCCTTGCCCGGACGGGCGCGTAGCGATCATCGTCGCCGCTGACAACGGTCATGGCGCCGACTCCGTGGTCGGTGTTCGTGATCTCAGCGACGATCGGGCGAGTTGCTCCGCCCGGCGCGGGGCGGCTCCTCGCCCGGCTCGTGCCTGATCGCTTCGGGGTGCTCGCCCGGCCGCCACTGCCGGGGCTTCGGAGGATCCGTCTCGTTGGCCCGTCGGCGCAGGGAAGCCTCGGGTCGTTGGTTCGTGGCCTTTTCGACCATCGATCGTCCTCCTGCGGCTTCGCCGCCGCGTCAAGATCATAGCCCTAAGCGACGAACGACGTGGCCGCGAACGGCAGGGCTCCCGGTCGTGGGGGGATCCGGCCGGGAGCCCTGACCCTCGTAGACCGAAGACGTTCGAAGTCCTGGCTGCTGCCCGAATCCCCGTGCGCCACAGCACGCTCCGTTCATCGTGGGGTTCGAGCCCGGGCCGGCGGTGCGTTTGAGGCTCTTCTAGGGTCCCGCGCCCGACGTCGCTTGCGGCTGAGCTTGCCCGAGGAGCACCCGGTCCATACCGTGGATGGCCCGAGCAGAGGTGAGCCGTGGCACGGCGACCGATCATGGTCATGGGCTGCACGAGCGACGCTGGCAAGTCGTTGCTGACGACCGCGCTGTGCCGTTATTTCGCCGATCGAGGCTTGCGGGTGGCGCCGTTCAAGGCCCAGAACATGAGCACCAACGCCGCCGTGACGCCCGATGGGCTCGAGATCGGGCGCGCCCAATATGTCCAGGCGCTCGCGGCACGCACCCGGCCCGAGGTGCGCATGAACCCAGTACTCCTGAAACCAAGCGCGGAGATGCACAGCCAGGTGATCGTCCTGGGCCGCTACGACGCGACCGCGACCGGGCTGCCCTGGCTCGAGCGCCGCGCGCGCCTGTGGCCGATCGTCCAGTCCTCGCTCGGCGGCCTCATCGCGGAGTTCGACCAGGTCGTCATCGAGGGCGCCGGCAGCCCGGCCGAGATCAACCTGCGCGCCAGCGA
>PLZO01000167.1 GCA_003152165.1 Chloroflexota bacterium
GACCCCACAAGGCGGTATATCAGGCGTTTGGCTCCGGCTGGCCGGGCAGGACCGTGACCACCTCGTGTGGACGATCGAGGGCGTCCGCCGGCTCGATCGCACCGTCGCCAACCCGGCCTACGGCGTGCTCCTCGTGACCGGCGTGCTGCTGGTGCTGGGCGGCCTCTACGGCTTCGAGACCGGCTGGATCGCGGCCGCGATCGTGCACTACGTCCTCGCCGCGATCGTCGGTGTCGCGCTCTTCGGGGCGGCGATCCTTACGCCCGGTCGCCCTCGTCATTGCGGGCGTCGATCGCGTCCGGGTCATTGGTGAACTCGTCGGCCGGCGACCCATCGACGATGCCGGCATCGTCGGTCGTCCCGACCGGGTCGGCGAGGGGTCCGCGTCCGACCGGGTCGCCGGATCCGGGCAGCGTGTCGGCCCATTCCTCGGTCCCGGCGTCGCCGGCCTTCGTATCGGGGTCGATATACCGGCGATTCTCGGGTTCCATCAGGACCTCCGTGGCTGCTGTGCCCATCGTGCGCACTGACGCCACGATACGCCCCCCGACGAGGGACCGGCTCAGCGCTGCCGGACCGCTTCGACCCGCCAGCGACGGCTCGCCTTCTGGCCGGCCACAATGGGGGCTCACGAACGGGGAGCATCGAGGCGCGGGCCTAACTCTGGTCGCCCGACCCGCGCCCAGCTAATGGCGAGCCCGACCCGTTCCAAGGTGGAGGGGCCGTGCCATGGCCAAGTTCGTCTTGCTCATCTCGTGGACCGAGCAGGGGGTCCATAACTACGCTGACACGACGAAGCGGGCGGACGCAGCGGCGGCCGAGTTCGCGCGCCTCGGGGGCAAGCTGACGGACATCTACTGGACGCTTGGGCCCTACGATCTCGTTGCGATCTCCGAGTTCCCGGACGACGAGACAGCCACCGCCGCCGCCCTCCAACTCGCCGCCGCGGGCAACGTACGCACGACGACGATGCGTGCCTTCGGCCGCGACGAAGTCAAGAGGATCGTCGCCAAAGCCAAGGGCTAGCTCGACGCCCGGCGGGCGGCGATCCGATTTTCCTTCGGAGGGGGCCCCACGATGAACGGAGCGTGCTGTGGCGCACGGGGATTCGGGCAGTAGCCAGGACTTCGAACGTCTTCGGTCTACGCGGGTCAGGGCTCCTGGTCGGATCCCCCCCACGACCGGAAGCCCGGCCGTTCGCGGCCACGTCGTTCATCGGTTAGGGCGCTATGATCTTGGCGCGGCGGCGAAGCCGCAGGAGGACGATCAATGGTCGAAAAGGCCACGAACCAACGACCCGAGGCTTCCCTGCGCCGACGGGCCAACGAGACGGATCCTCCGAAGCCCCGGCAGTGGCGGCCGGGCGAGCACCCCGAAGCGATCAGGCACGAGCCGGGCGAGGAGCCGCCCCGCGCCGGGCGGAGCAACTCGCCCGATCGTCGCTGAGATCACGAACACCGACCACGGAGTCGGCGCCATGACCGTTGTCAGCGGCGACGATGATCGCTACGCGCCCGTCCGGGCAAGGCGATGGACCTGGTAGGGCGGGCGGACAGACCCTGATCCTCTACGACCGGGACAGTCCGACCCGCAAGCCCCCGCCCGCCGCCGGGCGATCGAATAGCCCTCGCGTGGCTGTCTAGGGACGGCCCAGGACCACGAGCAGGCCGCCAGCAGGCGTTCCTCTCAGTGGTCCTTCTTCTTGTCCTTGCCCTGCCGACCGCTGAGCGGGACCCGGCTGAACAACAACACCCCGGGCATATCCGGGCGACTACTGACATAGACCGATGCCCCGGTGCCCTTGACTACCTTGATGGCGGCCGCGCGGGCCGTGGCGATCCGACCGTGATTTCGCGCAGCCGGACCCGATGGCGGCGGGCCATCCTGGCCGCATTCGCGACGATCCGGTTGAACCAACCGTCGAAGGCGGACCTATCGCGGAGGCTGGCTGGGCAGTTGTCGCCACGCTGCAACGAACGCGTCCTGGGTTGCGTCCGCCGCGTCCGCGTCGTGTAGGAGAATCGACCAAGCATGACGGTAGAGCGGTCGATCTGCCTCGCGACGAGGATGTCGAAGGCCGCGGCATCCCCCAGGCGAGCGCGGCGGACCAGCGCTTCGTCCTTCGACGTCGCCGCTTGCTCTGCCGCTGCCAGAGGCGCACAGCATGTCGAAGGAGGCATCGTCGATGACTTGCTGGCGCACCCGCCCCGAGCCGGCGCCACCGACCTCGACGGCCACGACGACCAGCACCTTGACGCCCGGCTGGCGTCCGCTACGCAGCCCCATCGCGCCAGGTGCCGGTCAGATCGAGCGCACCGGGCGCGGCAGGCCCGGGCATTTGGTCGCTCGCCCGATGGCTATCCAGGGGCGGCGTGCCTCGAGACTCGGATCCGCCGAGACCACAGGCCGACGGCCACGACGAGGAGCGCGAGCGCGTAGGCGAGGCCATGCACCACCCAACTCGGTTCGACCTGACCACCATAACCCGCCGCGATCAACAGGATCTGGCCCGGGCCATATAGCGGCAGCACCGTCGCAATCGCGGAGTCTGGGGGCAGACTGAGCTCGACACCGACGATCCCGATGAGCAGCAGGGTGCCCTCGAGCTCACGCGGCAAGAGCGCGCCGACGGCCAGCCCGAGGGGCACGCCAATGAGTGCGGTGAGGCCGTTGCCGAGCACGAGGGCACCGAGGTCGGGTGGCGATGATCCGACCGCGACCAGGACGCTGAACCCGAGCGCCAACACCACCCCACCCGCCTCGAGCAGCAGGAGGCGCCCCACGAGAAGATCGGCGGCGCGGTACCCGGCGAGCATGAGCCGCTGCTCGATCCGACGCGACGCCAGGACCGAAAAGAACGCCGCGCCGGCGATCGACCAGGCCGCGGATACGCCCGCGGCGGGGACGGCATATTGGGCCTGGCCGCCCAGCGGGCCGGTGGCAAGGTAGAAGGCGACGGGCAAGCTGACGAGCATGGCCAGGGCAAGCCGGCGCCGGAGCAGATCGCGACCCTGCATCTCGGCGGCTACGAGCGTCCGTCGCAGCGCGGTCATCACCCGCCCATCTCGTCTCCTCTGGCGATCCGAGCTCGACCGGCCGTCAGTTCGATCACCCGATCGACACGTCGAAGTTCGGCCAACATATGGGTGACGACGACGATTGCCCGGCCCGCGGCTCGCCACTCGGCCACGAGTGCCCAGAAGTCGATGTATGTCCCTCGGTCGAAGCCCTGATACGGCTCATCGAGCAGGAGGATCGACGGGTCGCCGAGCAGAGCGAGGGCGAGGTTGAGCTTCTGACGCGTCCCCGAAGAGAGGTCTCGGGCAAGGGTCGAGCGCTCGCGGTCCGGAAAGTCGAGCCGAGCCAAGCACCGTCGACCGACGTCCAGGGCCGCCTGGCGGTGCAGCCGGAGGCCGGTCCCAAAGTAGATGAGGTGCTCGTCCGCTGTCAGAAGGTCGAGCACGCCCGGGTCCTGCGGGCAATACCCAACAGGTCCTCCTAGCTCGACCGAGCCCCCGTCGGCAGGCAGGACCCCGGCGCAAATTCGGAGGAGGGTCGTCTTGCCTGCCCCGTTCTCGCCAACTAGCGCCACGACCTCGCCTCGGGCAACCTCTAGGTCGACGCCCTCGAGCACACGCTTGCGGCCGAAGCTCTTGCGAATGGCCTGGGCAGTGAGCACCGCGGTCGACGGCATGGCGATCCTTGCATTGACGGCTCGAGCATGGCCGACCCGCTCCAGGATACGTTCCGCTCAGCCCGCGCGGCCCACCAGGAACCCAGCGCGTGACTCCTCAAGCCAACGCGCCCGTTGACGGATCAGACCAGCGATAGGGGCACCGCTTCGACGGGCCACGAGCGAAGCCCCAAGGTGGGGCTGCGAAGGACCGGGCATTCGGGCGCCCCGGTATCGCGCCGCGCCGTGCCGGGCGGGCGATCCGATCGTCATTCGCGTAGCCAGAGCGAGACGGAGGTCGGCTGGACCGTCTGGGCCACGGTGGTCAGGATCTCCGCCCGGAGGCTCTCGAGGTCGACCTCGTCGCGGAGCCGGGCGGCAAAGGCGGCGACGGTTTGCTCGGCGTCGTAGCGAGTGCGATTGAAGCGCCGATCGACCAGTCGCTGGACTCGACGCCGGATCGGCTGGAAGAGCGTGAAGACGAGCAGCGTCGAGCCGGCCACCGCCAGCTCGTTCGACTGGGTCACCGGCGCCAAGAGGGCCTGGAGGGCCAGGATGACGGCCACGAACAGGCCGGCCACGAGGACGGTCACGATGGCCCAGCTGATCGTCCGGCTGATGACCCGGTCGATCTCATAGAGCCGGTAGCGCAGGACCGCCACGCCGATCGCGAGCGGAATGAGCGCGAAGGTCGACGCCGCGATCGTCCAGGGGCCCGTGCCGGGTCGCGCCCCGGCCGCCTCGAGCGAGATGACCAGCACGAGGGTCGCGCCGATCGCGGCCGCCGCCAGCGCCGTCGCCGCCGCGAGCCACTTGAGCTGTTGGCGCTCCACCCCGCGGGCGCGATGGAAACGCACGAGCAGCGAGATGACGCCGGCGACGAGGCAGGCGACGATCGCGAGGTACGGGATGACCCAGACGCGATCGGAAATCGGCAGAACGCCGAACGGGTTCCGGACGTGCGCTTCGCCGTAGACACCGCCGAGCTCGGGGCCGAAGGCGATCACGGCCAGCCCCACCGGGATGGCGCCAAGGGCCGCCCGGGCGGCTCGGCCCGCCCGCCTGGCCGGCAGGTGTCCGGATGGGAAGACGAGGGTCACGCCGAAGAAGAGGGCGAAGACGAGCGCGAAGCCCCAGCTCTCGAACCAGATCAGGACGTTGGCGAGTCCGCCCGGGAGCGGTGCTCCCGCGAGGACCGCGGTGCCGCCCAGCGACTCGGCCAGGCTGGTCAGCTCGACGATCGCGAGGACCCCGAAGAAGATCCAGCCGAGCGGATTCCGTGGTCGACGAAGAGCGAGGATGACCGCGACCGAGCCGTAGGACGTCAGGACGAGGAGCACGGCGGCGGCACCCGCCGAGCCACCCCCGGCCGAGCCGGGACCCGCGGCGATCAGGGCGAGCCCCAGCGCGGTCAGCCCGGCCACGAGGCCGGCGACGAGGAGTCGGGTGCCCATCCCGGCGCCGGCACGCAGGCCTGCGTCTGAACGCGGGCCTTGGCCGGTCGAGGACGGGACGGGGCGAGGTTCCATTGGCGGCGCCAGATCTCCGCGCGATCCCTGCGAGTCTCACGGGACCGGCAGGTCAGGCGCCCAGTATCCGCCCCCAACCGTCCGGAGAACGTTACGAAGACGACGGCCGCCCGAGACCGAGGGATCCATCGTGAAACGCCTCGGTTGAGCCCCGCGGCTCCTTGCCTGTGACCGCACGATGAAATGGTCATGAAGAGGACCTCACCGGTGACAGAGCTGGGTTGTCAAGGCAACCAGCACCGAGGAGGTCCCAGCAGATGTTGTACGCCGGATTGGACGTG
>PLZO01000012.1 GCA_003152165.1 Chloroflexota bacterium
ACACCGACACCGCGCCCTACGGCCTGGGTACCTACGCTTCGCGCTCCACGCCGGTCGCCGGAGCGGCCACCGCCATCGCCGCCCGCAAGATCCGGGACAAGTCGCGCAAGATCGCCGCCCATCTGCTCGAGGCCAGTGAGGAGGACCTCGAGTGGACGAACGGCAAGTTCTCGGTCAAGGGTTCGCCCGACAAGTCGAAGACGATCCAGGAGATCGCGTTCGCCGCGTATACGAACCATCCGGCCGGGATGGAGGCCGGCCTCGAGGCGGTCGACTACTATGACCCGCCCAACCTGACCTTCCCGTTTGGCAGCTACATCTGCGTCGTCGATATCGACCGGGGGACCGGCCAGGTGACGGTCCGCCGCTTCGTCGCGGTCGACGACTGCGGCAACATCATCAACCCGATGATCGTTGACGGCCAGATCCACGGCGGCCTGACCATGGGCTTTGCCCCGTCGTTGTACGAGGAGATGTCGTACGACGAGCTGGGCAACAACCTGGCCGGCACGTTCATGGACTACCTCCTGCCAACGGCCGTCGAAACCCCCGCCTGGGAGACTGCCAAGACGATCACCCCGTCGCCGCATCATCCGATCGGGGCGAAGGGCGTTGGCGAGTCGGCCACCGTCGGTGCGCCACCGGCGATCGCCAACGCGGTCGTTGACGCCCTGTGGCACCTCGGCGTCCGGAACATCGACATCCCGATGACCCCCCAGAAGATCTGGGCAATCCTCAACGAGAAGGGAGTGACGGCGTAGCCACTCCGTTCAGACCGGCGGCGTCCCGATGACGCCGCCGGTCTCACTCCTGGCCCGCGCCGTCGAGCTCGACCGGGCCGGTCGCTCGTTTGCCATCGCCACCGTCGTGGCGGTTCGCCGGCCGACCTCGGCCCGGCCCGGCGCTCGTGGCCTGATCCATCCCGATGGGTCCATTGAGGGCTTCGTCGGGGGCAGCTGCGCCCGGCCGCTGGTGATCCGCGAGGCGCTCCGGGCGATGGCCGACGGTCAGCCCCGCCTCCTTCGAATCAGCAAGGAGCTGCCCTCGGATTCGCGCCGCGGCGATGGTGTGGTCGACGAGATCATGACCTGCCACTCTGGCGGAACACTGGAGATCTACGTGGAACCCCACCTGCCGGCGCCGGCCCTCTGGATTGCCGGCACGAGCCCGATCGCGGGAGCCCTCGCCGAGCTTGGCCTGGCCATGGGCTTCGATGTCACGGTGATCGACCCGGTCGCCGAGGGGGGCCACCTCCCGGATGCCGTCCGGGTGATTGCCGGCGACGACTTTGCGGTCCTGCCGACACCGGCCATCGGTCCGTACGTGGTTGTTGCCAGCCAGGGCACGTGGGACGAGGAGGCAGTCCTTTCCGCTCTTCGGCTCGAGCCGGCCTATGTCGGGCTGGTCGCCAGCCCAACCCGGGCCGAGACAGTCCGGGCGTGGCTCCTGGGCGAGGGGATGGCCACCGAGCGGGTTGCTGCCTTGCGCGCCCCCGCCGGCCTCGACCTGGGCGCCGAGAGTGCGCCGGAGATCGCGGTGTCGATCCTGGCCGAGCTGGTCCAGGTTCGGCGCGGACGCGCTGCGTTCGTGGCATCGCCCGGTCCGGCCACCCTGGCCAACGATGGGGCGCAGCAACGACCCACCCTGACGGCACCAGCCGTGGACGACATCGTGCTGCTCGATCCGGTTTGCGGGATGACCGTCGATCGGGCCGATGCGCGCCACCTCGCCGAGCACGCCCGCATCGTATACGCCTTCTGTTCGATCGGCTGCCGGTCGAGCTTCGTTCGCCAACCCGACGCGTACGTCGGCAGCAGCGCACCCAGCGGCAGCTGAGCCCGTCGATCCCCGGAGGACCCAATGCATTTCGAAGGCTCCGTCGAGATTGCCGCGCCCCGGACCAAGGTCTGGGCGTTCGTCACCAACCCCGTCGAGGCCGGCTCGTGTGGTCCGGGCGTCGAATCCGTGGAGGCCAGCGACGCGACGCATTTCAAGGCGCGAGCCAAGGTAGGGATCGGTTTCATCAACGCCCGCTTCGTCCTCGACGGCGAGATGGTCACGGTCACCGAATCCGAGGTAGCCGAGGTCAAGGCGCACGGCCAGGCCCCGGGTAGTGCGGTCGACGGGACGGCCACGATGCGCCTCAGCGATGGCCAGGACGGCGGCACGACGATGAACTGGACTGCCGACGTGAATATCTCGGGGACGCTTGCCAGCCTTGGCGCCCGGCTGATCGAGGGCACGGCCAACAAGATGATCGGCCAGACCTTCGTGTGCATGAAGACGAAGCTCGAGGCCTGAACGGGCCGGTCTCGACGCGGCCGAGCGGCGTGGAACTCCTGACTCGGGCGATCGGCCCGATCGCAACCAACGTCCAGATCCTGGCCGACCCCATCACCCGCGAGGCGATCGCGATCGACACGGCGATCCCGTCGCTGGCCTGGATCACGGGCGAGCTGGCCGAACGCGGCTGGACCCTCAAGCTGATCGTATCGACCCATGGCCACTGGGACCACATCGGCGATAACGCCGTCCTGGCGGCACAGACCGGTGCCCCGATTGCGGTCCACCAGCTCGACCGTGAGCGGTTGGTCCATCCTCAGCCGGTCATGGCGCCGTTCGAGATCCCGCCGTCGGTGCCGGCCGTCGAGCTGGCCGAGGGCGGCACGATCCGATTCGGCTCGCTTCGCCTCGACGTGCTCCACACGCCGGGTCACACCGAAGGCTCAGTCTGCCTGCTGGCCCCTGATGAAGGGCTGCTGTTCAGTGGCGACACGCTCTTTGCTGGAGGCTGGGGACGGGTCGACCTGGCCGGCGGGTCGGCTGAGCAGATGGCCGAGTCAATCGCCCGACTCGGCCGGCTTGAACCTGGCACGCGGGTCCAGCCGGGCCACGGTGGGTCGACCACGATCGAGCGGGAAGCTGCCTGGATCGAGCTGGTTACCCAGTCCGGCCGCCTATTCGCCTGAAGCGACGTCGAGCAGGCCTCACTCGCGGTACCTGGCCCGCATCCTGGCATTCACGGCCGAATCTATTCGGCGCCATTTCGCCCGCTGTTCGGCTCGGGCTCGGGGATCGATCAGCCGCTCGTTCCGGTCGACCTCGCGCTCGATCTTGCCCAGGTTTTCCAGGCGAGCCTGGTCCAGCCGGCCGTCGTCGAGAGCGGCCTGGATGGCGCAGCCCGGCTCGCCGTCATGGGCGCAGTCGCTGAATCGGCAGCCGGCGGCGATCAAGGCAATGTCGGCGAAGGCCGTATCGAGCCCCGCACCGTCGGCCAGCTCGAGCGAACGCAGGCCGGGCGCGAGGCGAGTTACCGCGCTACCGCCGTGGTCGCGCCCAGATCCGGAGGTCTTCCATCCGGGCCGAAGCCGGCGATCGAGGTTTCGGGCCGACGACGACGCCAACCTTGTTTGGGTTCCAACTGCCCCCGGCCCGAAACCTCGATCGCCACAGGCGTCAAATCAGGG
>PLZO01000126.1 GCA_003152165.1 Chloroflexota bacterium
TCTTGCCGGCGCCGTTGGAGCCGAGCAGCGCGAAGATGCTTCCGCGCGCCACGTCGAAGTCCACACCCTTGAGCACCTGCAATTTCTTATAGGACTTCTGCAATCCATGGACCTGGATCGCCAGGTTCTGCGCTTCCATGCGTCGTGTCTCCCTACTCAACAGTCACGTTGGACAGGTCTGCCCCGAGACCCTTGAGCCCGGCGTAGGTCAGTTTGTCCATTCGCGCCCCGTCGAAGATCACGGTGCGGATGGCGTTGCGGTACTTCCAGCCCCTAATGCGGAAGGACACATCCCGCAGCGTCGCTCCCCGGAACGTGACACCGTTCAGCGCCGCACTGTCGAACCTCACGCTGCTGAAGGTCGCTCCGTCCAGGTTCAGGCCGCGCAGATCGGAGTGGGAGAAGTCCACGCCGGTGAAGGTGCAGCCCTCGAAGACGGTGCGCCTGAGGTCGGTCATGCGGAGCTTGACGTCCATGAGCGCGACCTCGGCGAACCGGGTTTCGGTCAGTCCCGACATGCCGAAGTCGGTGCGTACCAGGATGGAGCCGCGAAAGCTGGCCCGTGCCAGCTCGACCACCGACATGTTCGCATCGGTCAGATTGGCGCCGTCGAAGATCGCGTCCGCCACATCGCTGGCCTTGAATGAGCTGCCGGTGAGATCGGCGTGCGAGAAATCGGAGCCGCGCAGCATGCTCGCCTCGAACTTCCCGCCCGGCACCGCGACGCCCGCGAAGTCGCTTGCCCGCAGCTCGCTCATATCGAATCTCGTCACCAGTTGACGCTCAAGGGATCGGGAGAGGTTGGAAACCTCCTGCACTGTCTGCTCGATATCGCCGATGCTGTCGATGGTCAACTCGAAGGCTGCCGCGTCATCCTTGCCCTCGGCCTTGAGCTCACGGAACCGTTCATGCAGATCTGCAAGTAGGTCCGCTTTCAGCTCGTTGATGCTCTTCGCACCCTCGTAGGGCGCGAAGACGCCGTCCACGTATTCGTCGAGTTTGTCGTTCATCGATTCGCCTCTCACAACAATGTGTCGAGCACGCGCTTCGCGTACTCCCAGTTGCTCTTGTTGCGGGCATAGGTGGCCCTGCCCTTCTCCGTGATCCGGAAGTACTTGCGCCGGCCGCCCTGCGATTCATCGCCCCAGTACCACGTGATGTCGCCGTCCGCTTCCAAGCGGCGGACGCTGGAGTACATCGTGGCTTCCTTGAGCATGTACTCGCCGTGCGAACGCTCGGCGATCAACTTGACGATTTCGTAGCCATAGCAGTCGGATTCCGTCAGCAGCCGCAAGGTCATCGTGTCGGCATTCCCACGCAACAAATCGGATGTGATCTCGCTTGCGCTCATCTCACCACCTTCGGCGAACAGCCTATGTCATGGTACTGTGGCTGTCAAGGTAGTAGTGATGTCACACTACACGGATGCGTGCATCAGCCTGCGAGCCACCCCTGCCGACGAGCCGGAGATCCTGGACGAGCTCCTGCGCGAGCCCTGTCGCCCGTCGAGGTGCCTTGAACGGGGTGCGTGACGAGCCAGAGGGCCAGCGACGTCAGATGGTCAACCCGAGTCGGTCGAGCCGGGCATGACCATCGGGCGGCAGGGCGAGCGAGCCCCGGCCGGGCTGCAACCTCCCCTAACCACCCTAAAACCTTCCTGGTCGGCACCAGCCTCCAGTCGATCTACGGTTGGCGCCTGGCCGACGTCAAGCACTCTGTTCGCCGTATGACGGAGAACGGCCCCCCGCTCGCCGGCCGTCGTGCTGGTCGTCGCGCAGCGTCCCTGTCAGACTCGCGCGATGGCCGCGGGCGACGCCAAGCGCATCTTCACCGGTATCGCGGTGTCGTGTGACCGCGTCGCGACGATCCTCTCGCTTGGTCAGGATCCGCGGTGGCGTCGCGCGCTCGTCGACGCGATCGATGCGCGCCCGTCGGACCGCGTGCTCGACGTGGCGACCGGCACGGGGCTGGTCGCGCAGACGCTGGACGATCGCTACGGCTGCGCGGTCGTCGGGCTCGATCAGAGCGCGGACATGTTGCGCGTCGCGCGAACCCGCGACGGCGTCTTCGAAGAGGGTCATCGAGGCGCGCGCCGAGCACTTTAGAGGGTCGAAGAGCCCGTTCACCCCGCACTAGGGCGCAGGTGTCGCCGTCCAGGAGTAGGTCGACCTCGAAGGCGGTCACGGAGGGCACGGCCCGGCCGCTTGGTCGAGCGACCTCCCAGAAACCGTCGACTCGGGCCGAAACGAGCGGGGCGGAGGCCTCCCGAGTGGGTAGAACCAATTCACGTCGACCCCGATTGATCCGCTCATTCTCAGGAGATCGCCTAATACAGCGGAAGCACCTTGGCCGGGTTCCCAGTCGCGAGCGACTGCTCGGGCACATCCCGGTACACCACTGCCCCTGCGGCAATCTTGCTTTCTTGGCCGATACGTCTCATCGGCGTAACCACCGCATAAGAGCCAAAGAACACTTTGGGACCGACCACCACCCCACCCGCGGCGGCCGAGTAAGGGGATAGCGAACAGTAGGAGCCGATGTTGCAGTCGTGAGCGACGCTCGCATACATGACTAACAGGATGTGGTCCTCTAGCTGTGCGTTTGTTCCAACGCTCGCAAAGGGGCTCACGATGCAACCTGTGCCTATTCGTGCCTGAGGCGATATGTATGCGTTTGGATGAACAAGTGTAATGAACTTGGCTCCGCGGCTCGCGAGACGCTCAGCGAGGGAGTATCTGATCGCAGGGCTTCCGGCTGAGATCACAAAGCGGTCGTGTTCCTGTATTACATATGTCCGTGTGTCACCGATGATCTCTTCTCCCCCGAGGCTCGCTCGTAGGCTCGGGTCATCATCCAGCATGCCTTTTGGCCGAATATCCGGATTCTGTCGAGCGATATCCTTCGCGTACTGAAATACTTCACGTCCGTACCCACTGGCTCCTACCACAATGACGTCCTTCACCTTGCCTCACTCCCGCGTTCGACGTGACGTCGCCGGCGTCTGTGGAGCCGGCCAGGCGGTTCGCGGATTGAAGGGGCAGATGAGGCCTGCATGCGACGCTCCGGGCAGGGCTCCTGGAGTCGAAGCACGGCTTCCTAGTGGCCGCCACCTCATGCAAGCTCGTCCGCCCGTTCGTCCGCGAAATCAGAGCGCTTCGAGTTGGTCGGCTCTCGGAATTGCGTGTCCACGTTTGGAATCCGTCCCACACTGGTATCGGGACGCGTGGTGTCGAGGTAATCCACGAGACTACCAAGCGTGAACTGCCGACGATCGCTCCAGAGAGTGTCGGGGAATTCGACGCTGAACTTCTCTTCGAGGATGCCAAGAAATTCCATGAGTCCCAAGGAATCCAGCCCGACCTCTGGCCCTAGGGTTGCGTCGAAATCGACCTCACGATCACTACCCAAAAGGATGTGTTCTCTCAGGAGTCCGGCAATCTCGCGCTCGATGGCGTCGCGGTTCATGCCTCCACGTCCTCCGGTCGCAGCCTGACTTTGCCGGATCCCGTGCGAGGTAGTTCCTCGCGAATCTCGACCCGTCGAGGGACTTGGTATTCCGCGAGTTGCGATCGACAGAATGCAAGGATCTCCGCCTCTGTCGCGGGTCGCCGGAGCGTGACGGCCGCGTAGATAACCTCCTCTCCCTGTCTGTCCCTCACAGCTGTTACAGCGGCTTCTTGCACCGGCTCGTACTGCTCCAGCACTTGGGTAACCTCGAGGGGTGAGACCTTAAAGCCCCCAACGTTAATCATCTGGTCCACGCGACCCATGAGGTACAGGAAGCCCTCTGCATCCAGCTTGCCCAAGTCGCCCATACTGACTGTGCCGTCTCCTAAAGGACGATCGTCCGGAGCCCCCATCACGTATTGCTGGGCCACGGCCGGGCTCTGCGCGATCACTTCGCCTTCGGCCAACGTCGGCACATCCCGACCGGTGGCGTCAACAATCCTCACTGTGACGTTCTGCATCGGGCGCCCGACAGAGTCGGGCTTGTCGCGTACCGCCGATCGGACGTGGGTCGTTACAGCACCGGCTTCGGATGAACCATAGTGCTGGCAGATGGCCGCACCGAACCGTGCGTCGAAGCGTGAGATCAGACTGGGAGATAGGGGAGCCGTACACGAGAGCAGGTACCGAACTGATGACAGATTCGGCGGCTCCCGCAGTGGCATGTCCGCGAGCAAACGGAACATGGCGGGGACTCCAAGGAAGACGCTGCAACGCGCCTCTGAGAGATCGGCAATGACGCGCCGCCCAATAAAGGCATCGGGCAACACCAATGTGGCGCCGGACTGAAGCATCGCGAGTCCGCCCAGGTCGAACCCGTACGAATGGCTTAGGGGAACAGGAGCGAGTATGGTGTCGTCAGGCGTAAGGCCGAGCGTCCCGGTTACTGACACGGCCTCGGCAAGCACGTTCTCGACGGTAAGGGCGACCCCTTTTGGCTCTCCTGTGGAGCCCGAGGTGAATTTAATAAGCGCCGCGCCATCTTGATGACTCCTGGCGCCCATCTCTTCGGGAATCAGCATAGAGAAGCGCTGTCCTGCGACGTCTAGGTCGACAGGCGCGATTCGTGCGTTCACGATGCTGCTCCACGTGTCGGCGATAGCAGCTGCAACAATGTATGCAGACGGCGAGGCCTTCTCCGCTATCGTGCGCAGTTCGCTTAGACCATTCATCGGAGACATCAAGCCGACGGTGGCGGACATGCTCCACAGTCCCAGGACGACCGGCAGGAATCCGGCGGAATTAGGCGCCGCGAAGATTATGTAGCGTCCCTCCGCTACGTCTGCGCGCCGGAAAGTCTCTGCAGCTCGAGTGGCTGCTGCAAAGAGCTCAGCAAACGTCAAGGTGCTCCGTGGCGTACGGACGGCCGGGAGAGTCGAGAATTCCTCACCCATGCGTCGAAAAGCGTTCCACAGAGTCCCCCGAGGACCATGTCTCCATAACGTTGCTCCTCAGGCCACCGTCGGCCGTCAGGGCGATCGTCGAGCAGTGGGCCGACTCGTGTCGCGAGGCGATCCATCCCTATTGACGATACCCGCCAGATTGACGATACCCGCCAGCCGGCCGTCCTGCATGGCTTTCGTGACCGCATCTTTGGCCCAGCTCGTGGGCGGCGTCTTGGATCAGGCGAAGGAGCCCGCCGACGTCGCTCATTGCGGGCCAGCGATCCGCCAGGCCGCCGCGGCGTAGGACCACGGCAGCACCGGCACGATCGTCATCCCGCCGGCATCCTCGGACAGATACCGCGCCCCTGGCGTGACCCTAACGGCGATCGGTTGCCCGGCCCGCCGATCGCCCGTTGCGTAGAGTTTGGCGACCCGGTTCGTTTCGACGTACCGGCCGGAGCCGGCCGGTACCTCATGGAGCCCGGAGCCCGGCGGGATGATCGGCCGCGGATAGGCCGCCGGCCAGGGTGCCAGAACCCCGGTGCAGAGGTACGCGCCAGTCATCCGGTCCTTGCGCCCGCACAGGATCCGCGTGCCGTCCTTCGATAGCCGAGCGGGAATCGGCTCGGTGATCATGCTGTCCGCCACTCTGGCACGAGCCAGACGAACCTCGTCGGGCGGAGGTCGGGGCCGAGTTCGACCCGGTCCCATAACGCCCGCAGGGTCGCATTGACGACCTCGGGCGGCTGCGACCAGTTGATCGGGTGGATCATCTCCACCGTCTCGAGCCCGACCAGGGCGTCCAGCGCGACGTTGATCGCCATCTTCTCCGCCTCATACTCCGCCAGCGTCCAGCCGCCGTCGACGTAGACGCGGTGGGCGCGGGCCAGGCGGGCGTTCAGCGCCTCGCGCTTGGCGACATCGTCAATGGCCAGGGCGACCCGGTCGCCGGGCATTCGCAACCGTGTCGCCTCCTCCTTCGAGAAGGCGACGACGGCCGTCTCGGGAACCGACCCGAGGCCGTGGTTCGGCGTGGTCCGCCCGCGGTGGCACTTATAGATGATGTAGTTGCGGGTCCCTCCGTTCTGGTAGCGCAAGCCGGTCAGGATGTGGCCACAGAGGCCAATCTCAGCCTCGTGACGGCCCACGGCGTGAAAGGGCTCGAGTTCGACCACGTGGTCGTCCTGATGGATGCCGACCGCTTCCCAAGCCGCCGGGCGCTCGGCGATGCCGTTGATCCGCATCGCGCGCTCGAGGAGGAGCGCTGCCTGGCCTACGTTGCGTGGACTCGCGCTCGGCGCTCGCTCACCCTGCTCGACGACCCGGCGGCGCCATCCCAATTCCTGCTCGAGGCCTTCAACCGGGCTGAGCTCGGGCTTCGCTAGCGGAGCGTGCGGTCGTAGCGGTTCAGCTCGCGAAGAAGCCGGTCAACGGCCTCGAGGAGCGGTTCGGTCACCTCGGCGGGCAGGACGTCACGGATCGAGTCCTTTGGGCCGAAGGCCGCTCGGGCACGCATCGCGGCCGAGCGCATGTCGCGCAGATCGCCATCCCGAAACCGGTCCGGCAAGGGCGCCAGAAAGGCGACCCAGCGCTCCTGCCCACGTTCCTCCGCGAGCGCGAGACCGAGGTCGGCCGCGCGGGCAGCCAGCAGGCCGCGTTCGTCGATCAGGGGCAACTCGTGGCGAGCCGGTCCGATCCAGCGGGTTGGTGGCGCTCCCGTTCGGTCGGCCGAGCTCATCCCGTCACGACCGGCTGCTGACTGCCCGCTTCTGGGGTGCTTCGATCGGCAGCGCGATCGCCTCCCGGGCGCCGTTCCCCGCCACCATCCCGCGCCGTCCGCCGACGGTCCGGCCGGCGTCATCAGCAAAGGTGACGCCGCTCAACGGGATGAGCGGCTCGCCGCGCAGGACCCGGCCGAGATACTCGCCGGTAGCAGAGCCGACCACGGCCGCGACTTGTTCAGGGGTCCCTTCGGCCACGAGCCGACCACCGCGGAAGCCGCCGGCCGGTCCAAGCTCGATGAGCCAGTCGGCAGTCTTGATCACGTCGAGGTTGTGCTCGATCACCAGGACCGTGTTACCGCTGTCAACCAGCCGGTGGAGGACCTGGAGAAGCTTCTCGACGTCGGCGAAATGCAGGCCGGTCGTGGGTTCGTCCAGGACGTACAGCGTGCGGCCGGTCGCCCGGCGCGAAAGCTCGGTTGCCAGCTTGACCCGCTGCGCCTCACCGCCTGAGAGAGTTGTCGCCGGCTGGCCGAGGTGGACGTAGCCGAGGCCGACATCGAACAGCGTCTGGAGCTTCGTCCGGACCGAAGGCACGGGGCTGAAGAACTCGAGCGCCTCCTCGATCGTCATCTCGAGGACATCCGCGATCGAGCGACCCTTGTACAAGATCTCGAGCGCCTCGCGGTTGTAGCGCTTGCCGTGGCAGACCTCGCATTGGACGTACACGTCCGGCAGGAACTGCATCTCGATCTTGAGGATCCCGTCGCCCTTGCAGTTCTCGCAGCGGCCACCCTTCACGTTGAAGCTGAAGCGGCCGGGCTTGTAGCCCCTCACCCTGGCCTCCGGTACCCCGGCGAACAGCTCCCGGATCGGCCCGAACAGGCCCACGTATGTGGCCGGGTTCGAACGCGGCGTCCGGCCGATCGGGCTCTGGTCGATCTCGATGATCTTGTCGATCTCGTCGACGCCGGTGACCTCGTCATGGGGCCCGGGCTCATCGCGAGCACCGTTCAGCCGACGGGCGATCTCGCGATACAGGATCTCGCTGACCAGGGTGCTCTTGCCCGAGCCGGACACCCCGCAGACCGTGATGAACGTGCCCAGCGGAAAGGCCACGTCGACATTCTTCAGGTTGTGGGCCCGGGCGCCCCGGATGAGCAGCTGCTTGCCGTTGCCGGGCCGGCGGGTGGCTGGAATCGGCACCGACCGTTCCCCGCGCAGGAACGCGCCGGTGATCGAGCGCGGCGCGGCCAGGAGCACGTCGAGCGGGCCGTTGGCGATCACCTCACCGCCGTGCTCCCCCGCTCCGGGCCCAATGTCGAGGACCCAGTCGGCCGTCCGGATCGTTTCCTCGTCGTGCTCAACGACCAGGACGGTGTTGCCGAGATCGCGCAGCCGGGTCAGCGTGGCGATCAGCTTCGCGTTGTCGCGTTGGTGCAGCCCGATCGAGGGCTCGTCCAGGATGTACAGGACGCCCATCAGGCCGGCGCCGATCTGGGTCGCAAGCCGGATCCGCTGGGCCTCGCCGCCGGAGAGAGTCGCGCTGGTCCGATCGATCGTCAGATAGTCGAGACCGACATCGACGAGGAAGCCAAGCCGGGCGGCGATCTCTTTGAGCAGTTGCCGGGCGATCGTGCGCTCCCGTTCGCTCAAGTGCTCGGCCAGCTGCTCGGCCCACTCGAGGGCGTCCGACACGGACAGGGTCGAGACGGTCCAGATATCCCGGCCGTCGACCGTCACGCCAAGGGCCTCGGGTCGAAGCCGCTTGCCACCACAGGTGGGACACGGCCGGGTCACCATGAACCGCTCGAGCTCGGCCTTGACGAACTCCGATTCCGTCTCCTTGTAGCGCCGCTCGAGATTCGGGATGATCCCCTCGAAGCTGGCCGTATATGTGTTCTCGCCGCGCTGGTGGCGGTAGCCGATCACGACCTGCTCGCCCTTCTTGGCGTTGAGCAGGTAGTCGAGCGCCTCCGGCGGGAGCGAGCCGATCGGGACGTCCGGATCCCAGCCATGCGCCCGGGTGACCGCCTCGGCAACCTTGCCGAACCACGAATCGGCCATCGGCATCCGGGCCCATGGTCGGAGCAGGGCGCCGTTGGAGATGGACAGCGTCCTGTCGGGGACGACCAGGTCCGGATCGATTTCGAGACGAGTCCCCAGGCCGGTGCACGCGGGGCAGGCGCCGTGGGGCGAGTTGAACGAGAAGCTTCGCGGCTCGAGCTCGTCGATCGTGGTCCCATCGTACGGGCACGTATACCGCTCGGAGTAGCGCCGCTCCTCGAACTCGGGCGGCAGGCCATCGCGCGGTGCCGCCGCGATACCGACCACGCCCTCGCCCAGGCGCAGGGCGGTCTCGATCGAGTCGGCCAGCCGACCGGCGTCAGGATCGGGCAGGGCCGCGTCAGTGGCCGGGTCGATCGGACGGCCGTCGGCGTCACGCCGCCACTCCGCCGACGCTTCCGCGCGATGGACGACGAAGCGGTCGACGATCACCTCGATCGTGTGCCGCTTGTACTTGTCGAGACTTGGCGCGTCGGCTAGGTCATAGGCCTCGCCATTCACCCGGACGCGGACGAAGCCCTGCTTGCGGGCGGCCTCGAAGACCCGGTCGCCCTCCGTCTTGCGGTCCTTGATCAGCGGCCCGAGGACGAGCAGCCGGGTGCCCTCGGGAAGCCGGAGCACCTGGTCGACGATCTGCTGGACCGTCTGACGCTCGATCTCCCGGCCACAGGCGGGACAGTGCGGATGGCCGACCCGGGCGAACAGGAGCCGGAGATGGTCGTAGATCTCGGTCACGGTGCCGACCGTTGAGCGCGGGTTGCGGCTCGTCCCCTTCTGGTCGATCGAGATCGCCGGACTCAGGCCGTCGATCTGGTCCACATCCGGTTTTTCCATCTGGCCGAGGAACTGGCGGGCGTAGGCCGACAGGCTCTCGACATAGCGCCGCTGGCCTTCCGCATAGATCGTGTCGAAGGCGAGGCTGCTCTTGCCCGAGCCGGACAGCCCGGTGATCACGACCAGCCGGTCGCGCGGGAAGGCAACCGTGATGTCTTTCAGGTTGTGTTCGCGGGCACCGCGGACGACGAGTTGATCGGAGGGCACGACAGCAGTTTAGCGGACGCGTCCAGAACCGTACAGGCGTTCGAAATGCTCAGCGGCGGCGGCGACCCGGCCGCTGACCACGGCGCTTGACCACGTTTGGGGTGACCGTATGGTCCCACGTTGGCCGATCGAGCCAGCGCGCCTGCCAGCCGCCGTCGTCCTCGTGCTCGTCCCGAATACCCGGCAGCCAGTCGGCAGCCGTCGCCGCGGCCGTTGATTCCTCGAGCGCCTCACTGGGCTCGTCACTCGTCGAAGGCAGGACCTCGATCGAGGTGACCTCCAGGGCCTGCGCCGCCGGCTGCGCGGCGCGCTGGCCCGGTCGGCGGGTGGAAGTGGCCCGCGACCCAAGCGAACCGGCGGGGGCCGGCCTGCCGCGGTCGGCCGCAGCTTCGGCGGCCCTGGCGACCGTCGTTGAGGCGTCCTGGTCGAGGACCCGCAGGCGGATCTGCTGAATCTCGTCGCGGAGCGTCGCGGCCCGTTCAAACTCGAGGTTCCTGGCTGCGTTGCGCATGTCGGCCTCCATCCGGACGACGATCTTCTCGACCTGCTCGCGCGACTCAGCCCGCAGGTCATGCGGCCCGAATCGGCCGGCCGGCCCGTCGGTCGTATAGACGTCGGTCGATTCGGCGACTGCCCGCAGCCGCTCGTTGATGTCGTGGATCTCCTTGACGATCGTGGTCGGCTCGATCCCGTGCTCGACGTTGTAGCGGGCCTGGATCGCCCGCCGCCGGTCCGTCTCGTCGATCGCCGCGCGCATCGAGCGGGTCACCGTGTCGGCGTACATCACGACCCGGCCATTGGTGTTCCGGGCGGCCCGGCCGATCATCTGGATCAGCGACCAGGCACTGCGCAGGAAACCTTCCTTATCGGCATCGATGATCGCCACGAGGGTCACTTCGGGCAGGTCGATCCCCTCCCGCAAAAGGTTGATCCCGACCAGGACATCAAAGACGCCGAGGCGGAGGTCGCGCAGGATCTGGACCCGCTCGAGCGTGTCGACTTCGCTGTGAAGGTACTGGACCTTGACCCCAAGCTCATGCAGGTAGTCGGCCAGGTCCTCGGCCATCTTCTTGGTCAGCGTGGTGACAAGGGCGCGCTCGCCACGCTCAACCCGGCCCCGGATCTCCTCCAGGAGGTCATCGATCTGGCCCTCGGTGGGCCGGACCTCGATGATCGGGTCGACGATGCCGGTCGGCCGGATCAGCTGCTCGACCACCCGCTCGCTCCGCTCGAGCTCGTACGGGCCGGGCGTGGCCGACATATAGACCGCCTGGCGGACGGTCGCCTCGAACTCCTCGAAGGTCAGCGGCCGGTTGTCCAGTGCGGACGGCAGGCGGAACCCGAAGTCGACCAGGATCTCCTTGCGGGTCCGGTCGTTCTTGTACATCCCGACGACCTGCGGGATCGTCATGTGGCTCTCGTCCACTACGAGCAGCCAATCCGGCGGGAAGTAGTCGAGAAGCGTCCATGGACGGCTGCCTGCGTCCCGCCGGGCAAGGTGGCGAGAATAGTTCTCGACCCCGGTGCAATAACCCAGCTCGCGCATCATCTCCAGGTCGAAGACGGTCCGCTGGCGCAGTCGAGCCGCCTCGAGGACCCGGCCCTGTGCCTCCATCTCGGCCGTCCGCGCCTCCATCTCCGCCTCGATGTCGACGAGCGCCTCCTTGAGCTTGTCGGCCGGCGTGACGAAGTGCGTGGCCGGGTAGACGTTCAGGTCGTTGCGCTCGGCGATCAGCTCGCCGGTCAGTGGGTCCACCTCGGTGATCCGTTCGACCTCGTCACCGAAAAACTCGACCCGGACGATCCGGTCATCCGAGGCCGGCCCGATCTCGAGCGTGTCACCACGTACCCGGAAGCGGGCGCGCTGAAGGGCCTGGTCGTTGCGCTGGTACTGCAGATCGACCAGGTGGCGCAGGACGGCATCGCGCCGGTACTGGCCGCCTCGGCGCAGGCGAAGGACCGTCGCCCCGTAGTCGACCGGGGCGCCCAGGCCATAGATGCAGCTCACGCTGGCGACGATGATCACGTCCCGACGTTCGAACAGGGCGTGGGTCGCCGCGTGCCGGAGCTTGTCGATCTCGTCGTTCCGGCTCGAGTCCTTCTCGATGTAGGTATCCGATCGGGGCAAGTACGCCTCAGGCTGGTAGTAGTCGAAGTAGCTGACGAAATACTCGACGGCATTGTCGGGGAAGAACTCGCGGAACTCTGCGTAGAGCTGTGCCGCGAGGGTCTTGTTGTGGGCGAGCACGAGGGTCGGTTTCTGGTAGCGGGCGATCGCATTGGCGATGGTCCAGGTCTTGCCCGAACCGGTCACCCCGAGGAGGGTCTGGTGGCGCAAACCACGCTCCAGGCCGTCGACCAGACGCTCGATGGCAGCCGGTTGGTCCCCGGTCGGCTCGAAGTCGGCGACGAGGCGGAAGTCAGGCATGGCGGGCGATCAGATGCTCCTGCGCGGGACGTTGAGGATACCACTTCGCGCACGAACCGAACGGGTGTTCTGTACTTGCGTGGCACGGCCCTCAGCCCCCTCCGGTTGCGGCCGAGGGCACCTCAGCCCCCAGGCCCCCTCAGCATCCCCCCCTCAGCCGCCTCCCCTTGCGGCCCACGGCCGTGCTCGGTCCAAGCCCACGAATTCTTCCCGATTATCGGTCGGGGTGCGACTACGGAAGAATTAGGTCAATTTCATGCCTGGATTCCGACGGGTTGGCCTGGGTCGAGCACGGATCGGGGTGTTGTGCATCGTCGCCGCGCCTCAAAAGCCGGCCGTTCTTCCGTAAGACCGCGCCCACGAATAATCCGGAAGTTCCTACCTACGCCGACGGCGGGTCAAATCCGGAGCGCTCACGTCCCTCCCAGATCCGCGCTCCTGTCCGTCGCTCCATACCTCGAGGCCGAGCTGGGCGGCAAACAGGGCGCGAGATCCGGCGTCGCACTGGGAGGCTTCACCCCGGACGCGCCTCCGCCAGGGCCTGTTCGACCGCGGTCCGCGTGGCGGCCAGGGTGCCGCTCGTATCGATGCTCCGCGTCGCGACTGGCTGGACTCGATCGACGAGGGTCGTCTGGGCGGCGATTCGCGACGAAACGTCCGCCGGGCTGACGCCTCGCGCCGCAAGCCGTTCATGTTGTGCCGCCGGATCACAGGTGACGAGCCAGACCTCGTCGAGCAACGCGGGGTAGCCGGCTTCGACCAGGCGAATTGCCTCGATCGCGATGATCGGGACGCCGGCGTCCTCAGCCTCGCGCATCGTCTCGAGGATCTGCCGCCGGACGACGGGATGGATGATCGCCTCGAGGCGCCGAAGCTGGTCCGAGTCGTTGAAGACGATCGCCCCGAGCGCTGAGCGATCGAGTGTTGCGCCCGCTGCAGCTACGCCTGGACCAAACGCCTCGACGATCTCGGCCACGACCGGCGAGCCAGGCGCGGTCACCTCACGAGCGACCTGGTCGGCATCGATCACGAGAGCGCCTCGGGCGGCCAGCCAACCGAGGATGGTCGACTTACCGCAGCCGATCGGACCGGTGATCCCGATCCTGAGGGTGCGCATCGCGGGGTTGCCCAAACCGGTCATGGCGCCCGGTCCTCGACTTCCAGCCAAGCCTCCTCGGCCGCCTCCAGGCCGACCGACACGTCGGCGAGCTCACTCGTGATCCGGCGCAGCTCGACGAAGTTCGCCCCGACCGCAGGATCGCCGAGCGCCAGTTCAAGGTGGTTCTTGCGCAGGCCCAGCCGGGTCAGCTCCGCGTCGACGGCCGCCTTCTGCCGGCGATAGGCGTCCTTTGAAAGCCTGGGTAAGCGAGGCCGGCCAGCCCCCTTGGTTGCCGGGACGACCTTCGCGGTTGCCGGGACGACCTTCCGGCTGGACGTCACCTTCGGCCTCGAGCCGGCCACCGCGGGCGGGATCAAACTGGCAGTGGTCGACGAGACGCCGCCACCTGCCGCAAGCGCGACCTTGGTCGCGCCGCTGCGCGGGCTGCTGATCCGCAGCCGGAGCGCGTCGGCCTCGATCGCCGCTGCAACGGTCCAGCTGACGGCGACTGCGGCCCGCCACGCCCGGTAGCCGCCGTCGAACGGCGCCGCCAGGTGATCGTCGACGACCCACAACCGGTCGCACACCGTCTCGAGCAGGCGCCGGTCGTGCGACACGATGAGGAGGGTCGCCGGGCTGTTGGCCATGAACGCCTCGATCGCTTCTCGAGCAGGAATATCAAGATGGTTCGTCGGCTCGTCCAGGAGGAGCAGGTTGGCCGGCATGATTCCCAGCAGGGCGAGCTCGAGCCGGGAACGCTCGCCGCCCGACAGCGCGCGGACCTCCTTCAATGCGTCGACGCCCCGGAACAGGAACCGGGCCAGGTAGCCCCGCGCCTCCCCCTCAGTGATCGAGATCGCCGAGGTCAGCGCGCCGAGGACCGTCTCGCCCGGGATCGCGGCGTCGCGGAGCTGGGCCAGGTAGCCGATCGACACGCCGATCCCGATTGTGAGCAGGCCGTCGAGTGGCGGCAGGTCACCGGCGATCGTTCGGAGCAGGGTGGTCTTGCCGGCGCCATTCGGACCGACGATCCCGATCCGGTCACCCCGCTGGGCGGCCAGGAAGGGCACCCGCGCGACGGCCAACGGCTCGGCGGTGGGGGTCTCGCCGGCCCCGGGCCCGGCGGTTCTGTCCGACCCCTGTGATCCGGCCCGGCGGAAGCGCGGCAGGTAGCCGACGACGAGCTGCTCAGCCCGGACAACGATCTCGCCCGAGCGCGACGGACCGCTGGCACCAACGAGGGCGGCCGTCGGCAAGCGCAGCTTGCGGGCCGCCTTCGGAGCCTCGATGCGTGCCTCCTGGAGTCGGACCAGGCGGGCCTCATGCTCATGCATCTTGGCGTACTTGCGGTGGCTCCGGTAGCGCTGGACCAGCTCCTGTTCACGGGCGATCTGCTCGGCCTGGGTGGACACGTCCTTGTCGAGCCGGGCGTCGCGTTCGATTCGCTGTCGGTGGTAGGCCGCGTAGTCGCCCCGGAAGATCGTCAGCCGCCGATCGCGCAGCTCCCAGACCCGCTCGACCGTGGCGTCGAGGAAGGCCCGGTCATGGGAGGCAACGAGGAGCGAGCCATTCCGTCGGCGCAGGTGCTCCTCGAGCCATTCGAGTGCGCCGAGGTCGAGGTGGTTGGTCGGCTCGTCGAGCAGCATCAGGTCCGGATCGGCGATCACCAGCCGGGCCAGGGCGGCCCGGGTCTGCTCACCACCGGACAAGGCGCCCGGTGGCTTGGTCCATTCGTCGCGGGTGAAGCCCAGGCCCGACAGCGTCTCGTCGATGCGCTGATCCAGGGTGTAGCCACCGAGCACGTCAAAGCGATGCTGGAGCTCCGCGTACAGGGGCTCCTCGACCCGGTGGGCATGCTCCAGCTCGCGCAGCCGGGCGCCCAGCTCGAGCAGCTCGGGGGCGGCCGAGCGGACTGCGCTGCGGAGATCCGGCGCGGCCATGAACTCAAGGTCGAAATGGGCCTCCTGGGCGAGCAGGCCGAGGGTCAGGCCGCGCTTCCGGCTGACCGAGCCGAGGTCCGGCTCGTCGATTCCGGCGGCGACCCGCAGGAGCGTGGTCTTGCCTGCCCCGTTCGGCCCGACGAGGCCGATCCGGTCGCCCAACGCGATCGCAGCCGCGATCTCGTCGAGGATCACGAACGTGCCGATCTCGCGGGTCACTTTCTCGAAGCGGAGGATCGACATCAATCGACTCCAGCCGAGGTGCTCGACCGGGCAGCGGCCCGCCGGTTGGCCGCGGCAGTCTTCGTGCGCAGCGTGTTCGACGCGACCCTGGGATCTGCAAGGGTGGCGCGACGGGCCGTCATCGCCCGCAGGATCGCGATCCCACCGGACCGCTCGAGTGCCCGCCGCTGGGCCGCGGGCAGGCGTTGGCACCACGAGCAGAAGTGGGTCGCCCGGGCTCCGATCACGATCCGCCGGATCGGCCGGCCGCAACGTGGGCACGGCTCCCCTGTCCGCTGGTAGACCTGCAGCCGCTCCTGCATCTCGCCGTCACCATCGGGCGCCGTGTAGTCGTCGATCGAGCTGCCCCGGCGCTCGATCGCCTCGGCCAGGATCGACCGGATCGCGAGGTACAGCCGACGCTCATCAGCCGGCCGGACCGAAGCCGCCGACCGGAGGGGATGGAGGCGGGCGGCCCACAGCGCCTCGTCGGCGTAGATGTTGCCGATCCCGGCGATGAACGATTGATCGAGGAGGAGCGGCTTCAGGCGGCCTTTGCGCGCGCGAAACCGGCGCCGGAAGGCGGTCACGCTGAAGCTCGGATCAAGCGGCTCGGGCCCATGGCCGGCGAATACCGCGCTGCCGCCGGCCTCGTTGACGAGCTCGCCGGTCCCCTGGTCCCGCCCGTACAGGCCAACCCGACCGAATTTCCGGATGTCCCTGAAGCGCAGCTCCCGGCCGTCGGTGAAGGCCAGGACGAGCCGGATGTAGGCGTCCTCGGGGGTGGTAGCCGCAACGACGAACAGCTGACCGGTCATCTTCAGGTGGATCGTGAGGGCGACGCCACCCGAGAGCTCGATCACGAGGAGCTTCGCCCGCCGGTTCACCGCCTCGACCCGGCGACCCCGAACCTCGATGTCGAAGGCCTCGGGGCCATGGGTCCGCAGGGTCCGCGACCACGTCGAGCGCGCAGCGCTGATCTCGGCCCCTATGATCCGTGGCCGGAGGTCGCGGACGACAGTCTCGACCTCGGGCAGCTCAGGCATCGGACCGCGGTGGGTCCTCGCGAGGCCGGACGATCATCCCTTCCCAATCGTCGCCGACCTTGACGTCGACCGTCAGTGGCACGTCGAGCACCAGCGCCGATTCCATCGTGCTGCGCAGGATCGGGATGAGCCGGTCCACCTCGTCGCGGGGCACCTCGAGCAGGAGCTCGTCGTGGACCTGGAGGAGGGGCCGCGCCCGGAAACCTCCTGCGTGCAGGCGCTCGCCGAGACGGATCATCGCGATCTTGACGATGTCGGCGGCCGTCCCCTGGATGGGCATGTTGATGGCCATTCGCTCGCCGGCCGCGCGCAACGTGGGATTGCGCGCGTCGAGCTCCGAGATCGCCCGTTTCCGGCCGAGCAGGGTCGTCACGAAGCCCTGGCGGCGGGCAACCTCCTTGATGTGGAGCATGTAATAGCTGATCCCCGAGTAGGTCGCGAAGTACGTATTGATGAACTCCTGGGCTTCGGCCCGGGGGATGTTGGCCCGGCTCGACAGGCCGAAATCGCTCATCCCGTAAGCGATCCCGAAGTTGACCATCTTGGCCATCGAGCGCTCGTCGCCGGTGACCTCCTCCGGTGCCTTGTGGAGGACTCGGGCGGCCGTCTCGCGATGGATGTCGGCGCCCCGGGCAAATGCGTCGCGGAGGTGCTCGTCACCCGACACGTGGGCGAGGATCCGCAGCTCGATCTGGGAATAATCGGCGGCGACCAGGGTCACATCCGGCGCCCCGGCCACGAATGCCCGCCGGATCCGCCGGCCGAGCGGCGTCCGGATGGGAATGTTCTGAAGGTTAGGATCCGACGAGCTGAGGCGGCCGGTGGCGGCGACAGCCTGGTGGAACGTGGTGTGCAACCGGCCGTCCGCCGCGATCAGCGTTGGCAGCGCCTCAACATAGGTCGAGCGGAGCTTGGTGTACGTCCGCCAGTCGAGCAAGCTGGCCACCATCGGGTGGACGCCGCGCAGATCTTCGAGGACCGACGCGTCGGTTGAATAGCCCGTCTTGGTCTTCTTGCCCTTGGGCAGGTTGAGCTCGAAAAAGAGGACCTGCTCGAGCTGCTTGGGACTGCCCAGGTTGAACTCGTGGCCGACGCTGGCGTAGACCTCGGCCTCAAGCCTGGCGATCTCGACGGCGAACTCGTCGGCGAGGGTCCGCAGGGCATCGCGGTCGAGGGCAACGCCGGTGGCCTCCATCCGGGCCAGGACCGGGATGAGGGGCAGCTCGATTTCGCGGAACAGCCGGTCGAGGCCCTCACGCTCGAGGGCAGCCTCGAGCGGCACCCGGGCGCTGATCGCGGAGAGCGCCTCGAGGCCCACTCGGGCGAAGGGCGGCAGGTCCTTGGCCGGCGGCAGGATCAGGTCGAGCTGCTCGGCAACCACGTCGGCGATCGACTGGCTACGCAGCGATGCGTTCAGGATGTAGGCAGCCACCTGGGTGTCGAACGCGATCGCCGTAGGCTCGTCATCGGGTTCCTCGGCGAAGCGGGCAACGAGGAGCGGCTTCACCTCGTGACCGACGATCGGGATCTCGAGGCGCTCGACTATCGAACGGAGTCGGCCGACGTCGGCCGGCCCCTCCGCGGCGACGGTCCGGCCATCGAGCCCGGCCACGGCCAGGGCGAGCGGCATGCCCTTGCGCGGACGCGGATCGTCGGCAAGGAGGGCGATCCCGACCGCCGACTGGACGGCCAGCCAGGGCTCGATCCGCTCGATCCCCTCCCCCGCAACGAGCTCGATCCGAGCCGCCGGATTCTCGATCGCCGCTGCCAGCGCGGCGGCGAGGTCAGCCCGGGCGGGATCCTCGACCGATTCGCTGGATGCCTCCAAATCGACCGAAGCGGCATCGGGCCTGACCGTAGCCGGGCTGGTTCTCGCGGCGTCAGCGGCGCCAACCGCCCTGTCGACCGACGAGAAGTCGAGCGCCAGTTGCAGTCCTGAGCCTTCCCCGATGAGTGACCCGCGGTCGCGCCGGAGGCCCTCGCCTGCGCCCCAGCCCGTCGCGCCGTGGGGGGTCGCGCCGGGTACCTGCGCAGCGCGCATGGGGTCGCCGCCGGCCATCGTTCCCCGGATCGCAGCCGCGGTCTCCTCGGCGCGCTCGCCGCGGAGCGGTGGCAGGCGCTCAATCAGGGTCCGAAACTCGAACTCGCGGAAGAGGCGGATCACCGTCTCCCGGTCGTAGTCGCCGAGCCGCGCAGCCTCCAGGTCCATCCTGACCGGCAGGTCGCGCACGATTCGCATCAGCTCGCGGCCCATCAAGACCTGTTCCCTCGCTTCGCGAAGCGGCTCGCGCAGGCGTTCCGGGGTCAGTTCGTCGAGATGCTCGTACAGGCCGTCAAGGGTCTCGAACTGGCCGATCAGCTTGGCGGCCGTCTTCTCACCGATCCCGGGCACGCCCGGGATGTTGTCGGTTGAGTCTCCCTTGAGGGCCTTGAAGTCGATCATCTGGTCCGGTCGCAGGCCATAGCGCTCGAAAATCCGGGCCGGGTCGTAGATCACCGTGTTCTGGACGCCCATTCGGGTCGTCATCAGGCGGGTCTTGTCGGTGACGAGCTGGAGCATGTCCAGGTCGCCGGTCACGATCGTCGTGTCGAGGCCGCGCTCCTCCGCCTCCACGGTCAGCGTGCCGATCACGTCGTCGGCCTCGAAGCCGGCCATCTCGTAGACCGGAATCCGAAGCGCTTTGACCACCTCGCGGACCTTGGGAAACTGGTCACGCAGGTCGTCGGGCATCTTCTGGCGGGTCGCCTTGTAGGCCGCGTACTGCTCATGGCGGAAGGTTGGCCCGGACAGGTCGAAGGCGATCGCCGCGTAATCCGGCTGGATGTCCTGGAACCCGCGGAGGACGATGTTGCAGAAGCCAAAGACTGCGTTGACCAGCTCACCCCGGGACGTGGTCAGGGGCGTATTGATCAGGGCGAAATATCCGCGGTAGATGAGCCCGTTGCCGTCGAGCAGCATCAGGCGTTCCATCGGCAGGCCTCGGCTGGGCAGTCGGACGGGGACGGTGCCGTCAGTGTACCCGGCAGGCCGGGTGGGTCGGCCGTCAGGCCCGACTCCGGGCGGCCCAGCGCAGCAGGAACAGGCTGATTCCCAGAAGGAGGAGCACGACCGAAGCGACGAGCAAGGGCGACGGCCCGCTGGCTGTCCCGGGCGAACCCTCGGCGGATGTTACGGAGGAGTTGTTGGCCGGAGGGCCCGCGGCCAACGAGGGAATCCCGGTCGTGACCCCGCCCAGGCTCAAGGACGCCGGAGTGCTCGAAGGTGCGGCCGAACCGGCGGCCAGAGGCACCTGCGACAGCGCCGAACCGAAAGGCCCGGCCGTAGGTCCCGGCAGCGCGCTCGGGCCGGCCAAGGCTGCGGCCCCCGAGCCGGGCAACGCCTGATCGGAGCGCGGCGGTTGCACGGACGCTAGGGCTCCTGCAGCGCCGCCAGGGGCCGGTGCCACAGCTGGCGCCGCGCCGGAGGTGCCAAAGCCACCGACAGCCGCGAAGGATGGCGCCGACGCGAGCACGAGCCCCGCAATCCCGAGCGCCACGAGGCCGGTGGCTAGCGGCCTGGTGAAGGCCAGCCGTGGTTCGCCGAAGCGGGCCAGCAGCCGCCGCCAGCCAGTCCCGCGCAGGCGCGCAGCATCGGTTTCGGTCAGGCGGAAGTCACGAGTCCGGTGCGGCGCCGGCAGGTCGGCCGTGGCGGCCATGATGAAACGCAGGTCGGCATCGAGCTGCGCGCAGGCCGGACAAGAGGCAATCAGCGTCCGGGCATCGGCGGCCTCGCGCTCGGTCGGGTCATCCGCAGCAAAGCGCGCGATGAGCGTCTCATCGTGGTCGGGGCGAATGTGGGCTGGGGCCGGCATGGTCATGAGACGCGCTCAGCCACGGAACAGTTCCATATGGTCCTCGAGACTGCGACGGAGGGCCAGCCGACCGCGATGGATGCGCGACTTCACGGTGCCCAGGCTGACCCCGGTCATTTCCGCGATCTCGGTGTAGTCGAACCCCTCGATGTCGTACAGGACGATCGCCGCTCGCTGGTCGTCGCCGATGCCCGCGAGCGCCACGTTGAGGGTCCGAACCCGCTCCGCCGTCACGACCTGACGCTCGGGATCCGCCCCCTCGCCAGCGGGCGGCTGCCACGAGTCATCCTCGAGCTCGGGATAGGGCTGGACTGGTCGCCGCTTGCGGGCACGCTGGAGGTCCATCGCCGCGTTGATCGCGATTCGGCTGAGCCAGCTCTTGACGCTGCCACCACGAAAGCCGTTGAGGTTCCGATAGGCTGAGAAGAACGCTTCCTGGACCACGTCCGAGGCCTGGTCCTGATCCGGCACCATGCGCGCCACCAGGCCGAAGAGCTGGTCCTGATAGCAGGTCACGAGGTCGTTGAACGCCAACAGGTCGCCCGCCTGCGCCCGCTCGACGAGGATCAGGTCGCGCCGCTGTGGGCCATCGTTGGGAGTCGCGGTCGTTCGAAGGTCCCCCACGATCGAAGGGCTCCTCCGGAGCGCGATGGGAAGGCTGGCCGAGTCTAGCATCGTCGCTCGCCCTGACGGAGGGCGTTGGGCGTTGGTTCCATGGTTTCAGCGGTCGTCGCCCGGCGTCACGGCGTCAGTGCTCGGCGCCACGTCGTCGGCCGCAGCCGCCTCGATGCATTTGGTACTCGTGAAGCGACAAACGACGCGTTTCGGGGCCAACCGACGATCCGCCGGACACCGGTCGGGTGGTTTCATCCCGGCGCGTGCACGGCTCGGGACAAGTTCAGAGCTGACCGGGCGCCCGGGGGCCGTGGACGGCGATCGCGAGCCGGTCGGAGCCCATTTCCGCGCGGTTTGTCGCTCTAGCAGCACCAAATGTACGGCCACGCTCGCCGCGGACCCCTGAGCCCGAGGTCGAGGCGGTACGATGGCCACTCACCCCGGCCGAAGTGGCGGAACCGGCAGACGCGACGGTCTCAAACACCGTTGAGGGCAACCTCATCCGGGTTCAAATCCCGGCTTCGGCACCACCTTTAGTAGCATACGTGGTAGCATACGGCGGACGGCGCGGGACGCCGACATAGCTGGACCCCCCGGCCGCGTGAACGGTCGAGGGCCCTGAGCGCAGACCCTTCAGGAGGTCCACGCACATAACCGAGACTACCAGCCCGAAGCGCCGGCGACGACGCGGCGAGGGATCGGTCTACCGCTCCGCAGATGGCCGCTGGCGCGGCGCGATTGTCACGCTCGACCCCAACACCGGCGCCAGGACGCGTCGCGTCGTTTCGGCCCGGACGATGGCCGCCGTACGCGAGCGGCTCGCCGAGCTCCGCCGGCAGCTCGAAGCCACCGGGCGGCCAACGACCCGGACCACGTTGGCCGAGTTCCTTGTGCCCTGGCTCGAGGCTGAGCGACGGCGCGTCCGGGAGGCGACCTGGCGCGGCCGCGAGCAGCATGTGCGTTTGCACATCGTGCCCAGGCTCGGCGGGATCCCGCTCGCGGATCTGCGACCGACCGACGTCGAGCGGATGACGGCCGCGATCGTGAGCAGCGGTCGGTCGGGGCAATCGGCCCGCCACGTCCGCACGACGCTGCGACGAGCCCTGGCAGACGCCGAGCGCGATGGCCTGGTCATGCGCAACGTGGCCGCGCTGAGCCGGCCGCCGCGGGTCGAGCACCACGCCATCCGGGTCCTGTCCGCGGACGAGACGCGGGGGCTGCTCGACGCGACAGACGACGATGAGGCCGGGCCGCTCTACGCGCTCGCCGCGACCACCGGGCTCCGCCAGGGTGAGCTGCTGGGCCTGGCCTGGGCGGACGTTGCGGGACTGGACGGCCGCACGCCGACTCTCACCGTCCGTCACTCGCTGTCCCGGGTCGCGGCTGGCTGGGCGCTCGCCGAGCCAAAGACGGCCCGCAGCCGGCGGACACTGGAGCTCGGGCCGACGGCCGCCCGGGCACTGCGACGGGAGCGGACTCGACAGAAAGCCGCCAGGCTCGCGGCCGGGGATCTCTGGCAGAACGCCGACGTGCTCGTATTCACCGATCCGCTCGGCCGTCACCTGGCCGGCCACGAGGTCGGGCGCGGGTTCACCACGACGCTGGTCCGGCTCGGCCTGCCCCGCGTCCGCTTCCACGACCTTCGACACGGAGCGGCCTCGCTCCTGCTTGCCCAGGGTGTGCCGCTCAAGCTCGTCTCGGAGCAACTCGGTCACTCGACGATCACGATCACGGCCGACACGTACGCGCATCTCGACCGCGAGCAGCGGCGGGCCTCGGCGGACGCGATCGAGCGGGCGATCGGGGGCGAGGCGTGACAGCCCGGCGCGGGCAGCCAGGCGTGCCCGCATCGCCGTTTGGCGTGACCGAGGTCGTGCGACTCCGGGCCGCGCTCCTGCGCCTCTATGGCGCGGACGGCGAGTTCATGGCCGCACTCCAGACCTTCGCGGCATCGCCCGCCAGAAAGGACCGGCTCGCGGCCTACGCACTGGCGGCGCAGTTTGGGCTCGATCGGATCGGCCCGGATCTCCTCCCCTGGGCCGACGAAGACACCTCGGACGACCTCAAACGGGCCGCGCTCTGGACCGATCACGTCGGCCTCAACGTCGTGGCCGACTTCACCGGCGAACTGCAGGCGCGGGCGGTACCGTTCCCGCTGACCGTCGGTGCGGGCTATGTCGAGCCGGAGCTCGGCGAGCGCGTGGCCGCCGACCCTGTATTTGACCGGCACGGTAGCCAGGTCGCGGTGTACGAGGTCTGGCGGCCCATCGTCCGGGTCGCGTTCACCGACAGATGGCATCCCGGCCACGAAGCGCGCGGAGTTGCCTCGAAACGGATCCTAGGCAGAGCCCGTGCGGCCATCCGGGCAGAGCTCGACCGGCTCGAGGTTGAGGCGGCTGCGGCCGGCTACAGACGCGCCGACTCGACGACGAATGAAGCGCGCGATCTTCAATGGCTCTTTTGGAAGCTGCGATACGGTCTCACCTGGCCCCAGCTCTTTGATCGAGCCTCCGCAGGCAGCGACGAGGACTCGGACAAGGTCCGCACCGCCACCGTGCGGATCGCCGGCCGGGCCGGGGTACGCATCACGGACATGTAAGGGGACCGCGGCTGCTGGCCGTCACGACCCCTGATTACACGCTGACAGCGGCCGGTGCCGACTATGGCGACCCAGTCAGCCAGCAGACTGGAATCGTTCGCATCAACGCGATCCTGGCGGATCTGGCCGCACGCCGTGGGATCGCGTTCGTCGACATCTTCGATCTGTCGCAACGGGTGGCTGGTGATCGCTCGCTGATCGCCCACGACGGTCTCCATCCTTCGGCCAGGCCGTACGATCTATGGGTCGAGCGGATCGAGCCGGTCGTGGCTCGGCTGCTCGAGGGAGACTGACGTGGACGTCCCCGCCCTTGCCCTTCTCGCCGCTGTTCTGGCCCTGAAGGAGGCCGGACTGCC
Organism: Chloroflexota bacterium; assembly: GCA_003152165.1. Lineage (GTDB taxonomy): Bacteria > Chloroflexota > Limnocylindria > Limnocylindrales > CSP1-4 > Palsa-1033. The sequence continues at coordinate 23,878 of PLZO01000126.1, forward strand.
GATCCCCGTTCTGGGGGACCTGCTGGTCATCGGCGCCGGTGTAGCTGCCACCCACAGCGGCCTGCCCGCGATCTCGATCGTCGTCGTGCTGGTCGCGGCGACCGTGGTCGGGGGGACCGTCCAGTTCCTCCTCGTCCGGGGCTGGGCTCGGAGTGCCATCCCCAGCCTGCTCGCCCGGGTCGGCCTGCGGCCGGCGATCGTCGATCGGGGGGCCGGGCGATTCCGCGGGGGCGGGGCGTGCGGATCGTGGCGATCGCTTCGAGCGCGATCGCGGGGTGACCACGACCTCGTTCCTGACCGGCCTGATCGTCGGCAACGGACTCTTCCTGACTGGTCATTTCCTGCTCAGGCTCATCGTCGGCGAACCAGCGGTGCAGCTCGTGGCAGGCGCGGGAGCCGTTCTGGTGGCAGCCGGGATCGTCCTCGCGACGATCGGGGCCCTTGGCTGGTGGCTGATCGCCGGGCACCGGGCGCGATCACGGCCGGCAACCGTTGAGGCGAAGGCGACGGAGCGCCTCGCCGGGCTCGAGTGGTCCGATGCCTGCTGCCCCGCATGTCTTGCCCTGGCCGTCATCGCCCCGGCCGGTTCGCTCGCCGACGCCCCCTGAGGACGGCGCGATCTGGCGAGGTCAGGAGGGGCCTGGCTGGAGGGCCCGCGCACGGCTCCGTTCAGGACAAAATCAGGAAGCGCAGTCAGGATCGACCGCAAACGTCGACGGCCGCAACGAAAGGCCGGTTCCGCTCTGGAGGTCCTGATGAAGCGCGCGATCGCAACCGCCGCCGTGTCCCTTTCCCTGTTCTCGGCGCTTGCCGCCTGTTCTCCGTCCCCGACGCCCATTCCAAGCCTGGCGCCAGTTCCATCGGTCACACCGTCCGTTGCTCCGAGCTCCGCTGCCCCGTCTGTGGCGCCATCCGTTGCTCCGTCGGCGGCGCCGTCTGCGTCGTAATCCGGCCTCCTCCCTCCCGAGTGCCCCAGCCGAATCCTCCCGGCCGGGCATCTGACGCTAGACTCGGCGGCAGCATCCCGCGGATCCGACCGGACCGCGCAGTCCGACCGGAGGACCAATGAGCTTCCTGCGCCGCTTCTTCCCGACCGAAGGCGCCAGTACCAAGCCTTCCCACCTCATGCCCGGCGCCGGCTCGGTCGCAGAGGTGGAGATGGTCCGCGCGATCATTGCCCGACTCGATAACCTGCCCCCGGATCGCGCCCGGTTCGTGGCCTGCGCCGCCTATGTGATCGCCCGGGCGGCCAGCGCCGATATGCACGTCAGCGACGATGCATCGCGCTACATGGAGCAGGTCCTGGTGGAGCAGACAGGCCTCGATGCGGCCGAGGCGGCGCTGGTGGTCGAGACGGCCAAACTCCAGGCGCTGTCGACGGGTGGCACCGACGACTACCTCGTGACCCGCGAATTCCGGGACGTATCAACGACGGAGCAGCGTCTCGACATCCTCCGAGCCTGCTTCGATGTGGCCGCAATCGACGGCTCGATCGACGCTGCGGCAAGCTTCACGATCGATGAGATCGCCCTCGAGCTCGATCTCGAGCCGCCGGAGCTGGCCAAGCTCCGGGGTGAATTCGCCGACCGCTTCTCGGCCGTCCAGGCGATGAGGAGCCAGCCCAGCACGCCGGCCAAGGGACCAGCCTGACTCCAGTCGCAGCCGGCGCCAACGCCCCAGCACCATCTCCAGCCGCCGTCAGCCGAGTTGGAGCTCGACCCCGGACCCCAGTCGGCGGGTGACTTCCGCGAGCAGGTCCGCGTCGTACGCGACGCCGCTGCGCAACTCCATCGGCAGCTCGCCGCCCCGCGCGCCCGGAACGTGGAGAACGACCCGGGTCGCGCCGGGTCGGGTCCGGATGAGCGTGCGCAGCTCCTCCATCGTCCGCTCCGCGGTGGCACCGCCGGCGAACCGGACGTGGAGCACCTGGTCAGCGCTCGCCTCGGTCTGCACTGTCGGCGCCGCAGCCGCCGCCTGAGCCCACCCGCGGGCCTCATCCGGCAGGGCCGGCTCATCGATCTCCGATCCGATCGCCCGGAGATCTTCCGGCTCGGTGTCGCCGGGGAACGGTTCAGCCGGGTCGATCGCCGGGAGGTCGGGGAATGACCGGCCCGCGGCGGCGGCCGCAGTAGCCCTGCCGCGCAGCGGGCTGACTGGCACTCCGACGGCGGTCGGGACGCCACGACCTGGGCCAACCGCCACAGGCTCGCCGACGACCGGGATCGGGACGTCACCCCCTTCTGGCCGGCGGTCCTGGCCGCGCCGCCAGCTGCCCCGATCGCCCATGGAGCTGCGATTCCGGCCCCGGTCGACGGCCGCCACCTCGGAGGCGAACGAGGCCGGGCCACGGGCCAGCGCCTCGTCCCAGTTAACCACGAGGTCGCTCAACAAGGAGACCTCCTCGCCCTTGTGATCGACCCGGCCCGACACAAGCAGGATCTGGCCCTCGATCCAGGTGGGCCTGCTGACTTCGTACAGGCGTGGGAAGACGACGACTTCGATCGAGCCCTGGAGATCCTCCACCGTCGCGATCGCCATGATGGCCTTGGCCTTGGTGATCACGGTTCGCACGCCAGTCACTATCCCGCACACCACTACCCGCTGCTGGTCGAGCGATTCGTCGCGGAGGTCGCCCGAGTAGGCGCTGACGAACGGGCCGATCGCCTCGGCGATCTCTTTCAACGGGTGATCCGAGAGGTACAGCCCGAGGAGCTCCTTCTCCCAGCGCAGCCGCTCGCGGGTCGGTGCCTCGGTCACCTTCGGCAATGGCGCGTCGAGCGCCGGATCGTCCGCTGCCAGGTCGAATAGAGAGACCTGGCCGGTGAGACGGTCGCGCTGGGTCGCGCTCGCCGCGCTCATCGCGTCGTCCAGTCCGGCCATGATCTGGGCCGGATGGCCGAAGGCCGCGAGAGCCCCGACCCGGGCAAGCGACTCGAGGACCCGCTTGTTGGTAAGGCGCAGGTCGATCCGCTCACAGAAGTCCGTAATCGAGCGGAAGTCACCGTCGGCGCGCGCCGCGATGATCGATTCGATGGCACCCTGGCCAACGTTGCGGACCGCCAGCAGGCCGAAGCGGATCGCATCGCCCTCAACCGAGAACTCGACGCCCGAGCTCCGGATATCGGGTGGCCGGACCTCGATCCCGAGGCGGCGACACTCGGCGATCGCAGCGGCGACCTTCTCGGCGTTGTCGCGCGACGCCGTCAGGACGCTGGTCATGTACTCGACGGTGTAGTTGGCCTTGAGGTAGGCCGTCTGGTAGGCGACCAACCCGTAGCAGGTTGCGTGGGCCTTGTTGAAGCCGTAGCGCTCAAACGGCTGGAAGGCCGTGAAGACGGCATCGATCGTGGCCGGCGGCACGCCTCGCTCGGCGGCCTGGCGGACAAACTGGTCCTTCATCGAGCGGAGGACGCTCGACTTCTTCTTGCGGATCGCGTATCCGAGCGTGTCGGCCTCCGGCCCCGTAAAGCCGCCCAGGGCGATCGCGGAGGCCATGATGTCCTCCTGGTAGACGAAGATGCCGTAGGTCTTGTTGAGGTACGGCTCGAGCAGCGGGTGGAGATACGTCACCGGCTCCTGGCCGTGCTTGCGCCGGATGTAGGCGGGAATGTTGTCCATCGGGCCGGGCCGATACAGGGCAACCATTGCGGCCAGGTCGTAGACCGACGTCGGCCGGAGCTCCCGCACATAGCGGCGCATGCCCGCCGATTCCAGCTGGAAGATGCCGGTCGTCTCGCCCGAGGCCAGGAGTTGGAAGGTGGTCGAATCGTCGAGCGGGATCTGGTCGAGATCGATCGCCACGCCCCGGTTGGCCTGGATGAGCTCGACCGCCTGGCGCAGGATCGTCAGGTTGGACAGGCCCAGGAAGTCGAACTTGAGCAGGCCCAGCGCCTCGACCGCATGCATCTCGAACTGGGTCATCAGGCCGTCCGAGTTGGTTGCTTTCTGGAGCGGCATCAGCTCGGTCAGGGGTTCGCGGCTGATCACGACACCCGCGGCGTGGGTCGACGCGTTGCGGGCGACGCCTTCGAGATGCTCGGCCAGGTCGAGCAGCCGGCCGACCTGCGGGTCGGTCGCCATCTCGCGCAGGGCGGGAGTCGACTGGAGCGCCTCGTCGAGCCGGATCCCGAGCTGGTTCGGGATCGCCTTGGCGATCCGGTCTACTTCGCCGTAGCTCATCCCCAGGACGCGCCCGACATCGCGCACGGCGGCCCGGGCGAGCATCGTCCCGAAGGTGATGATCTGGGCGACATGGTCCTGGCCGTACTTACGGCCGACGTAGGCGATCACCTCCTCGCGCCGGCCGTCCTCGAAGTCGACGTCGATATCAGGCATGGTCACCCGGTCCGGGTTGAGGAATCGCTCAAACGGCAGCTCGTACAGGATCGGGTCGACCGGGGTGATCCCCAGCGTGTAGGTGACGATCGAGCCTGGCGCGCTCCCCCGGCAGGTGGTCTGGATCCCCTGCTCGCGGGCGAACCGGACGAAGTCGGCCACGATCAGGAAGTAGCCGGCATAGCCCATCGAGGTGATCACGCCCAACTCATAGTCGAGGCGTGCCTGGAGGGCCGGCGTCGCCCCGCCGTAGCGTCGGGCCAATCCCAGCTCACACTCGCGCCGAAGCCAACTCTCGACGGTCTCGCCGTCGGGCACCGGGAAGTGCGGGATTCGGGTCTGGCCGAGCGGCAGCTCCAGTCCGCCGGCCATCTCCGCGATCCGGCGGGTATTCAGGATCGCCTCGCGCTGGTCGGGAAAGAGTGCCGCCATCTGGGCCGCGGACTTCAGCCAGAAGTCGTTGGTGTCGAAGCGCATCCGGCCGGGCGTGTCGAGGTTGTTGCCGGTGCCCACGCAGAGCAGGACATCGTGCGCCTCGGACTGGTCCTGGCGGACGTAGTGGAGGTCGTTCGTGACGACGAGTGGCAGCCCAGCTTCGGGGGCCAGCCGGAGGAGCTGCTCGTTGAGCCGGCGCTGATCGGCCAGGCCGTGGTCCTGCAGCTCGAGGTAGAACCGTTCGGGCCCGAAGATGTCGCCGTACTCGCCGGCCAACTTCCGGGCGAGCTCCCAGTCATCGGTCGCGAGGGCCCGCGGGATCTCGCCGCTGAGGCAAGCGGACAGGCCGATCAGGCCCTCACTGTGGCGCGCCAGGTGCTCCCGGTCGATCCGGGGCTTGTAGTAGTAGCCATCGATGTGGGCATCGGTGATCAACCGGCACAGGTTGCGATAGCCGACGAGGTTCTCCGCCAGCAGGATCAGATGGAACGGCTGGGCGTCGGCCTTGCCCTCCTTGTCGGCCATCGACCGCCGAGCGACGTATGTCTCGACCCCGATGATCGGCCGGATGCCCTTGGCGGTGGCCGCCTGGTAGAAGGCGACTGCACCGTAGAGCGCTCCGTGGTCGGTCAGCGCGAGCGAGTCGAAACCGAGCTGGGCCGCGCCATCCACCAGCTCGTTGATCCGCCCGAGGCCGTCAAGCAGGCTGAACTCGCTATGGACGTGGAGGTGCGTGAAATCGTTCGGGGCGAGGGTCGTCACGGGAGGTCAATGGTAGCCGCGCGGGCCGCCCGACACGAGGCGACGGGATCGAGTAGTCGAGCGGGCTGGGCGGCTACATCACGCAAGCCCACGACCAGCAATGCTCCACGACAAGGCGCATGCTGATGGGGCCCGACCACGTAATTCACATATTGTGGCGTGGGCGCGGATCGAGGCACGTGCAGCACAAGGGCGTCCACTACGACACGGGAACGATGTTCCGTGGCCCCGGCTACGCCATCTCGACGCGCCGGAAGCCACCCGACATGGCAGTGGTTCGGCGCGAGCTGGAGATCATCCGCGATGACCTCTACGCCAATGCCGTGCGCATCGTGGGCAGTGACGTTGGACGGTTGACGGCGGTCGCCGAGACTGCGCTCGAACTCGGCCTCGAGGGGTGGTTCTCGCCGGCCTTCTTCGAGTACCCGCCGGAGGAAACCACGGCCCGCCTGGTCGCAGCCGCCGAGGCGGCGGCACGGCTGGAGGCGGCCCATCCAGGGCGGGTGATCTTCGTCGCCGGCAGTGAACTCACGCTCTTCATGCCGGGCATCCTCGCGGGAAAGAGCGTGACCGGCCGCCTGCAAGGCCTCAAGGCAGACCCGGCGCTGCTGCACAACGGGAAGCTCGCTGCCTACCTGGCTGTCCTCGTGCCCAGGTTGCGCGCCGTGTTCGCCGGCCCGCTCACCTACGCCTCGCTGGCGTTCGAGCAGGTGGACTGGGGACCCTTCGACTACGTGGGCGTCGATCACTACCGCGAGGCGCGGACCAAGGACCGCTACATCGAGATGCTCCAGCCCTTCCTGGCAACGGGCAAGCCGGTGATCGTCACCGAGTTCGGGATGCGCACCTTCCATGGTGCCGAGAGCTCGGGCGCTCTGGGCTTCGGGGTTACCGACACCACCCGGCTGTGGCTCCACACCCGACCGGTGATCGGGCGCTTCTTCCGGTCGCGCCTGAACGGGACGTTCCAGCGTGACGAAGCCATGCAGGCTCGCGAGATCGCCGATACGCTCGAAGAACTCGAAGGCTCAGGAGTGGCCGGAGCCCTGCTGTCAACTTTCGCGACACCCGGGGCTAAGACCGATGACAACCCTCGTTACGACGTCGACATGGACTCCATGTCCCTCGTGAAGTCCCTGCCCGGCGGGCGCCACGGAACGGTCTACCCGGACATGCCCTGGGAGCCCAAGGAGTCGTTCGCCGCTGTGGCCCGCCACTTCGCCAGACACTGAGCAGCGAAGAAGCCGGCCCTTCGTCCGAACTCCGCGCCGAGCCCAATTGGGAAGGTGCGAGGTTAGCTGCTAAGGCGGGTTTGGGCGGAGTCGATCGTTCCCGATCACCGGTCGTCGCGCGACCTGCGCCGAACAGGAGGTCGGTTCGGTCACCTCTTTGTCAGAAGGACGAACAGGGCGCCTGCAACGACGAGCACCGCGATTCCGGCGACAAAGACCCAGCCGCCCCACCAGATGTCTTTGTTGATCCGGCCGACCACGATGAGGATCGCGGAGACCACCGCCATCAGGGTCAAGAATGGATGGGCCCTCACACGAGGCGGCATTTGATTTCTCCTCCGATCGCTGCGGCCCGACAGGGCCGGAACATGCTGTAGCTACCCACGAGCGTTACCCACGGAACGCATCCATGAAGCGCACCCGCGCGCCGAGGTGGAGCGCGGCATTGCTGTACATGCGGCCGGCCAGCCAGGTCAGGCCGACGATGGATGCCACGGTTAGCGCTATCGCCAGGCCAACCTGCCAGGACGGCACGTCGCTGGCTGCCATCCGTACCGCCATGAGGATGGGGGCGAACGGCGGAAGCAGCGAGCACACCATGGCCAGGGGGCCCGTCGGATTGGGCAGCGCGACGTACACGAGCAGGTACCCCACGATCTGGAGGATCGACATGGGCGCAATGGCGCTCTGGACCTCCTCCTGGCGCGAGACGAGGGAGGCGACCGCGGAGTAGGCAGTGGCGTAGAAGAGGAAGCCGAGCAGGAACCAGAAGAGATCGTCCAGGATCCCGGCCACCCCCAGGGCCGGAATGGCGGCGACATTGGTCACCTGGACCGCGACGAGCGCGGCGCCGCCGACGATCGTGAGCTGCAGGAGGCCGACGAGCCCGATCCCGATGACCTTGCCCGCGAGCAGGCGGCTCGGCCGGATCGTGGCGAGCAGGATCTCCATGATCCGGGTCGCCTTCTCCTCGACCACGCCCTGAGCCACCTGACTGCCGTAGATTCCGAGCGCGATCCAGAGGAGGATGCCGACGGCCAGGCCGGCGAACAGGTTCTCGTTGTCCTTGCGATTAGGGGGCTGCAGCAGCTGGACCGGGACCAGGGCCATGGCCGAGGTGATGGCCGCCGGTGAGAGGCCAGCGTCGGAGAGGCGTGCCGCCTCCGCAGCCAGCGATAGGGCGGACTCGA
>PLZO01000062.1 GCA_003152165.1 Chloroflexota bacterium
CTCGTCCTCGCCGGCGAGCGGTTCGTCGAGGGGATCCTCGTCAGACAGCCACCCCGGGAGGAGGTGCGAGCGGCCTGATCACGTCAAGCTGGAAGGGAGTTTCCACGCAGGTTGACAAAAGCTCCCTGACGGGGAGCCCAGCCCCGAGGCACGAAATGAGTGCCTCGTCCGTAGCATCTACCTCCCAACTGGCCTCTGCTCCTGGGACAGAAGGTCTCAGACGGATGCCAGCCCAGCCGCGGCTTGCACCCACAACTCAGTACTTAGTTCCAGCGACTCAACGTCAATCCGCTCGTCCACTCCATGGAACATCTGAACCATGCGCTCAAACGGCATGCGCGGACTGGTGAGCCCATAGCCGTAGACTACCGATCCACGTTCACGGAAGAAACGTCCGTCTGTGGCACCCGTGAGCAAGAACGGCACGGTGCGGCTTCCTGGCACAATCCGTCCGGAGACGCTGCGCAGCACCTTCCAGAGTGGCGTCGTGGTCGACGACATCGTGGCGTTCGTGGAGCGCTGGATAGAGATGTCAATCTGATCGGCCATCGGTCCCAGCGCCTCTTGAATCAACGTCGTTACTGTCTTGGCGTCTTGTCCTGGCAGCCTCCGGATATCCACCTCCAGAACTGCGCTGTCCGGAAGCACGTTCGTCTTCTGGCCGGCACGCATGACGGTCGGCGATATGGTCGTTCGAGTCGCCGCGTGCACCCGCCGACGCAAGCCGGGCGAGAAGGTGGGCAGGAGCCCGTCGAGTCGGTTCGCGTCGGTCAATTGTGCAGCCAAGCCATCAGACAGATGCAGCTCGGCAACGAAGCTCAACCAGAGGAGTCCGAGATCTATGGGCGGAGCGTAGTTTGCCAGTCGGAGGGCGACCTCGGCGGCGATGAGAAGGGCATTGCTGGCGCCAAGCGGAGTGGACGCGTGACCAGAAACGCCGTGGGCGACGATCTTCAGCCACTGAGCACTCTTCTCGCCGACCATGACCGGTAGGATCGGCCCAGGCGCCGCGCCCGGAAATTCCATGTGCGCCCCTCCCCATTCGGTGAGGACGTAGTCGGCTTGGACCTCCTCCCAGGCGTTGTTGGTCAACCACTCGGCACCGTATCCGCCGAGCGCCTCTTCGTCGGCGGCTGCGAGAAACGAGATCGACCCTCGAACTCGCCCCGAGCGGGCGATCCGACGTATCGCTGCGGCCATGGATGCAGCGAACCCGAGCATGTCCGTGGCCCCGCGACCCCAGACTTCGTCGCCGATGAGCTCTCCACCGAATGGGTCATGCTGCCAAGCGTCCGCGGCCGCTGGCACGACGTCGAGATGTGCCAACAGCAGAAGAGATGGCGCCGCTCGATCTGAACCCTCAATCCGAGCTAGGAGACTGGCCCGGCCGGGATGTGGCTCGTAGACCTTCGACTGCAGGCCTGCCCCCGCGAGGAAAGCCTCGAGGACATCGACGTTCCGGCGCTCCCCACCTGATTCCGGAGTGCCGTCGTTGACGCACTTGTTACGGATGAGCGCCTGCAGAAGCTCGACCGTCTCCGCAGATTCCCGCGTTGATTCGCTCATGGCCTGCGCCTCTCCATCGCGGTGTCGCCTGGTCGATTCCGTTAGGAGGTCGTCGCCACAGCCGCCGGACCCGGCCAATGCCGCGGGGCTGTCGCCTCGGCGACGGCGAGCAGGACGTCGACGTCCTCGGTTGGCGGCAGCGCTCGAACGATGCAGCTGTCGAGGACCTCCCGGTAGGGGACCAACCCGGCGATGAGATCGTCGCCCGTGACGCCAGTGACGCCGAACGCTTCTGGTCCACGCGTCGCAAGTTGCTGTGCCTCGAACGCTCGCGTCACTCGCGGTGAGATGCGTAGGTAGTACTCGACCTCATCGGTCACGGCCTGGGCGGCGTCGTTGCCCAACGCAACGCGAACGTAGCTGGCGAACGACGGAACCGGCCGGTGGGCTTCGCGCGCCGCGGCAGCAACGAGCTCGCGAGCCCAGGGGATCCGGTCGGGGAGCAGCCAGTTGGTGAGGACGACGTCGGCCAATTCGCCGCCGAGGGCGTAGAAGCGGGGGCCCATGATGGAGGACACGGCCAGGCGACAATCCGGCAGCCGTCGTCGCAATTCGACGAGGCCAGATCGGACCAGATCAACTGAGAGCGATCGACCAGAGCCGATACCAAGGATCAACCGCTTCTGAGGCAGGGCCAATCGCTCGACCTCATCGGCTATCCAGCTCGCTTGGTAATCACTCAGGGCGATCACCCCGAGGCCGAGATCGATGTGGGTCGTGGCCTGCGCAACTACGGCCAGCGTGCCGAATCCACGATCAGACTCGTAGTCGTTCGACCACAGTTCGTCGTAACCGAGGTCCTCGATCCGGCTCGCCAGTCGGCTGAGACCGGGGCGGTCCTTGCCCGTGATCCCGAAACCGAGCTTCGACTGCCTCGCACCTTCAGGCATGTCGTACTCCTCTCCTACCGGTTCGGATGGCTTTGGACTGCCAAGGTTTGAGGCGCACCATCCCAGGCCTTGTCACTGGTTCTCGGGGCGGGTCGCATTGGTCTGCAACACGTACCAGGGGATCGTAAGCCGCTCAAGGATTACTACCGCCGCGTAGCCGACGACCCCGATGGCCGTGAGGACGATGATGGAGGCGAAGAGGAGGGGAGTGTTGAAGTTGCCGTCGGCGACCAGAAGCAGGTAGCCCAACCCCGAGTCTGAACCCACGAACTCGCCAACAACGGCACCGATCACCGCAAGCGTGACCGCGATCTTGAGACCGGCGAAGACGGATGGGAGGGCCTGGGGCAGCCGGATCCTCCAAAACATGCCGGCAGCACCCATCCCCATCGATCGAGCGAGCAAGACCTTCTCGCGCTGGATCGAGTTGAGCCCAACCATGGTGCTGATGGTGATGGGAAAGAAGCTGATCAAGAACGTGATGATGACCTTCGGCATCGGCCCAAACCCAAGCCAGATCACGAACAGCGGGGCGATCGCCACCTTGGGTATCAACTGGCTCGACACGATCAGCGGAAAGATCGCACGTGACAGGATCGGAGAGAAGAAAAGAACGAGCGCGAGGGGAATCCCCACCAGAATGCTCAAGAGATAGCCGGTCAAGATCTCGGTCGTGGTGACCAAGCCGTGGTGGGCAAGAATCCCGATGTCGCCGGCCATTTCGGTGGCGATTCTGGTTGGGGCAGGCAAGATGAGCACCGAAATGTCGAATGCTCGGACGGCCACCTCCCAGATGACAAGAATGAGTCCGAAGGTGACGACAGGCGCCACCACGCTCGCCACGCGAGCGCTTCTCGCTCGGCCGCGGACTGCCGCTTGGACATGTTCCTCCACCGACTCGATGCCGCGATCGTTCGGCTGCGGCCCAACTGTGCTGTCGATGGTGTGCCTCCTGCTCACTCTGGCAGCGCCGAATCCTTGATGACCCCGAAGGCGAGGAAGACGTCGAAGAGCGTCTTGACGTATCCCGCGAACTCTCGCGATTCGCGTACCCCGATCGCGCGCGGGCGAGGAAGGTCGATCTTGAGCACACGATCAATCCTTCCTGGCCTCGGGGTCATGACGACGACGTAATCGGAGAGGAAGACGGCCTCGGGGACGCTGTGGGTGATGAACAGGACGGTCTTCTGGCGGCGGAGCCAGAGGCGCTGGAGATCGAGCATCATCTGATCTCGGGTGAACGCGTCGAGCGCGCCAAACGGCTCATCCATGAGAAGCAGCGTCGGATCGTGAAGCAGCGCCCTGCAGATCGCTACTCGCTGCTGCATTCCACCTGAGAGCTCGAAGGGGTATCTGTCCTCAAAGCCTGCCAGGCCGACCGAAGCCAGGAGATCTCTCGCGCGCGCCTCCGATACGGTTTTTTCTAGGCCGCGCGCCTCCGCTTGGATGAGCACATTCTTCAAGGTACTCCGCCAATCGAGCAGCACCGGCGACTGGAAGACGATCCCGACGTCTGTGATCGGGCGCTTCACTTCCTGCCCGTCGATGAGGACGGCTCCGCTCGAGCTGGGTAGCAGTCCGGCGACCATCATGAGCAGGGTGCTCTTGCCGCAGCCGCTCGGTCCGATGATCGATATGAAGGTTCCTCGCTCCGCGGACAGGGACACCTGATCTAGAGCCCGGACTGGCCGCCCAGTCGTGGCGTAGACCTTGCTCAGGTCGCGAATCTCAACATGGGCGGGCGCGCCGGCCGATCCCTCTGGGCCTGTCGCCCACGGGGCAGCGGCATTCATCACGGCCTGCCTGGACCCAGGTTGGCACAGCCAGGCATGGCTCCAATGGACACTGGTGGATCGAGATGGTTGAGGGTTGCCCAGAACGTGGCCGTGTTGCTGCTCACCGCGGGCTTCCGATACGTGGCTGACAGGCGATCGATGAAGGTAATAGTCTTGAGCCCGGTGCAGGCCATGAACACGCCATCGGCTCCGGAGGCGTCAAGCTTGCCGGCCGCCGTCTCGATCTCGGCCTCGCTCAAGTTTCGGAATGGCGACCGCCAGTGCATCGAGAGGATGTTGGTGATCTCGAAGCCCGCCGCCCTGAGGAAGCGCGCGATGTCATCGTTGACGACGGCACCATAGGGGCTGAACACGGCGAGTTTCGACGCGCCAAGTGCCTCAAACGCCTCGACGATCGACCGACTCGTCGTAATTGTCGGAATGCTCGTGGCCTCCTCGATGCTCTTCTTGAGCTCGGCCTCCCACGCGGCGCCCTCCACCATCGTCCCGGTGGTGCAGCCGTACACGATCACATTCGGGGCAACGTCTTTGAGCAGCAGTGCTGCGCTAATCGTCTCGCTGTTCATCTTGGCGACGCCGTCGCTGTCGTCGCCAAGGTATGGGATCCGCGTCGTGTGGAGCGTTACGCCGGGCGGCAGGACCCCGAGGAACTCGGGTTCCATGACCGAGTTGATCGATGGGAGGATCAGACCAACCCGCGCCCGACTGGCGTAGTCCACGGGGGCGAGTGCGACATGGTTCATAGGTCTTGAACCTCCGGATTGATCGGCTCGGGTACATCTGGCCGCAACCGCAACGAGGTAGCCGGCGCTGGGGGAGCAGCGCCGGCTACCTTGGCTCGTTCTGCCGAGTCAAATTGCCTTCACTGAGCGGGCAGGAAGTCGTTCGTATAGAAGTTGTCGATGGTCATGTTCGAGTTCAGAGCCGCGTACTTGTTGAGGAGATCCTCTGTCTGGGTCCAATCGGCCGCGGCCATCCAGCCGATCGGATGTCCCTTGGTGTTGGCCGTGTCGCGGGCGGCGAAGAACCGGATCCAGACCTGCTGGGCGACGGCCTGGTCGAGCTTGAGGTCTGGGTTCAGGCTCACGAGTGCCGCCGCAGCCTCATCCGGGTGGGCACCACCGTACGCAATAGCCTTGACGATTGCGGCGACGAATCGCCGTACGACGTCCGGCTTCGCTTGGATCGTGGACAGGCTCGCGATGACCCCGAGCCCAAGCGTGTTGACCCCGGAGTCCGAGTAGAGGAAGGAGGATGTCGGTGTGCCCGCCGCATCCAGTGGCGCGCCCGACGAGAACGGATAGATGCCGACGGCATCAACCGTCTTCGCGACGAGTTGCGTGACCAAGGCCGAGGACGCCAGGTTCACGACCTTGACGGAATTGGGGTCAATGTTGTTCGCGGCGAGAAACGCCGGCCACAGCTGGAACGCGCTCGACGCAGTGGGTATGCCAACGGTCTTGCCGACAAGGTCTTGAGGCTTGGTGATCCCAGATGACTTAAGGGCGAGGATCCCATTCCCGCCGGCGGGGTAGGTGCTTGAGACCATCTTCACCTTTTCGCCCTGGGTCACGGCCTGGACCACGACGCCGCCCTCGGCAGAACCGAACGTGTCCGAGCCGTTTGCAACTAGGTCGATCGACGGCTTCGAGCCCTGCCCTGGCTCAACGGTGACATCGAGGCCCTGCTCCGTGAAGAAGCCCTTGGCGACGGCCAAGTAGGCGTAGGCGGAGGTGCCTGTCGGGACCCAGTCGAGCCGGAAGGTCACCTTCTCGACCGGAGGTTGGGTGGCCGACGGATTGGGCGTTGCGACGGTAGTTGTTGGGGCCAACGTTGCTGATCCCGAACAAGCTGTGGCGACGAAGACCGCGGCACATAGCAGAGCCAAGCGCCGCGCGGCTTTCCCGATGGGAATCGGGTGGCTTGTCATCGAAGCTCGATCTCGTTCCACGGTAACCTCCTCCTAGTTCAGAACGACCGCTGAGCCTCAGCTGCCAGCGATCGGAGATTGATCAGCCGTGCGCTGCTCCCTTCGCTGTAGTCACGGCGATTGCATCGATCTCGACCAGCGCGCCTTTCGGAAGATCAACGCCGCCAATCGTTGACCGAGCGGGCCGGAATTGCCCAAAGGACTCGGCGTACTGGGCATTCATGCCGTCGAAATCGCCCAGATTGTGCAGGTAGACCGTCGTGTGGACGACGTCTGCCATCGATGCGGCGACGCTGGCCAGAGCCCGACCGAGGTTCTCGAGCACCATCGCGGTCTGAGCGCTGATGCCCCCATTGGCGAGCTCCCCTGTAGCCGGGTCAAGAGGGAGCTGGCCCGAGCAATACGCCACTCCTCCGGCCACCTTCACCGGTGAGTAGGGTCCGCTCGGGCGTGGGGCCGCTGGCGCGCTCACGGCTCTGGAACCGAAGTGGTCGCGGGCCATGCCGAGTCACCGCCGTTGAGTCGGCGGTTCGCCCGAATTCCTTGGAGATCGCTGTAGATCGTGAACCTCGAAATGTTCAGCCGCTGTCCCACTATCTCAATCCCTCCCTTGATCAGGAACGCGCCTCGGTGCTCGAGATCGGCCACGAGAGCGAGCCGCTCATCTTTCGTCAACCGCACTGGTGGCTGACCGTGAGCATCTACGGCCTGGCGGATGAGATCGTCCAAGACGTCAGCGACCGTGTTGCCGAAGCGTTCGATGGGCAAGTCACGCTCCGCGGCCAAACCCTCGGCGGCAGGTTGGTCGACCCCGTGCAGCAGCCGCCTCAGCAGACCGTCGGCTGACTCAAGACTCGCGATGTCGATGTTCACGCACAGGGCACCGACGATCCGATGGTCATCTCGAATGAAGATCGTTGATGAGCGAAGCGACCGTCCATCTGGAGCCACGGAGCGATAGTTGAAGAGGTCGGGTGTCTTATCGCCCCCGCGCTGAAGGGCGTCAACGACGATGTTGGTCATTGGGGCGCCTGGTACCCGATGAGTCAGGCTGCCCGCGATCCGCACCAGGGAATGCGCCGGATCGGCGAAGTCATGCAAGACGATCTCGCAGACCGGCCCAATGGCCGCCGCCAGCGCGTTCACGTACGGCATCAGGGCACGCACGGCCGGATGGGGGACACGGGAGTCGTTCCTACGGCGCTGGGGCATCGAGGCCCTCCGCGATGATCGTGATCCGCCAGAACCTAACCCACAAATTTGTATACGTCAATACAAATGTGTAGGAAGGGTGGACGGCCAGCGATTCTGTCTCGGCTAAGAGGCTATGAACGAATCTATTTTCCGGGCGGTCGGACCCGCTGAAGCGGACTTCGAGGGCCGGACCTCGATTCGGTTCTCGGTGCAGGCGTACACGCCGGCTGGGCCGTTGACGGACTGGCCGTCGGACGCCTCGACCGACCGACGCCCCAGATCGTCGGGTGCCTCAGGTTCAGGTCGCCGCGGCGGCCTCCCGGAGAACGACCGTTCGCATCAGGTTATGGGCGAGCGCGAACCAGCGAGCGATCGCCCTGGCTTTCTCGCGTCCTCTGACCCCGAACCGCTGGAGGCCCCGGTTGCGGCCGATCGCGTTTACGCACTCGGCCGTCGCGGCGCGATCCTTGTAGAGATCCTTGGCCTCATCAGTCCCCATCCGGATCGCCAGGCCGGCGACGGCGGGTGAGGGTCGGGGAGACACGATCCCACCATGGTGCTGGCGAGGGGATCGGCAGCGGCATGGTTGTCGAGTTTGGTCGGAGCGAGAGGAGTCAAGACGACGATTTCGATGGACGCAACGTGACGGCGACGCCGCTCGCGTCTGCTGGACCGGCTGGTCTGGTGGCGTCCTGACCCCGCTGTACA
>PLZO01000152.1 GCA_003152165.1 Chloroflexota bacterium
CCTTCGAGGATCGACAGGTGGGCCGAACCTCCGTCTCATCCACCTGCCCGTTCATGCCAGCTGGCTCAACCAGATCGAGATCTACTTCAGTGTCATCCAACGCAAGGTGCTCAGCCCGAACGACGCCGCCTCGCTCGAGGAGCTGGCCGCCCGGATCCTCGCCTTCCAGGTCCGCTACGAGGCCCTTGCCGCACCGTTCGAGTGGAGGTTCACCAGGGCTGACCTCACCAAGTTCCTCGAACGCCTGGCCGTCCGCGGCTGCGGCCCGCTGCCGAAGGCGGCGTGAATACATCACCGCACTTCCGTGCTAGAGCACTTAGGGCCTGTAGCCGATTTCTGCCGCACGGATCGGCCCGCTCGTGCCAGCAAAGCTGTCACGGCCAGGTCCGAGCATCCTTGGCATGGGCACGATCGTCGACGTCAGCGATGCCGAGTGGGAGCAGGTCGCTGACCTGTTCGACCCCGATTGCCGGCGCGGCGCCCCGGAGGTGTACCCGCGCCGTCTGATGGTCGAGGCGATGCTCTGGATGGCCCGGACCGGGATCCAGTGGCGCTACCTGCCCGAGCTTGGACCGCGGTCTGGAGCCAGTGGCGGCGCTGGCGCGCCAATGGGGTGTGGGCAACGGCGATGGGTCGGCTCGCCCGGGCGATCCGGATGGACAAGGAGCGCCATCCCGAGCCCTCGATGCTGATGGTCGACGCCCAGACGGCCAAGGGCGGCCGGGCGGGTCCCACGTTCCACGCCGCGGGTGGCCGGAGTGGCCGGACCGTGGGCACGAAGCGCAGCATCCTCGTCGACATCCTGGGCCTGCCGTTCGCCTGCCGGGTCGATCCCGCCCGGCCCCACGACCTCGCCTCGGCCAGCCTGCTCCTCGCCGACGAGCTCCCGGCCTTCCCGCGCCTGCGGGCACTTGTCGCCGACCGCGCCTATCGCGGCCTCGCGAAGCTCACCGAGCGGCGCGGCCTCGCCCTCGACATCAAGGCACCGCCGCGGGGCGTGGCGAGGTTCGTCCCCATCAGGCCGCTCTACAAGGTCGAGCACGCATTCGCCCAGCTCGGACGCTGGCGGCGCCTGTCGCGCTGCTACGAGCAGACCGAGGCATCGGCCAAGGCCTGGCTCGAGGTGGCGGCCATGGGCTACCTGTTCGCGAGGATGCGGATCGAGCCCGCCTGACCGACGCGCCTGCCCCACTCCTCGACCGTTGGGTGATGGGGCTGTCAAAGCCCGAGCGTTTCGTGCGCGTTCATGCTCGCGCCGACGGGCTGGTTCCGCAGCTCGAGCACGGGCGCGTATCTATGCCCCGCTCCTGTCCCAGCCGCGCCTCTCCGCTGGCCAACCCGGCCGGCGAATTCGGCTACAGGCCCTAAGTCGGTGGACAGATTCGCTGTCCTTCGACACATTCGTTGACGCGGGGGTACAGTTGCTCCGCTACTATGCGTAACCGGGATAAATGGTGCAACTATTCCCCGCAGCCGGGCCCCTTCGTTCAGCGACGTTCGTAGGAGAACATGTTCCACCGCTTCCGTGTCGTCAGGCCTGACTCCGTTGGTGAAGCAGTAGCGCTCCTGAGGGAGCACGGCGACGGTGCGAAGGTGGTCGCCGGATCCACGGCGATGACGATCATGCTCCGACAGGGACTCCTTACCCCCACCATACTCGTGAGCATCGCCGGCCTCGAGGCGCTTCGGACGATTCGACTCAGAAACGATGCGCTGGAGATAGGCGCACTGGCCACCCACCGCGACGTCGAGTTATCGGCCGTGGTGAGGGAGAATGCACCGCTTCTATCCGAGGCTTTTGCCAAGGTGGCGAATGTTCGGGTTCGGAACGCTGCTACGGTCGGAGGGGTACTTGCCGAAGCCGACTACGCCTCGGATCCGCCAGCAGCTCTGCTGGCGCTCGATGCCGAGATCCTTGTTGAGGGCTCAACAAGACGCTCCGTGCCCATCGCTGAGTTCTTTGTCGGCTTCTACGAGACGGTCCTCGAGCCTCACGAGATCATTACCGGCGTCCGAGTGCCCCTGACGGCCCATCGAGGCTACGCCTATGAGAAGTTCGTGACCCGCTCCTCGGAAGACCGCCCGTGCATCGCCGTCGCGGCCCTCGTCGAGGTGGACGCTCACGGGGACTGCGTCGATGCTCGGATTGCGGTGGGCGGAGCCACGGAGACCCCGTTGCGTCTCCCTGAGGTGGAGGCCACGCTCCGTGACCGCCCGATCGACCTGGCGGCAGCTGCGGTGATCGGTCAAGCCTATGCCGACGCTGCGAAACCCCTCAGCGACATGCGAGGCTCGAGCTGGTATCGACGCGAGATGATCACGGTATGGGCGCGTCGATCTCTGGTGGTCGCTGCGGCGATGGCCGTCTCGCGAGGAGGGCGACAGTGACGACGGACGAGTTCGGCGATCGAAGAGACATTCCGGGAATGATCGATGCGTGGGATCGAGTGACGGGCGCGGTCCCCTTCACCATCAACCAGGAAATCCCGGGAATGCTACACGCCAAGCTGGTTCGGAGTTTATCCGCCCATGCAAGGATTGCGGCCATTCGTGTTGATAGAGCTCGCCGGGTACCCGGCGTCGTCACCGTCCTGACTGGTGCACAACTCGCGGCGCGACGCGACATCTCGCCCTATTTCGGCCCGTTTCTTCGCGACCAGCCTATCTTGGCCGAGAACAAGGTTAGGTTCGTCGGCGAACCTGTCGTGGCCGTCGCGGCGGAGACCATCGAGTCGGCGGAGGAGGCGGCCAATCTGGTTGAGGTTGAGTACGAAGACCTGCCGGCGGTGTTCGACCCGGTGGCTGCGTTCGAGGAGGGATCTCCCATCCTCCACGAGGAGCCGCCGAAGATGTCGAGCCTGTTCGTCGACGTGACGATGCGAAACAGGGTCGGCACGAATGTGGCGAACGTGTACTCGATAAGAAAGGGCGACATCGAGAAGGGGTTTGCCGAGGCGGACCACATCTTCGAGGACGTGTTCAGCAGCCCAGCAGTTCAGCATGTGCCGCTCGAGACCCACGTCTGCGTGGCTAGCGTCGCTCGCGGTTCAATCACGGTCTGGGCCTCAACGCAGACGCCGCATGTCGTCCGAGCTCAGCTGGCGGAAATCTTCGGTCTCCCCTTGTCCAGCGTCCGGGTGATTGTGTCGACGCTTGGCGGTGGCTATGGCGCCAAAACGTACCCGAAGATCGAACCTGTCACCGCCGTTCTAGCGCTGGTCGCCCAACGCCCGGTGCGCCTCCACCTCACGCGCGAGGAGGAGTTCGTCACCGTGACGAAGCATGCAGCCACCGTCCGGATGAAGACAGGTCTTCGTCGGGACGGGACGATCACGGCCAGGCAGAGCACTGCGTACTTCAACACGGGAGCCTACGCGGACGTCGGCCCCCGGGTAATCGTCTGGGGGGGGTTTGGCCAGGGCGGACCGTACCGAATCCCCAACCTCTTCGTCGATACCTACTCGATGTACACCAATACGCCTCCTGCTGGGGCCTTCCGCGGCTTCGGGATCAACCAGACGGCGTGGGCACACGAGGTCCACATCGACATGATCGCCGAGCGGCTCGGTATGGATCCGCTCGAACTCAGGATGAAGAATGTCCTTGAGGAAGGCGAGGCGTTCGCCACCGGAGACCCAGTCGAGAACTGGCACTCCAAGGAGCTCCTCCAGTCGGTCGCGGAGAATATTGGTTGGACGTATCCCGTTGCGCCCCACCGCAACGGAAGTCGCATCCGGGCTAAGGGGCTCAGCGTATCAGCCAGCAGAGCCATCCCTCTGGCGGTATCGACGGCGGCAGTGAAAATGAACATCGACGGGAGCGTGAACGTGCTCTCGAGCTCGGTCGAGATGGGGCAGGGAATCCAGACGGCATTGGCATTGCTAGCTGCTGAGGCACTCACGGTGGCGCCTAGTCAGGTGCACGTCTCCGAGGTTGATACCGACGTTACGCCGTACGACCAGCAGTCGAGCGCGAGCCGGGGCACCTACTCGATGGGAGCTGCCGTCCAGGCGGCAGCCGACGAGGTCAAAGGGCAGCTCCTGCAGCTCGCCTCCGAAGAGTTGGAGGTTAGCCCCGCTGATCTCGAGGTCGTGGCCGGCCACGTTCGCGTGAAAGGGTCCCCCGACCGGTGCTTGTCGTTCAGCGAGATAGTTCGCAAGAGCAGGTCAGGAAACCTGATGGGCCAGGGTCGGTACCGTGCTGGAGGGGCTTTGGACCCAGATACCGGCCTCTCTCTAGGACCTGGCCCGGGACATTGGCACCAAGCTGCGGGTGCAGCTGAGGTCGAAGTTGACATCGAGACTGGCCACGTGGACGTCCTTCGATTCAACGCCGCGGTGTTCGCGGGACGCGTTATCAACCGAGTGCAGGCAGAACTGCAGACGGAGGGTAACGTGGCGTTCGGCGTGAGTCAGGCCCTTTTCGAGGAGATGGTCTTCGACCATGGTCAGCTGCAGAACACGAATCTCGGCGATTACATGATCTCGAGCATCAAGGACATGCCGCAGCAGCTGAACGTTACGCTCCTCGAATACCCTGAGCGTTCAGAGATCCACGGGGTTGGCGAAACTGCGCTTCCGTCGATCATGCCGGCCATTGCGAACGCGATCTACAACGCCACGGGTGTTCGCGTGACAGATCTGCCAGTGACTCCTGAGAAGGTCCTCCGCGGTCTGCGTCTCAATGGGAATGGAGCGAGCTGATCGTGCGACGAAGAAGACGAAGGGGACAGAAGCTGCAGTGACCAGCGAGATTGTGGCGGGTCCGCCGATAGGTGCTGAGTCCCCGCCGACCGAGTTAGCCATCACCCTTCGGGTCAACGGGGCAGAGCACCAAGTCAGGGTCTTGCCAGGCCACACGCTCCTGGACGTCCTACGTAACAAGCTCAAGCTGCGCAGCGTACGCGAGGGATGCGGCATCGGCATGTGCGGTGCATGCACGGTGCTGGTGGAAGGTGAGCCGATAAGCTCTTGCTTGCAGTTGGCGTGGATGGCGCAGAGTCGCGAGATCACGACTGTGGAAGGACTCTCTCAAGACGGTCAGCTTCATCCCGTGCAGCAGGCGTTCCTTGACAAAACCGCATTTCAGTGCTCGTACTGCACGCCCGGTTTCGTGCTGGCCACAGTTAGCCTGCTCACCAGCATTGAGGACCCGTCTACGGAGCAGATTAAGGATTACCTCGCGGGAAACCTGTGTCGATGTGGAAGCTACGTGAAGATCGTGGACGCCGTGCTCGCCGCTCGTGACCAGGGGAACCCGCGAAAACGCCACTCCTCGACCGCATCTCCTGTGGACGAGCGGGGAGTACATCTCTAAGTACTACCCGGAGCTCAGCAAGGCCATGGACCTCTCGAACTGGGGGCCGGTGGGGACGCCGGAGGAGATCATTGAGTGGTTCGTGACGTTCGCTCGTGCGGGCGTTGATCATTTCATCTGCCGCTTCGGCTCGCTCGACCAGTTCGGGCAGGTAGAGCGGTTCGCCCGCGACGTGCTCCCCGCCCTGCGGTCGGAGCAGCGGGTCGTAGTGAGGTAGGGCGATGGCAACCGATGCGAAGATCCGTCAGCACGCCGAGCTCATCGTCGATACATGCTTCACCGTCGAGAAGGGCGATGTCGTTACGATCATCACGGACGACAAGCACGCGGCCATGGCAAAGGTCGTCGCCGAGGTTGCGGCCGAGCGCGGTGCCTGGCCGGTAATCATGAACAATGAGACCCAGGTCGCTCGCGGTCTGGCCGACACCCTCTTCCCGATGACCCCGCCGAAGAACCTCCACGACGCGATGCTCGCGGCCGACGAGATCATCATCATGACGAATCTCGAGTGGGCGAACCGCTTCGCCCACGTCTCGGCGGTCAAGGAGTCCTGCGCGAACAACGTGAAGATCGCCTCGGTCGAGCCGGGCATGGGAGAGTGGGACATCACTGAGTCCGACATCCACGCGGCAATCGAGAGAGCCCGAACCGCCATCTCGTTGCTGAAGGGGAAGAAGGAGTGTCGGGTTACGTCGGCGGCGGGCACAGACGTGACCGTTTCGATCGAGGACCGCCCGGCCCTTCAGGTCACCCCGCTCCGGCAACGCGGCTGGATGATGGGCCCGCTGCCCCTGTGGGCAGAGGTCGCCTTCGCGGCGGTCGAGGACCGCACGAACGGCAGGATCGTCGTCGATGGCAACATGCTGGGTATTGGCGTGGATGTCGTAAGCGAGCCGATCACATGGACCATCCGAAACGGCGTATGTGTGGCGATCGAGGGCGGGAAGGATGCAGAACGGCTCAGGACTGTCATTGAGGGGGTGCCGGGCGCCGACGTCGTTGGGGAGTTTGCCTTCGGCACCAGTGAGAAGTCTCCTCTCGGTTCGCCGTCAGAAAAGGGACGGCTCGGGAACGTCCATTTCGCCCTAGGGGATAACAAGAACGCGTATCCGGGCGGCCAGAACGTCAGCAAGCTACACCTCGACGGGGTCGTCCGCAGCGCCACGTTGCAGGTAGTTGACACTGGCGAGTTCATCTTCCGGGACGGCAAGTGGGTCGTCTGACCGGCGTGCGGGTCGTCCCCCTCGAGGACGTTGCACCGATCGAGCTGCCGGGCGGAAGCTGGAGCCGGGTGCTTCTCACCGGTGAGCGCGTCGCATCGGCCTCCTCACTCGGGTACTCGAGTTTCGCCCCCGGCACGTCGACCGCGATGCTCTCGCACGCGACCGAGGAGCTCGCCTACGTTCTCACGGGCCACGGCGAGCTCCGCCTCGACGACGGTACGGTCGCATATGGGCCCGGTGCTGGGCTCTACATCCCGGCGGACGTGTGGCACGCGGTCGCCAACACCGGCGACGAGCCGGTGACGATGGTCTTTGCCTTCCCGTACCCAGACTACCCGCCGACCGAGCGGCGGCCGGTCGATGGATCCGAGCCCGGCCGATGAGTCCGGACGCCCTGCAAGAGCGGGTCGCGACAGCCTGTCGGGTGATCGCTCTCGAGGGTTACGTAGACCTGGCCTCGGCTATGTGAGCGCGAGGAACCCCGGCGATCGTACCGTCTGGATCAAGCGCAAGGGCGCCGTGCTGGGACGAGGTCGAGCCATCCGACGTTATCGCCCTAGACATCGATGACGAACGCGCGTTGGAGAGTTCCGACTTCCACCTCGAGCCAGTCATGCGCATGAGGTCTACCGGGCTCGATCGGATGTCGGCTCGGTCATCCACCGTCGTCCGGACTACGGGACGGCTCTCGGATCGACCGATGCACAACTTCGGCGTCTCACCCACGATGACGTGCTCTTCGCCGATGGACCTGGCGACTACGGGGACGGCCTCGGCGCTCGTCATGAACGCCGACTAGGGCCGGAACGTCGCCGAGGCTCCCGGATCCCTCGGGCGGCGAGCGACGTCCGGACGAGCCTGGCCCTGGTCGCCGAACTCGGCCAGCAGATCAGCCAGGCCGAGACGGAGCTGCGGGCGATCGGTGCCGACCACCACTACATCAAGCTGCTCGAGACGGTGCCCTCAGATCGGCTGGGTGCTCGGCTACACGATCGCCGCGGAGATCGGCGACATCGGCCGGTTCGCAAGCGCCAAGAAGTTCGTGGGCTACACCGGCCTGTGCCCACGGGTCTACCAGTCCGGCTCGACCGACCGGCGCGGGGCGCTGGCCAAGAACGGACCCAAGTACCTGCGCTGGGCACTGATCGAGGCCGCCACCCACGGGGCTCGTTCCGAGCGCTCCCACGCCCACTACGAACGGACCAAGCGTCGGCTCGGCGAGCAGCGGGGCAGCAAGGTCGCCCGGATCGAACTCGCGCGCGAGCTCGCCAATGCGATCTGGTACATGCTCACGCGCCAGGAGCCGTTCCGTGCGGCAGGCCCCGCGAATCTGTCTGGTCGCTTGACGACCCTTAATTGACTTGGGCCGCCGCCTTCTCCCACCTGACCTGGTCCTCCCCGCGGAGGCAGATAGAGACATGAGAAGCGCTCTTCGATCCGTCAACCGGGCGCCCTCGCCGGACGCTTGACAGCTGGGCCCACTTCATAGAGACAGATGTCCAGTGGCGATGGAGCGCGCGCCGGCAGGGATGCTGCACTTCGCGGACCGGCCAGGCGAGCCAGGTCACGACGGAGGAAACTGCTACGGGCCGGCGGTCGCCAGCGTCGCAACGTTGCCTTGTTGGCCGCCCACGTTCATCTGGACCACGGGGATCGCCAGACGGCGCACCATCGCGAGGGTCTTGATCGCGGAGAGACAGCGGCGTGAGCGGCCCGCCGCAGCCAACCATAGAATGCCATGAAAAGGCCTCGCTGGTGACAGTCTTGGGGTTGTCAAGGGCCCGGTTCGCGGCGCTCATCGGGCTGATCCTGAATCTGAACTACTTGCTCGCCGCGGTCGCGGTCACAATCCGCTGATGCCTCTCTTCGAGACCGTCCTGCTCACGACCGAGTCCGGCGACGGCCGACAGTCTCGGAGCAGCCCAGATTACCGCTGAGCCAGGCGATAGAGCCTCTCGACCCGCTCAGGACCGAAATCGCGTCAGTGGGCGGCCGGACGTGAGTTCTCGGTCTCGGCCCGGGCCTGCACGACGACCGACTGAACGGCGGCGATGACGGCCGAGTAGGTGCCGCACCGGCAGAGGTTCCCGCTCAGGTAGTCGCGGATCTCCGCCTCATCGGGATTCGGGTTCTCCCGGATGAGGCCCTCGACGGCCATGATCATCCCGGGCGTGCAGAAGCCGCACTGGAACGCCTGCTGCTCGAGGAATGCTCGCTGCACCGGGGAGAGCTCGCCGTCCCTGGACACGCCCTCGATCGTCGTGATCGTCCGGCCCTCGGCGTTCGTCGCGAGCATCAGGCACGAGCTGACCGGCCGGTCGTCGACGAGGACGGTGCATGAGCCGCACACGCCCACGCCGCAGCCCTCGACGGCCCCGCGCAGCCCGAGTTCGTCGCGCAGCACCTCGAGGAGCGTGCGGTTCGGGGCGACGACGATGTCGCGGGTCCGCTCGTTGATCGTCGTCGTGATCGGGCGCTTCATTGCAGTCCTTCCTTGGTCAGGGCGTCGAGCACCCGCTCGGGTCGTAGCGGCAAGTCCCTCAGGCGGACCCCGCCGAGGGCATTGGCCACTGCGTTGCCGATCGCCGGAGCGACCGGACCGAGGCCGGCCTCGCCCATTCCCTTCGCGCCGTACGGACCCTCCGGGTGGGGCGTTTCGACCAGCATGGAGCGGAACGTGTCGGGGAAGTCCTCCATCGAGGGGAGCATGTAGTCGAGGAAGCTGGCATTCACCGGCTGGCCGTTATCGAAGAGCATCTCCTCGAAGAGGGCCGAGCCGAGGGCCGTCAGCATCGAGCCCTCGTTCTGCAGCCAGCACTGGCGGGGGTTGATCGCCTTGCCGACGTCGACGGAGGTGACCGCGCGCAGGACGCGGATCTTGCCGGTCCGGGTGTCGACCTCGACCTCGGCCCCGGCGGCCGACAGGAACCAGAACGCCGAGGCTTTGCCCATCCCGGTGTCGGGATCGAGCCCGCCCGTCGTCTGGTAGTCGAAGGCGCCGAATAGGCTGCCGACCGCCGCCCCGAAGTGGGTCGTGAAGACCTGCGGGATCGTCAGGCTCTGGGCCGGGACGCCCTTCACTCGGATGCTTCCGTCGACGATCTCAAGATCCTCGACGGCGGCCTCGAACCGGCCCGAGGCGATCTCGAGCAGCTGGTCGCGGATCTGGATCCCGGCCTGCCGGGCGGCGTGACCCATGCTAAAAATCGTCCGGCTCGAACTCGTCGACTGGTCGTACGGGGTGAAGTCGGTGTCGGGGAAGGTGACCGACACCCGGTCAAGCGGCAGCCCGATCGCCTCGGCCACGATTTGGGCGAGGCCGGTGTGGGAGCCCTGCCCGATCTCGACGCTGCTAGTCAGCAGCGTCGCCGAGCCGTCGGCGTTCAGTCGGACGCTGGCCGCCGAGTTGGACGGCGTCATCGTGCTCTTGATCATCACCGCGAGGCCGAGGCCCCGGACGAAACCGGGTCGGTCGGTCTCGATCGGGCGAGTAGACTCGATCCCCCGCCAACCGATCGCCTCGACGACCTGGTCGAGGCACTTGTCGAGGCCGACGCTGACGAGACGGTCGCCGGTCACAAATAGGTCGTTCTCCTGGATGAGGTTCCGCTTGCGGAGTTCGACTGGGTCCATCCCGAGCCGTCGAGCGATGTCGTCCATCTGGCTCTCGTACGCCCAGCACACCTGGGGCACGCCGAAGCCGCGGAACGCGCCCGCCGGCGGCTTGTTCGTGTAGACGCAGTACGAGGTCAGGTCCTGGTGCTCGATCCGGTACGGCCCGCCGGCAGAGTAGCCGCCGTTCTTTGCCGTGCGCGGACCGATGTCCGCATAGGCGCCCGTGTCGTAGGTCGCCACGACCCTGCGCGCGACGAGGGTGCCGTCGCACCGGACACCGGTCTTGATCCGGACGGAGGCCGCATGCCGGACGGCGGTCATGAAGACCTCTTCGCGGCTGATCACGAGGCTGACCGGCCGGCGCGCCTTCCGCGACAGGGCCGCGACGATGGGTTCGAGCTTCGGGTAGGTCTTCGCGCCGTAGCCGCCCCCGACGTAGGGCACGATCACCCGGACGGACGTCTCCGGCAGGCCGAACAGATCGGCCAGCTGGGTGCGGATGACGGACGGGTTCTGGGTCGACGTGTGAACGACCAGCTTGCCGGAGGGCTCCCAGTACGCGATCGAGGCGTGGGGCTCGATGTGGCCGTGCTGGATGGTTGGTACGCTATAGACGTCCTCGAACAGCTCGTCGGCGTCGGCAAATCCGGCCTCGACGTCGCCACGCTCCACGTGATACACACTGCAGACGTTGCTGTCGGTCTGGAAGTGGACCGACTTCATGTCGGGGAAGGTGACCTGTGGTGTCCGCCGCGCAGCGTGGAGGACCGGGGCTCCCTCTGCCATCGCGGCGTCGCTGTCTGTCACCACGGGCAGCGGCTCGTACTCGACCTCGATCAGATCGAGCGCCTCCTCCGCGATATCCCGCGCCTCGGCGGCCACGACGGCGATCACGTCGCCGGCAAATAGGACCCGGTCGATCCCGACGATCGGCTGGTCCTTGACGACCGGGCCGTAGTAGGGGTCCATCCCGGTCAGGTCGTCCCGGGTAATGGTGACGACGCCAAGCTCTCGCTCCGCGGCCGAGGCGTCGATCCGGACGAGCCTGGCATGCGGCATCGTGCTGCGCAGAACCTTGGCGTGGAGCATCCCGGGCAGGACGATGTCGGCGGTGTACTGGGCCGCTCCGGTAACCTTGGCCGGCCCGTCCACCCGGGGTGCGTCGGCGCCGATGACGCTCATTGGGGGCCTCCTTGTTTGATGCATCGTTCCAATGCTCTTTCGGTGAGCGCGCCGGCCACCCGCCGCTTGTAGCTTGCCGAGCCGCGCAGGTCATCAATCGGCTCGAGCGTCCTCTCGACGATGGACCCGACCTCGGCGAACAGGTCGCCGGCGAGCTTCCGACCGCGAATGACCGCCTCTGCTGCCGTCATCCGCACGGGGGTGGGCGTGACGGCGCCGACGACGAGTCGGGCGTCCACACAGCGGTCGTCCTCCATCCGGATGAGGGCCGTCAGGCCGACGGCCGGCCGGTCCTCGCTGGAACGCGTCGTGAACTTCAGGTAGGCGCCTCGCCAACCGGGTTCGTTCGTGGGGAGGAGAACCGCCCGCACAAGTTCACCTGGCTCGAGGACCGTCTCGTAGGCACCGAGCAGAAAGTCGGACAGCGCGACCTCGCGGGTACCGCTCGAGCTGCTCAGCTCGAGCCGGGCGTCGAGCGCGACGAGCGCGGCCGGCGGATCGGACTGGTAGTCAGCATGAGCCAAGTTGCCGCCGATCGTCGCCAGGTTGCGGATCCGGATGTTGGCGACAACGTGACAGGCCTCGGCGAGGACCGGGTAGCGCTCGCGAACGAGGGGGTGCCGCTCGACGTCGTAGAGGCTCGTTAGCGCCCCGATTCGGAGGCCCTTCTTGGGATCGAAGGTGATGCCGGCCACGCCGCGGATCTTGCGCAGGTTGACGAGGGTCTCCGGCAGGTAGACACCGTGCTTGATGAGGATCAGCAAAGCGGTCCCGCCAGCGATCGCCTTCGCACCCGGGTCCTTCTCGAGGGCGGTGATAGCCGCGTCGAACGAGTCAGGTTCGATGAGCTGGAAGCGGCGCATCGTCAGGCCTCCGCGAGATCGGCGCTCGCGCGCCGGGCGAACTCGGCCTCGAGCTCGCGCGCTTTCCGCTGGATGAGCGGAAAACCGAGCGCGCCGAGCCGTCCGAAGACACTCACGTCATGGCGGTAGCGGACCACGGTGGCGTCGCCGATCGGCTCGAGCATCACCTCCGTCTCGACCTTGACATTGCTTCGAAGGCGTCGATCCTCACCCTCGCCGTGGAGACGGATCCGCCGTGGCGGGTCCGTCTCCACGACCTTCAGCAGGAGGTCGAAGGACGCCTTCAGGAAGCCGACCTGTTGCTCGAGGTGGGCACGATACGTCTCGTCATCGACCTGCACCGCGGCGGTACAGCCGGGCACCCAGGTCGCGAGCTTGGGGATATCCCAGATCGCCGCCCACACTCTGGCCTGGGGCGCCTGGATGGTGAACTGGCCTTCAAGGATCACGCCGCCTCCCTGCTGAGTGCGCCGACATTGTCCATTATTGT
This sequence comes from Chloroflexota bacterium, assembly GCA_003152165.1. GTDB lineage: Bacteria > Chloroflexota > Limnocylindria > Limnocylindrales > CSP1-4 > Palsa-1033. The sequence continues at coordinate 12,690 of PLZO01000152.1, forward strand.
ATTGGCGCTCGCGGCTCCTCGCAGCGCAGTTGTCCTTGCAGCGCGGTACGCTAGGCTTTCCGCGGCAGGAGGCGGCAACGCCCGGACCGGGCTGTCCGGGCCGATTCGCTCGCCGCTACCGGGCTGCGTTGGCCGGCAAGCGATGGTCGGCCAACGCCGGACGCGTCATGGCTCGGACGACTGAACCTGGGCGCGGAGACCTCGAAGGACCTTCTCGGGCGTCACCGGCAGGTCCGTGATGCGCACGTCCGTAGCGCGGAAGACTGCGTTGGCGTTGGCCGGCGTCACCGGCGGCAACGAGTTCTCCCCGAGGCCGTAGATCTTGCCGCCCTCCGAGTGCTCGACGATCGAGTGACCGGAGCACGTCGGGCAGGTCGAGGACGCTCGGAATCATGTAGTTGCCAAGATTGCCGTCCTGCAACTGGCCCCGTCGTAGATCATCTCCTCGAATAGCGCCCGCCCGAGGCCCGACGCGATTCCGCCTTTTGTTCGGAGCTTGGCCTGGACGGGGTTGACGATCCAGCCCGCGAAGACATTCCCCTTGTAGCGGAGGACGCGGGTCCGGCCGGTGTTGAGATCAACCTCGACCGCGGCGGCGCCGGCGGCGTCATGCCAGTGCCCGGGAACGGTGTCGACGATCTGGCCGGTCTCCGGATCGAGTGCCCCGGCTACCCTTCGGCGCCGGCTGCCGAGCAGATTGCCAACACGCGCGGCTCGGAGGTTTCGCCATCGGTCAGCCCGGGTTCGGGACGCCCAACACACGAACCGTTCCGTCCACGAGCTCGAGATTATCGCGCGCCGCCTCGAGCTGGCGAGATCCGCGGCGAACGTTGCGTCCGCCATGACGACGGTCCCGTTCTTGACGATAAGATCGACGGTCTTTGGCATCGGTGGTCCTGCTTCTCCTGGCTGGGTGGGATGGGTGGTTAGTAGGAGCGAGCGATGGCGGGCCGGCGCCGACGAGGGACGGTGGGCAGCCCAGGGCAATGCATCGCACCACCTCCGCTATAACGATCGGGGATCGGAAGCATCCGCGTCGAGGATCCAACCCAAGCGTTCCCGGGCCGCCTTCGCGGCGTCGGCCGTGATGACGGGCTCGGCGAAGCGATCGCGCCACTCCCACGGCTTGGTGGCGTCGATCAGGAGGCGCGAGTTGAACCCGCGCTCGTCCGGGTGGATGGCCGGGTCGAGCGGGCCGCTCCAGGCTCGCTTGATGATCGTCAGGTCGCGGGCGGGATCACAGCGCGTCATGACCGCCCACATGACGTCGTCCAGGCTGGTGATGTCAATGTCGGGGTCGACGACGACCACAACGCGCCCGGCGTAGGCCGAGGCGCCGACCTGGCCGCCAACGAGGAGCGCCTGCGTGGCGTGGCCCGGATACGCCTGGTCGACGGCGATGACGATCATCATGCGGTTGCCGGCCTCTGGCGGGCACCACACACCCGTCACCCGCGGCACGCCCGCCGCCTTAAGCTGCTTCTCGATGAGCGCCGACTTGAGGTACGCCAGGAAACGGTTGTCCTCGTGGCGCGGCTTGCCCTGCGGGCACCCCAGCAGGATCGGATCGTTGCGGTGGTAGACGGCCGCCACGTGGACGATCGGGGTGCGCTGCTCGCCGCTCGCGTAGTAGCCCATCCACTCGCCGTACGGGCCCTCGTCGTGGTACTCGTCGGGATACATCCAGCCCTCGATGGCGATCTCCGCGGTAGCCGGGAAGGGCAGGCCGGTATGTCGGCCGCGCACCACCTCGACGGGCGCGCCGCGCACGCCGCCGGCCCAGCTGAACTCGCTCGTGCCGTACGGGATGCCCTCCGCGCAGGAGGCCATGAAGAGTAGCGGGTCGGCGCCCACAACGACCACGATGGGGCAGGCCTGGCCTTTCGCGAAATACGCCTCGCGGATCAGCTTGCCGTGCTTGCCCGGGCTGATGTAGATGCCCATCTCGGCGCGGCCGAGATCTGGTTGCGGTACGTGCCCACGTTGACCCAATCCGAGTCCGGGTCCTTGATGATGTTCATGCTGGCCGTGCCGATATAGCGGCCGCCGTCCTGGGGGTGCCAGACGGGCACCGGGGACGCCTCCAGGTCGACCGCGTCGCCCTCCACGATGTTCTCGAAGGCGGGGCCACTCGCCACCTCGACGGGCGGGATGGGCGTCAGGTCGTCGAGCACGCCCCGCCAGAAACGGAACAGGCCGTCATGGTTCGCTTCGCTCGGCGGTAGCCCCAGCGTGATCGCCTGGCGCGCCGGGTCACCGTTGCAGTTGACGATGACCCGCCGTCCGGCCGGATAGCCGGGGATCTCATCGAACAGGACGCAGGGCGAACCGGCAGTATGATCGAGCAGCTCGGTGATCTGGCTGATGTCGGACTGCCAGGACGCTCCCCGCACGACCCGCAATTCGCCGAGCGCCGTCGCCCGGGCGATCCACTCACGAGCGTCAAGCCATGCGCCGGGCGGGCCGGAGAAGGCGTGTTGATCGTCCTCCGTCATCGCCAAGGATCCGTCCCTCTTCGACTCGTCGACCGATCCCCGCCTGCCACGGCGACAACCGGGCTGTCAATCACACCATCGTGATTGACACGCCACTCTAGCCTACCCTAACGTAACTCGAATTAGGATGCGGCATGTCCTGCTATCGGGACAGAGTCTCCAGGGCACCAAAAGGAAGGAATAAAGGAATGCGCAGGGTCTTGGCTCTCGCAATCGCCTTGCCAATGCTCACCGGATGCGGTAACCAGAGCACTGGGACGCCCGGGCCTTCTGCCGGGAGTTCTTCGCTTGGTACGACACCGAGCACCCACGAGACGCCCGGGCCTTCTGCCGGGAGTTCTTCGCTTGGTACGACACCGAGCACCCACGAGACGCTGGCGATCGGCGAATTCAATCCGTTTACTGGTCCGGATGCCTCGTATGGACCTGAAATGGCTGCGGGGTGTATTCCCGCGGTGAACTTGATCAATCAGGCTGGAGGAGTCCTGGGCCACAAGCTCGAGTGTGTTGTTGCCGATACGCGTGGCGATCCGGCAGATGCCGTTCCAGCGGCCAGCCAATTGCTCGCGACGCAATCCAACCTGGTTGGGATACTTGGCCCGAGTTCGGACGAAGCGGATGCGACGGCCCCGATCTTCAATGACTCGAAGATGACGATGATGGGGGACACTGGCGCTGCCTCGTTTGACCAGAACGCCTATCCGTACTTCTGGCGCCTCACCCCAGCCGACGACGTGAAGGGGACGGCGATGGCTATCTGGGGCCGGCAGAAGGGGTTCAGCCATGCCGCGGCTGTTTTCGGGAACGACATCGGTTCTCAAACTGATGTCCCGACCCTAGTGAAAGCCTTCACGAAGCTGGGAGGCACCATTGTGAGCAACGAGTCATTGGCTCTCGATCAGGGCGACTACCGGACCGAAGTGGCAAGAATGTTAGCTACCAATCCCGATGTCCTCTTCATAGAAGCCGATGCGCAGACTGAAGCGACATTTCTCGCCAACCTGAAAGACCTTCATGGGCTTATTCCGGTGATTGGGACTTCTTTGGACCAGGCGATGTATCAGGCAGTGGGAGGGGCAATCGGTGCCCAGAACATGCACGATTTCTATACGACCATCCGACCACTTATTGGGAGCTTGGGGACTTCCACGAAGACCTACGATCAGGCGCTGCTTGCATCAGGTTCCCAGGTGCCGAAACCTGACCAGTGGATCTCCGACCCCTTCTGCCCAGCACATTACGACGAGGTCAACCTGCTGGCGTTGTCAATGATCGCTGCAAATAGCACTACTCCATCGACTTACAACTCCTATATTCCACAGGTTGCCAATCCAGGGTCGGGAAAGACTCTGGTCTATTCCTTCGACGAGGGCCAGAAAGCCCTTGCGGCCGGAAAACAGATCCAATATGTCGGAGCGAGTGGTTTCATCGATTTCAATAAATTCAATAACTCGACCACGGGATTCGAAGCCTTTCAATTCCAGTTGGACGGTTCTACGGTCTCCCTAGGAACCATACCAATCGACGAAATCACGCAAGCCAACTCTTGAAGCAGGTATCCAGCTTGGACCCGCCCTTTGGCACCCAGCAATGAGTGTTCTCGTTGCCTCCATCGGCTTTGGGCTTATTAGCACGTCCATCCTGGCGATCGCAGCGGTCGGCTTCACGCTCCAGTTTGGCGTGACCAACGTTTTTAATCTCGCCTATGGCAGCGTCATGACCGGAGCTGCCTATGCAGCGTATGTGGCCAATCAATTCGGTGTGGACATTTGGGTCAGTATGGTTCTCGGCGGGCTGTTTGGGGCAGCGCTGTCGTTGCTGATAAACCGAGGCCTTTACACGCCCTTCGCTCGCCACGGCCTGGGGCTAGCCGGCATCATCCAGGTGACACTGGCACTGGGGCTCATCCTCGAAAACGGCCTGCAAGCCATATTTGGGCCAAGCTATCACAGCTACCAAATGTCGCAAGGCCCATCTTTCCATTTTGGATCGATGGTCTTTACAGCGGTTCAGGTGGGCATTATGGGGATCGCTCTCGCCTCAATGATTGGCGTCCATGCCTTACTTGCTCATACGAAGCTGGGTAAGGCAATGCGGGCAACCGCTGCTGATGCTCCTCTGGCGAGGAGCTGCGGAATCCGAACTGAATTCGTCACGGATATCGCGTGGCTACTCTCTGGTCTACTCTGCGGAATTGCGGGTGTTATTCTGGTCATGGACCTCCAAAGCTTCACATCCACTACCGGCAGTAATTTCCTCGTCCCGGTCCTGGCGGCTGCGGTATTGGGTGGAATTGGGCAGCCCTACGGGGCCATGCTGGGAGCACTGATTATTGGGATGGTGAGCGAGGTGGCGGCGGCGGTGACCTTGCCGCAGTACAAGGAAGTCATCGCTTTCGTGATCTTGCTAGTGGTCCTGTTGTTCCGTCCGCGGGGCATCCTGGCTGAAGTTGCAAGTCTCAAGGAAGTCGTCGCTTGAGCATTGCCTGGCAGTTTTATATTTCCTCGATCCTCGTCTATCTCGGCGTGGATGTCATGGCCTGCTGGGGACTGAATCTGCAGTTTGGCGTGACCGGGATCATGAATTTCGCCTACATCGTGTTCCAAGCCGCCGGTGCCTACACGGCCGCTATCCTGACGCTGGGCCCGTCCTCGAGAAGTCTGTTCCAGCACTACATCGGCGGTGCGAATTTGCCCTTTCCCATTCCGATCATCGCTGCGGGTGCGGTGGGGGCACTCCTCTCGCTTGTAGTCGGGACCTTTACCCTGCGACGGCTACGCGTCGACTATCAAGCCATGGTCATGCTGATCGTGTCGCTGATCGCCATCAACGTGGCGACTAACCAGGTCGATCTCGTCAATGGCTCTGCCGGCCTCTCATTGGTTCCCAAGCCGCTGTCGCAGGTCTTGAACCTGGACCTTGTGAACTACCAATGGTTCTACGTGGCCCTGACGGCCGTCGTCTGTGTGATCGTGTTCCTGTTCGTCCATCAGGTCACACGGTCGCCGCTGGGCCGCACGCTTCGGGCTATCCGGGATAACGAGCACTCCGCGGCGGCGCTGGGCAAGAACGTCACTCGCTTTCGGCTGTTGGCCTTCGTCCTTGGAGGGGCAATCGCGGGCGTCAGTGGAGCCATCCTCGTGGAGTTCATCGGTACTTGGGCGCCAGGAAGCTGGACCTACGCCGAAACCTTCGTTCTGTTCACGGCCATCATCGTGGGTGGAACCGGAAACAATCTGGGTGTGGCCGTCGGGGCACTCCTTGTCCCGGTAGTCTTCCTGGAAGCTACGCGGTTCCTGCCGCCAATCGGCTACCCCGGGCTTATCGATGCCCTGCAATGGGTGGCCGTTGGGCTGCTTGCGCTGCTCTTCCTGTGGCGCTGGCCGCGGGGTGTGATTCCCGAGCGGCGGCGGCGATTTCGAAAACCCGCGCCGGGCTGAGAGTGATGCCTGGGGTTGATACCGGCCACATTCTGGTGGTCGAGGCGCTTCGGCGCAGCTTTGGTGGCGTGCACGCGGTCGACGGCATATCGTTCGAGGTGCAGCGCGGTCGTATAACCGGCCTGATAGGCCCCAACGGGGCCGGGAAGTCGACCGTCCTCGGCATGCTCGCCGGGGCTGTCCAGCCGGATAGTGGATCGATTAGAGTGGAGGGCAAGGAGCTCGCCGGAAGACCCGCCTACGAGAGGGCCCGCCATGGCGTGGGACGGACATTCCAGATGGCAGGCGAGTTCCCGCGTCTCACCGTCCTCGAGAACTTGCTGGTCGGTATGCCAAACCAGCGCGGTGAGCGGTTACTCAGTGCTCTGCTCGGGAACTGGACGCGGCAGGAAGAGGCCGCCGTCGAAAAGGCTCGCAGCCTCCTGCGTCGTTTCGACATGACCGCTAAGGAGGATGACTACGCAGGCGAGCTGAGCGGTGGGCAGAAACGCCTGCTCGAGATCATGCGTGCGCTGATGAGCGACCCGCACCTCCTACTGCTCGACGAGCCGATGGTTGGCGTGGCGCCGACCCTGGTGGGGGCCATCGAAGAGTACCTCCGCGAACTCTGTGACCACGGCTTGACCATCCTGATAGTGGAGCACGAGCTTGGGGTGGTCGAGCGGCTCTGTGACACAGTCATGGTTATGGCACGAGGCGCGCTGATCTCCCAAGGCACCATGAGGGACATTCAGAGCAGCCGGGAAGTGGCCGATGCCTACCTCATCGGATAAGGACGGGCACCGACCTGCCCCGCAGCTCCTCCTCCGAGAGCTGACGGCCGGCTATGGCGGCACGCCGATCATTCGGGATGTCTCGATCGCGGTCGGGCTCGGCGAGGTGGTGGCGATCGTCGGGCCGAATGGTGCGGGGAAGAGCACCCTGCTCAAAGCGATCACCGGTCAAATCCGAAGCCTGAGGGGCAGCGTGCGACTCGCCGAAGCTGACGTCACGAACATGCGAGGCGATCTCCTGGCCAGGCATGGCGTGGGCTACGTTCCCCAGGTCAGAGATGTTTTCGACACTCTGACCGTGGCGGAGAACCTCGAGATGGGTGCCTACCTGTTGGCGAAGTCCGAGCTTCCGGAGCGAATCCACGAGGTCCTCGCGATCTTTCCGGCGCTTCAAAAGATGCGGCATCGCCGGGCAGGCACGCTGAGCGGCGGTGAGCACAAGATGCTTGCCATCGGACGGGTCCTCATGTTGCGGCCGACCACGCTCATCCTCGATGAGCCGACCTCTAACCTGTCCGTCTCCCTTTCGAAGACGGTGCTCAACGACTACGTGCGGCGAACGGCCGATGCCGGGACGGCCATCCTATTGGTGGAGCAAAAGGCGGTGGCAGCGCTTGAGATATCCGATTGGGCGTACTTGATGATGGGCGGGGCCATCCGACTCGACGGTCCGGCCGGCGAGCTGCTCGACCGACCGGATTTCCGGCAGATTTTTCTTGGACACGTCGCCAAACACATACCATCAGAGACCGCAGGCACGGGCTAGCTATGATCTCCACGGACGTTGTTGACAACAGCCGCGGGTGAGAGTCCGCCGAGCGCGGTGTGCGGGCGACGCTGATTGTAGTTGCATGAGACTTCGTGCCGGAGATCCCGCCCGGCTGCGCTCGGCGTATTGTCGGCACAGACCCGGGACAGGGGCTCAGGGAGAACGCAAGTTGGGCAGGCCGTCGACGTAATGGGCCATGAGCCGCGATTTGTAGCTGGCCGCCCCTGCGACTGCCCGGGTGTGCTGCGAGCACGGATCCGTAGGTGTCGTTCGCCCGCCGCGTCTCCACACAAGCAAGGAGGCAGCGACATGCGGGCGATCGGGCTAGATGTTCATCGTGGGGGCTCGAGGACCGCTCGGTTCGACCGCACCGTCGACCACGGGCCCTGCCCGAGCGAGAGGTTCGGCGGATCGTGGTCGCCCGCCGCCGGCTGCGGGTCGGACGGCACCGCCTCGGTCCGCTCCTCGGCCATTCTCGCTCGACGGTGTACGGCGTCCTTCGCCGCAACGGCCTTAGCCGGCTCGCTCATGCCGACCGGCTGACCGGCCTTCCGGTCCGCTATGTCCGAGAGCGACCCGGCGAGCTGATCCGCGTCGACGTGAAGCGCCTCGGTCGCGTTCCGCCCGGCGGCGGCCACCGGATCCTCGGCGAGGATGCTCGCAAGCACGTCGGGGTCGGCTACGACTTTCTCCGCGTGGCGGTCGACGACGCGACCCGGGTCGCCTACGTCGCGGTCCGCCCGGACGAACTCGCCCAAAGCACCGTCACCTTCATCGAGGAGGCCGTCGGGTTCCTCGCCGAGCAGGGCGTCCGGGTCGAGCGGGTGATGACCGACAACGCCTGGACGTACACCCACTCGATCCGCCTTGCCGCGCTGTTCAAGGAGCTGGGCATCCGCCACGTCCGGACCAGACCGCGGCGACCGCAGACGAACGGCAAGGATGTCCATCTTTGTCAAGCGGCCTCCAGTGCCCGCTCGGGCATGAACAGCGTCCCGGCCTTGAGCATCGCCCAGAGGACCCGNNAGCGCCGCCGACCAGAGCGCCTGGCGGAGGTGGAGGTTGCAGCGCCGGCTGAGGAAGTGGGTGCCCGAGGACCGACCGGACTGCCACAGCGTCGGGGTGAGCCCAGCGTACGCGGCGAGCGCGTCCGGTGAACCAAACCGCTCGAGGGTGCCGACCTCAGCCAGGAAGCGTGGGCCGGTTCGGTGGCTCATCCCCGGCAGGCTCAGGACGATCGGCGCCTCGGGCCGGGACAAGAAACGGTCGCGGATCTCCGCATCGAGCGCGCTAATCCGCTTCTTCAGCGCTGCGAGTTCGGCGGCGACCTCGGCGACGAGCCGACCGTACACCGTCTCCTGGGGGCGGACTCCGACCTGTGCCGCAGCCAGAAGCTGCTGTGCGCGCTCGAGCGGTCGGCGCCGATACCGCTGGCCGGCCAGGAACCCCGCCAACTCGAGCGGGTTCTGGGTCCGCAGGGCGCTCTGGGTCGGGAACGCGACCAGGAGCGCCGTCACCGCATCGCCGTCGAGGGCCGCGAACGCCCGAGCCGCGAGGAACTCGGGCCAGTACTGGCTGAGCAGGAAGCGCAGCCGGTTGATGAGCCGGGTCCGATCGCGGATCAGGCCGTGGAGGGTATCGCGCGAGGACCCGCATCTCGGCGACCGTCCCGGGCACGGCCACGAGGTGGCGCAGCGTGGCCTGCTCCTCGCGCCCGATCCGGGCGCACACCTCGGCGTCGATGAGGTCGCTCTTGTGAGCCTGGCGGCGACCCTTCCGACGCACGGCCACTTCGGTCGGCGTGAGCGTCGCGACGAGCTCGCCGCGAGCCAGCAGCTCGCCGATCAGGACCGTGCCGTCGCCGCCATCGGCCTCGATCACCCAGAGGGCCTGGCCGGCGCCGCCGGCGAGCCCGACGACCCGCGTGACGAGCTCATCGATCGCCGCTGCATCGTTGTCGACTCGCTCCCGGAGCACCTCCATATCCTCGGCCGTGCGGGCGACGACGCCGTGGCCGTATCGGCCCGGGTCGACGCCGACGATCAGACTCGCGCTCATCCGACCACCTCCNNACCCATATGAGCGATCGAGCGCAGATGTCCATCAGGTGACCGTTGCCGAACAACGAGGGAGTGGCACTCCATTGCCTAGAGCGCACTCGCAGATCGAGTGATCGAGCCATCGCCCCTCGTCCGACCGAGCTTCTGCCCAACCCGCTCCGGGTGAGACGGGCCGCCCCGTGGCCGGCGATCGCTGGCACTCCTTGCCCAAGACCATCCGACCTGTCCGTCGGCGGCATATCGAAGCGCAGCCATCGCGTTCGGTTCGCCGGCCACGGCGCCGTCCGTCTCGTTGACCCTATCCAGAACGATATATGGGCCGAGCGGCTCATCGGGACGATCCAGCGGGAGTGGGCGTACGCTCGACTCTTCCGATCGAATCAAGAGCGCCTCGCGACGCTGCCGGGCTGGGTCGACGCCTACAATCGACGGCGTCCCCATGCCGAGCTCGATGGCCAGACGCCGCTATCGGTCCTCGTCAACAAGGTGAGTGGCAACGACACCTGATATACCGCCTTGTGGGGTCG
>PLZO01000049.1 GCA_003152165.1 Chloroflexota bacterium
CCGGCGGGGGCGGAGGCGGGGCGGCGTGGCGGGGCGGAGGTGAAGGCCCGGGCGCAGGCGGAGCCCCGGCGCCCTGGCCGCGTTCCGGGCATGATGGCGCCATGCCGGTCGCACAGACGCCCAGCGAACTCGACCCCGAGCGGCGCGGATTAGCGGCGCCGCGGCCCTCTGGTGGCCAGGATCCCGACCCGGACGCGACTGCCCACTCCGAGCGCCGCTATCTGTGGCTGCTCGTCCTGATGATCGCCCTCATCGTGGGAATCACCACGCTCGTGGGCATCGTGGGGATGATCGTGGTCGCCTTCGGCGGCTCGACCTAGGGACCGCTCGTGCTCCTGGGCGCCGTACCCCTGGGCGCCGCGCCCCGGCTCGGCGATGCGCCCACGTCCACCGGCCGCCTCCCGCCCCAGGGGGGTCCAGCGTCGGCCGTAACGTCCGCCGTATGAGCCACATGCTTACCGAGCAGGATTCAGCTACCGGATCTCTTGTGAGGACCGGCCGGGGCGGGGCCCCTGAGCACGATTCGTGCGTGGATCGCCGCCCAGGGCCTCGCAACAGCGCGCCGAAACTGCTCGGTGGGACCGCAATGGATGGTCGCTAAGCATGGGGGTCATACGGCGGACGCCAGGCACCACGCGGCCGTACGCCGGAGACCACGGCGCACCGCGCGCCGAATCGCGCCTCGGGTCCGGGCCAGGAACCTAGTCCCGCCGCGCGCGGATCAGGCGACCGCGGCGCGAGATGGCGTGAGTGGCTAGGGCGGCCACACCCATCGCAATCAGGGCACGCTCGGCCGCGGGTAACGGTCGAACGGCCGACAGGAACTGGTCCGCCCGGGCCCGATCCACCATCCGCAGGAGGGCGTGGCCACGCTGGGTCAGCTCGACGCTGCGCTGACGTCGATCTTCCGACTCGATCCGGCGCTCGACGAAGCGCCGCCTGACCAGCCCGTCGACCAGCCGCGACGTGGCTGACGGTGAGCGGTTGATCGCGTCGGCCAGGTCCGAAACGGTCGTCGTGCCGGTGTCCGCGAGGACGTACAGGGCCGCCAGCTGAGTAAAACCAAGGCGGAGGCTGCCCAGCTGGGACGCAAAACCGATGACCAGCTCCCGCCACAGGGCCCGGCCCATTGCGACCCGCTCGGAGATCTCGCGCGGGTTCTGGGCCCGGATGGCGGCCGCCACCACCGGCGCCGACAGGTCCGCCTCGAAGATCCGGGCGATCACCCGACGGGTTGCGGTCGGCCGAGACGAGCGCAGTGGGCCGGGGCGATCGGACATGTCAGGAGCGTACGGTCTCAGTCGAATCCGTGCAACCTTGCACCGGCTCCGATCATGGTCGAGTGGCACCGGACTACGCTCGGACGAATGAGCGCGATCGCCTTTGTCTTCCCCGGCCAGGGGTCACAGACCGTCGGCATGGGTGCCGCCCTGGTCGCCCGGTCGCCGGCCGCGGCCGCTGTCTTCGCGGCGGCCGATGCGGCGCTGGGCGAGTCGCTCAGCCGGCTCGCCTGGGAGGGTCCGGCCGAGACCCTGAACCTGACCGAGAATGCCCAACCCGCCCTGCTCGCCACGTCAATCGCCTACCTCGCCGCCCTGCGCGAGCGGTGGGCGGCGCGCGCGGCGGCGGGCGGAGCGCCGGCCCCCGAGCCGGCGTTCGTCGCCGGCCATTCGATGGGCCAGTACAGCGCATTCGTCGCCTCGGGCGCCCTCGACCTGGCGGACGGGGTCCGGCTGGTCAAGGAGCGGGGCCGCCTGATGCAGGCATCCAGTTCCGGCCGGGAGGGCCGAATGGCCGCCCTGATCGGGCTCGATGAAGCCCGCCTACCGGAGCTCGTGGCCGGTGCCTCGGCGTTCGGCGTGTTCGGCGTGGCCAATCGCAACGCGCCGGGCCAGGTAGTCGTGTCGGGCGAGCGCGCAGCGGTCGAGGCCTCACTCCAGCTGGCCAGGACACTCGGCGCCCGACGGGCAATCGAGCTCCCGGTGAGCGTCGCCGCTCACTCACCGCTGATGGCCGAGGCTGCCGAACAGATGACGGCCGTCCTGGCCGGGGTCAGCTTCCACGACCCCCATCCGGCCGGCCTGGCGAACGCCGATGCCCGCCCGATCCGGACCGCCGACGATGCCCGGATGGAGCTTGTCGAGCACCTGACGGCCGGCGTCGACTGGGTCCGGGCCGTCGAGACGATGGCCGCCGACGGCGTTACCACATTCATCGAGATCGGTCCGGGCCGGGTCCTGACCGGCCTCATCAGCCGGATTGCACCCGGCGCCACCACGCTCGCTACTGACGCCCAGAACGCCCCCGACGGCCTCGCCGTCCCGTAGCGCTGTCCCACTCACCGGAGGATTCCAGACTCGTGCGCCCACCCGATTACAACCGCCGCGTCGCCGTCACCGGCCTCGGCGTGATCAGCCCCGTCGGCAATGACAAGGCAACCGCCTGGGATGCCCTGCTCAACGGCCGCTCCGGACTGGCCGAGATCACCTACTTCGATGTCAGCCGCTACGAGGCCAAGGCCGCCGGCGAGGTCAAGGGCTTCAATCCACTCGACTGGCTCGACGCCAAGCAGACCCGGCGGACCGAATCGAGCACCCAGTTCGGCGTCGCCGCAGCCAAGCAGGCTGTGGCCGACTCGGGCTTCGAGATCAACGACGAGAACCGGACGGAGGTTGGCGTCGTCTTCGGCTGCGGCGCCGGCGGACAGCAGCTGATGATCGATAATCACCACCTCCTCGAGCGCAAAGGGCCCCGCTTCGTCACGCCGACCTTCATCGCCTACGGCCTGGTCGACTCTGCCTCCGGGCTGATTGCGATCGAGACCGGCGCGATCGGCCATAACGTGTGCATCGCCTCGGCGTGCGCTACGGGGACCCACAACGTGGCCGAGGGCGCCGAGGCGATCCGCCGCGGCGACTGCATCGCGGTGATCAGCGGCTCGACCGAGTCGCCGCTCCTGGAAGTCGCCCACGCCGGCTTTGGCAACATGCGCGGGCTGGGGATGCCCCGGCCCGGCGAGCCACTCAGCACCGTCTCGCGCCCGTTCGACAAAACCCGCGACGGATTCGTCCTGGGCGAGGGTGCCGGCTCGCTCTTCCTCGAGGACCTCGAGCTGGCCAAAGCGCGCGGCGCCCATATCTACGCCGAAGTGGTGGGCTATGGCTCGGCGGCTGACGGCTGGGACATGATCCAGCCGGTGGCCCACGGCGGCGGCTCCGCCCGGGCGATGAAGATGGCCCTCGACCGGCGGGGCGTGCCCGCCGACGAGGTGGACCTGCTCAATCCGCACGGGACCTCGACACCACTGGGCGACGCTCGCGAAGCCGAGGCAATCTGGCACGTCTTCGGGGACCACACGCCGAAGATCGCGATCAGCGCGACCAAGTCGCTGACCGGCCACATGATGGGTGCGGCCGGCTCGTTCGAGGCGTTCGCCACGGTGATGTCGGTGGCCGAGCAGACGATCACGGCAACGCTCAACTACCGTGAACCGGACCCCGAGTGCGACCTGTTCGTGGTAACCGAAACCCATGACGCACGGATCCGCTACGCCCTCTCGAACAACATCGGCCTGGGCGGCCACAACGGGGCGGTGATCTTCAAGCGCTACGACGGCGACTGAACCGTCCCGCCGGCAATCGCCCAGCGACCGGTCGGGCCCCTACAATCGTCGCGCCCGCCGTAGCGCCTCTGAGGTAACCCGTGCCGCCGAGTTCTGACCCCGCCCGACGCGCCGTGATCACCGGCCTGGGGGCCGTAATGCCCAATGGCGGCGACTTCCCGACGTACTGGGGCAACCTGGTGGCGGGCGTTTCGGGGACACGCCGGATCCGGTCCTTCGACCCGGCCAACTTCGAGGTGAAGATCGCGGCGGAGGTTCTCGACTTCGACCCGACCGTGGCGATGGATGCCAAGATGGCCCGCCGGATGAGCCGCTTCATCCAGTTTGCGATGGCGGCCGGAAAAGAGGCGGTGGCCTCCTCCGGGATCGACTTCGCCGCGATGAGCCAGGACCAGCGCGACCGGGTCGGCGTGGTGATGAACACCGGCGGTGGCGGGATCGAGCAGATCATCGACGGGACCCACGTTTCCGATACGAAGGGCCCGCGCTTCGTCAGCCCCTTCGCCGTGCCGGCCCTGTCCGGCTCGATGGGCGCCTGCATGCTGTCCATGGAGTACGGCCTAACCGGGCCGGTCATGACCCAGGTGGCCGCCTGTGCGTCATCGGTGATCGCCTTTCACGATGCTCTCCGCCTGATTCGCGACGGGGAGTGTGACGTCGTGATCACCGGCGGTGCGGAGGCCCCGGTCCTGCCCATGGCGATCGCGGCGCTGGGCAACATGGGCGCCTTGAGCAAGCGCAACGACGATGGCGAGCACGCCTCGCGTCCGTTCGACTCAAGCCGCGACGGGTTCGTCCTCGGGGAAGGCGGCGGGGCCGTGATCGTCGAGTCGCTGGAGCATGCCCTGGCCCGCGGAGCGACACCACTGGCCGAGATCCTGGGTGGCGCCCTGACCTCCGATGCGTTCCACATCAGCGCCCCCGAACCTACCGGCCGGGGAGCGACCCGGGCCATGACCAACGCCCTCCGCAATGCCGGGGTGGCGACCGACGAGATCGACTACATCGTGGCCCACGGGACAGCCACCCCGCTCAACGACGTGACCGAGACGCGGGCAATCAAGGCCACCTTCGGGGTGCAGGCGAGCCGGGTGCCGATCAGCTCGCCGAAATCGATGATCGGCCACCTCGTCGGAGCGGCCGGGATCGCCAGCGCCCTGGCGGCCTGCGGTGCAATCCGCGACCAGATCATCCCGCCGACGGCCAACCTCCACAGCCCCGACCCCGAATGCGATCTCGACTACGTGCCGCTGACCGCCCGCCCGGCGAAGATCGACACGGTCATGGTCAATGGCTTCGGGTTCGGTGGCCAGAATGCGGTCGCGATCTTCCGGCGTTACACCGGGGCATGATCAGACCGGCGTGATCGGGATCGCCGTAGTCTCAGCGCCCTGGGGACCGATTCGGTTGGCCGCCGACGAGGACACAGTCCTCGCCCTCGACGTGCTGTCCACGGCGGACTCCTTCGCGACGGCCTGCCTGCACCGGCTGGGCGAGGTCCCTCGCTCGTCTGAGCAGTCCTCCGCCAGGGTCCGCTGGCGGCTCGACGAGGCCGCTCAGGCGATCTCGGCCCTGCTGGCCGGGCAGCCGGCAGCGGTCGCCGGCGTCCCGATCGCCCTACCCGGTGCAACCGACTGGGATCGTCTCGTCCTCGGGGGCGTGCGCCAGCTCGCGTGGGGCGAAGCGATCGGCTACGGTCGGCTGGCCGAACGGATCGGCCGGCGCGGCGCGGCACGGGCCGTGGGCGGCGCCGTTGGTCGAAACCCGATCGGCCTGCTGATCCCCTGCCACCGGGTGATCGCCGGCGATGGAACGCTGGGCGGCTACGGCGGAGGCTGGTTCGGCGAGCACGAGGCACTCCTGGAGATCAAGCTCGCGCTGCTCGGCCGCGAGGGCGTCCATCCGCCGCGCCGGGCGTCATGAGCGTCCTGACCGCCTACCGCGGGCTGCTTCGCAACGGGCCGCTGGTCCGGCTCCTCGGGGGCGAGTTCGTGTCGTCGATCGGCGACTGGCTGTACCTGGTCGCCCTGCTCGTCCTCGTCTACCAGGCCAGCTCGGACCCGGTCCTCCTGGGGATCGTCGGAGCGGCCCGGGTCCTGCCCTACGTGGTCCTGTCGATCCCGGCCGGGATCGTCGCCGATCGCTTCGACCGGCGGCTGGTCCTGCTCGTCACCGACGTCGCCCGAGGCCTGATCATGCTCGCCCTGGCCGCCCTCCAGGCGAGCCACGGTCCGCTGGCCGCGATCGTCGGCCTGGCGATCCTGGGGACCTGCTTCTCGACGTTCTTCGGTCCGACGATCGGCTCGTACCTGCCCAGCCTGGTCACCGACGAGCGTGAGCTGGGGCCGGCCAACAGCGCCTGGTCGAGCCTCGACAACCTCGCCTTCGTGGTCGGCCCGGCAATCGCCGGGATCCTGATTGCGATCGGGGGCCTGACGGCTGCCTTCCTGCTCAATGCGGCCTCGTTCGGGGTGATCGCGATCGTCCTCTGGCGGTTGCCCTCCACCGCGGGGACCTCGACCGGGGAGACGGGCGGGACGGAGGCCCGCGGGGCGGCCGGCCCAGCCCAGCCCGCGGCGCCGGTCGGGAAGGCACTGCCCCTTCGACCCCTGGCCGGTCTCGCGCTGATCGATGTCGTGGCAGGACTCGCGTTCGGTGGAATCGGCATCCTGACCGTCGTCCTCGCCACCCGCCAGCTCGGCGCGGGCGAGGACGGCACCGGCTACCTCAATGCGGCGATCGGGGTCGGCGGGCTGCTCGGCGCGGTCGGTTCGGGCCTTGTCGTCGTTCGTAGTCGGCTGTCCGTGCCGCTCGTCGCCGGGGCGGTCATCTTTGCGCTCGGGCTTGCCGGCCTGGGCTGGTCGTCGACCCTCGCTGTCGGCTTCGTGACGCTCGCGATCGCCTCGGCCGGCAGCCTCCTGGTCGAGGTCGTCAGCACCACCCTCCTTCAGCGGATCGTGCCGGCCGGCGTACGCGGTCGGGCGATCGGCTCGATCCAGACCGTGGGTACGCTGGCCTATGCCGCGGGCGCTTTCGCCCTGCCGATCCTGGCCGATCGGATCGGGGTCGGTGTTGTCCTTACGGGGGCAGCCGCGCTGATCGTGGTCGGCGCCGTCTTGGGCACGGCCCTGGTCGGGAGCTCCGGAGTCGAGGCCGGTGATCCCGAGCTGGCGGCCGTCGCCCGGCGCGTTTCGGCCCTGCCCCTCTTTGCCGGGATCCCGGGTTTCCGAGTGGCGGCCAGCCTCGCTCGCGGCACGACCGTCGAGGTGCCGGCCGGCGAGGCGATCATCCGGCAGGGCGAAGCTGCCGACCGGTTCTACGTGATCCTGGGCGGCTCGGTCGACGTCAGCCAGACCGGGGCGCCCGGCGAGGTGGCCCGCCACCTGCGCAGCCTCGGCGCGGATGACGCCTTTGGCGAGCTTGGCCTGCTGACCGGCGCTCCGCGCAGCGCGACGGTCACGGCCAAGACGCCGGTCCGCCTGCTCGCCCTGGATGCGACGGCGTTTCTCGACCTGGTGACCGCCGGTCCGGAGCTGGCGCCCCGACTGCTGGCCCTCCACCGCGGCGCGGCTAGCAAGGACTGACCTCGCCGTTGTCGGCTGGCCGACACCCTGGCCGTCGGCCAGGCCCTAGGCGCCGGCACGCGGCGGGGGTAGGGTGGCCCTGATCGCATCGGCGAGGATGGCTCGCCGGCGTCGACCAAGGGATGGGACCGATGACTGACCAGGATGAGGACCAGGACCCGGGCAAGCTCGGCAGCAAGCCGGCGGGTCATTCGGCCGACGTTGAAGGCCACGCGAGCCCGGAGGCCCCCACGGTCGAGGATGACGACGACGTGGAAGGCCACTTCGGCTCGATCCGACCGACCGGCAGCAAGGGCGAGTAGCCCGGCCGGACGCTCAGCCCGGCCGGTTGGCGGTCGCGGCCAGGATCGTCTTGACCTCGAACGGCGACGCGGAGGGGTAGCGGCCCCGGATCAGGGCGGCCAATCCGGCGACGTGCGGCGCGGCGAAGCTGTTGCCCGTCGCCACGACATGGCCACCGCCCTTCCAGGCCACCTCGACATCGACGCCGTAGGCGCCGAATTCGACCGGCGGCGCCGGGTTGTAGAACCACGTCCACGGATCAGCCACGTCGTGGGCGGCCACCGACACGACGGCCGCGAAGAGCGACGGATAGCTTGCACCCTGGACGTTGTTGGCCGCGCTGACCAGCAGGCAGTTGGCGAAGTAGGCCCGATCGGCCAGGTCGTGGAAGACCGGGAACATCGCCTCGCTGCGCGATGACAGGCTGAGGTTGACGACCGTAGCCCCCTCGCCGATCGCCCATTCCAGGCCGGCCGCGAAGATCGCCCCCTTGCCCCGGTTGTCGGGGCCCAGGACCCGGACCGAGATCAGCTGGGCGGCCGGGGCCAGGGCATGGATGATCCCGGCACAGGCCGTCCCGTGGCCGACGACGTCGAGCGACTCCGGGTCCTCGTGGACGACCGGTTCGTCCTGCTCCGCGTCGAGGTCGACGACGACGCTCCGGACCAGGCAGCCGCCGACGTCCGGGTGGTCGCGTTCCACCCCTGAATCGATGATCGCGACGGTGACGCCGGTGCCGTCGGCACCTTCAAAGATCGTTGCCCGATCGAGCTCACCGAGTGGTCGTGAGCGCAACAGCCCGGCGCGCCGCTCCCCGACGAACGGCTCGCTCCAGGCCGGCAGGAGCGCCTCGGTCACCTGGGCCCACGTGCCCGGCCGGACCGCCGACGCTGCTCCGCCCGACCCTCCGCCCGGCGAGCCACGACCTCCAGGATCTCGGCCAGCAGCTCAAGCTCGCCCGGATCGGCCTGGCGCAGTCGCGCCACGCGGTCGACGATGGTCCACAGGCGGCCTTCGTCGTCGCCATCGAGATCGGCTATTGCGAGCCCGACGATCCGTTCGATCGTGGGCCGATCAGCCGGCTCGGCCAGCGACGTCAAGGCCGCCCGGAGCAGGCTGGCCAGGTCACGCTCGACGCGGGATGCCCGGATCGCGACAGTGGCCTGCCCGGCGAAGACACCGGCCAGCTCGATGTCGCGCAGGCTGAATGCCACCGACGAGCGCTTGTCGAGGACCTCCAGGATCCCGATCGTGCCACGCTCATCGACGAGCGGCACGGCCACGATCGAGCGCGGGACGTAGCCGGTCGCCTCGGCCGTGCCTCGCCCGAAGCGGGCATCGCTCTCGACCTCGGACAGGGCCAGCGCCTGCCCGGTCGTGAAGACATAGCCGGCGATCCCCTGGTCCGGGGCAATCGCCAGCCCGATCACGCCCTGGCCCTGCTCGCCCGCCGCAACCTCGAAGACGAGTTGACCGAGGGCCGGGTCGTACAGGGCGATCGAGGCCGCCTCGGCGTCGAACAGGCGGACGGTGGCTTCGACGATCGAGCGCAGGACGGCTCGCTCGGCACCTTCCTCGAGACGTCGGGCGATCACGCCCCGCCGGGCGATCGCGCGGAGCAGGTCGAGGGCATCGGCATCGAGGCGGTCGGCTGGCCCTCGGGGTGGGCTCACCGCGGAATCATCGATCCACGCTGCGGGCGAGCGCGCCGAGGTCGGGGATCAGGAGCTGCTCGCGTTCCACAAGGATCAGGCCGCGGGCCACGAGGTCCTGGAGGAGCCGGTTCACCGTCTGGCGCGTGCCGCCGATCATCCCGGCGAGATCCGACTGGGTGTACGGCCACTCGAGGACCAGGTTGGTTGTCGCGGCCGGATCCGCCTCACGAGCAATCGCCACGATCCGGCTGGCCAGTCGCCCGGGCAGGTCAAGGAAGTGCAGCTCTCCAACATGGCTGGTGAGCCTGCGCAGCTCGGCCACGAGGCCCGCGATCAGGGCTTTGCGGAGAGCCGGGTCGTCTTCCACCAGGTGCTCGAAGGGCTCGCGCCGCAGGACAAGCGCCTGGGTCGGCTCGACGGCGATCGCGGTGGCACTGTGATCGGCACCGTCGAGGAGTGCCAGCTCGCCGAAGAATGCGCCCCGGTCGAGGGTGGCGATGATCGCAGCGTCCTCGCCTTCCGGTGAGGGCAGGACCACCTTGACTGAACCGGACTCGACGATGTACAGGGCGTCGCCCGGGTCGCCCTGGTGGAAGATCGTCTCGTTCCGCCGGTAACGACGGGCGCGCAGCGAGGCACACACCGTGTCCAGGGTGGCATCGTCCACCTGCGCGAAAAGCACGCAGCGCCGAAGGGCGCTGCGCGCAAATGCCAGTTCGATTGGTCCGTCGGCCATGCGGCCTCGTGCGTTCGGAGGCCGATCCCGAGCGGGGTCGGGATCGGCCGGGCAGGGCCTCAGCCCTTCTGGTGGGTCCGCTTCGGATCGTTGTCGAGGCGGTGCTGACGAGCGTCGTTCGCCAGCTGGTGCTGGCGGGCGTCGCGCTCGATGTCCGAGTTGCGGGCCTTGGCCAGGCGCATCGATGAGCCGGCGTCAGGCATCCAGTGGCCTTCGACATCCTCGTCGCCGATGACCTTCATGAGGAGGCCTTCACCCGGCGCGAACCTATTTCTGCTTGGCATCACTCGTCTCCTATGTCCCCGCCGGTGGTCCGGTGGTGCCGCCGGTCGGTCCGGGGGCTGTGGCGCAATCTTGGCCGACCGACGGAGGCACGTCCAGCGATTTCAATGACGCCCGACATGTCGTCTTGGCGACAGCCCGGCGGTCCGCTGAGCGTGCCTCGACAGGCCACCGGACTACTGGCGGGTCACCGGCCGCATCGGGTAGACGCCGATGATGATCGGCGCCTCGGGATCAAGTTGCATCTCGTAGCCAACTTCGCCGGCCCGGACCAGGTCGCCCAGGATCCGGCCCTCGCGCAGGGGCAAGCCGACGAAGACTCGACCGTTGTCGACCGAGAACCCGGTCACGTCGTCGTCCGCGCTCTCGATCCCGAAGCGACGTCGGATCTCGTGGACGGGCAGGTAGGCGCGGCTCTTGATGAACCGACGCAGTTGGGCGGGGGTGCAACCTCCGCCGGGCAGGCCGCCCGGAAGAAGGCCGGGCAGGCCGTTGGGCTGGCCGCCGGGCAGGCCGTTGGGCTCATCGAGGAGAACGCGTTCGGCGGTCATGGGCGCCTGCACCATGGCCATCGGCAGAGCCGCCGCCGGGATGGTTGCGCCGACCAGGGCGGCGCCTGGGGGCGGCGACGGCCCGTCTGGCACGGCGGGCTCGGGAGTCGCCAAGCGGACCGGCTGCGACGCCTCGGCCTGCCCGGCGCGGACGAAGCGGCGCGGTTCGGCGAGGCGGCGGTGAGTGTGGCGGCTCATCGATTGGGCTGCGAACAATGAGGCGACATGGGTCCGATCGAGTGTTGGGCGATCGCCCATCGGCTGGGCGCTCCGATCGACCGATCATACCCCGCGCCGTTCATCGGGCCCGACGGGCCGCCCGCCACGAGCGATCAGCGTCCGTCCACGACCTGCAGGTCGAGCGGCGAGCGGTTGAGGACGAGCGGGCCAACCGGTCCGCACACGACGATGTCCTCGAGACGCGCCCCGTAGCGGCCCTCGAGGTAGATCCCGGGCTCCACGCTGAAGGCGTAGCCCGCCTGGAGCGGCTCCCGGTTGCCGGCGACGAGGTACGGGTCCTCATGGGCCTCCAGCCCAATCCCGTGCCCCAGCCGGTGGAAGAACTGGGGGCCGTAGCCGCCGGCGGTGATGATCCCGCGAGCAGTCGCGTCGAGGTCCTGGCAGGGCATGCCCGGCCGGACGGCAGCGACGGCGGCGGCCTGCGCCTCGTGCAGCACGCCGAACAGTCGCTGGAACTCGGGGTCGGGACCCAGCGCCGGGTCACCACCGCCAACCCAGATCGTGCGCGTCGTGTCGGAGGTGTAACCATCGAGCGTGCCACCGATGTCGAGCACGACCGGCTCGCCCGCCTCGATCAGCCGCCCGGAGGCCTCGTGATGGGGCGAGGCGCTGTTGGGCCCAGAGCCGACGATCGCAAACTCCGCCAGCTCGTGGCCCTCCGTGACCAGCCGCTCCCGGACCTCGCGGCTCACCTCCGCCTCCGAGCGGCCGATCAGCCGGCCATGGCTGATCTGCCCGATCACCCGGTCGGCGGCCGCGGCGGCCAGGCGGAGGAGGGCGACCTCATCGGCATCCTTGGCCATCCGCTGCTGGCGCGTGATCGTGGACGCAACCTCGAAGGCGGCGGCGGGCAGAGCGGCTTGCAGGCGCAGCAGGAAGGTTGCCCAGGTTCGATCACTGACCGCCACCCGACGGATCCCGGTTGCCGCCAATCCCAGCGCCGCCCCGAGACGTTCGACCAGCAGCGCGACGGCATCCAGGGTCTCATCCCAGGTGACGACCTCCAGGAAGCCGCCGGCAACCGCCGGGCAGGCTCGAGCCGAACTGACCTCGAGCCGCGGCGCAATCAGGACCGCCGGCCCGCGGGCGGGCACGACGAGCATCGTCAGGCGCTCGAGCGGCATTGCCTGGTAGCCGGTCAGGTAGCGCAGGTCCGCACCGACGCCGATCAGACAGGCGTCCAGGCGGGCCCCCGCGGTTAGTTGAGCAGCCCGGGCGATTCGCTCGGCGTAGCGCACGACCGGGATCACC
Organism: Chloroflexota bacterium; assembly: GCA_003152165.1. Lineage (GTDB taxonomy): Bacteria > Chloroflexota > Limnocylindria > Limnocylindrales > CSP1-4 > Palsa-1033. Next base: position 12,204 of record PLZO01000049.1, read on the forward strand.
GGGTGGCCGCCGTCGCTCACCCGATGACGTCGAGGATGTGCCGGAAGACATCGGCCGCGGCGACAACCCCGATCGGCCGGCCGTTCTCCACGATCGGGATATGCCGGAACTCGCCGACGGCCATCTTGTGGATGGCAATCGCGATCGTCTCGTCGTGGCGGAGGACCACAGGATCTCGGGTCATGAAGTCGCGGACGAGGAACGAGCTGAGCCGGATGCCGGTCGTCCGAACCACTGCGTCGCGATCGGTGAAGATGCCGGCCAGCTTGTCGCCGGCCATCACCAGCAGGCAATCAACCGGCCCCGTATGCATCAGGCCAATCGCCTCGTCCAGGGCCATCGTGGTCGGCACAGTCAGCGGTGGCTTGGCCCCGAGCACGTCGAGGTGCTCGCCGAGGAGCCGACCGTGGAAGTCGATCGCATCCTGGGGCAAGTCCACCGCGGTCAGGTCCGCGCCGCATTCCGCGCACAGGTCCTCGCCGGCGAAATTCTGATGGTGGCAAACCGGGCAGATCGTCATTTGACTGCTTCGCCTACTCGACCAGCCACGTCTCGCTGCCGGTCAGCAGCGCGTGGATGTCGCCGACGCCGCGCTGGGCCACGGCCGCCTCGACCTGGGCCGTCATCAGCTCGTCGTGGGTGGGCAGCCGGACGTCCCGAATTACCCCGACCGGAACCGGGAACTCGGGCCAGAAGATGCGCGAGAGCATGAACGCGATCAAGGGGTCAGTCTCGTCGTGGATGAGCAGGTCCGCCTCGCTCATCCCATTCTCGCCAAGTCGGACGACCTCCGGCTGGTGCCCGTTGAGTCGGAGACCCCGGTCGCGGTCCTTGCCGAAGATCATCGGCTTGCCGTGCTCCAGGACCAGCATCCGGTCTTCGCGGACCTCCCGGTCGGTGAACTCGCGATAGGCGCCGTCGTTGAAGATATTGCAGTTCTGGAGCACCTCCACGAAGGCCGAGCCGTGGTGCCAGCCGACCCGATTGAGGGTGGCCTGGAGATGCTCGGTGTGGGTGTCGACGGAGCGGGCGATGAAGCTCGCCTCGGCCGCCAGCGCCACCGACAGCGGGCTGATCGGGTGGTCGATCGTGCCGGCCGGGGTCGACTTGGTGACCTTGCCGAACTCTGACGTCGGCGATGCCTGGCCCTTGGTCAGGCCGTAGATCCGGTTGTTGAACATCACCACCTTGATGTCGACGTTGCGGCGCATCGAGTGGAGGATGTGGTTGCCGCCGATCGACAGGGCGTCCCCGTCGCCGGTGATCACCCAGACCATCAGGTCCGGCCGGGCGGCCTTGAGCCCCGTCGCGATCGTCGGAGCTCGGCCGTGGATGGTGTGGAAGCCGTAGGTGTTCATGTAGTACGGGAGCCGGCCCGAGCAGCCGATCCCGCTGATGAACACGATGTTCTCTTTGGGGAATCCGAAATCGGGCATGACCTTCTGGGTCTGGGCCAGGATCGAGTAATCGCCGCAGCCGGGGCACCAGCGGACCTCCTGGTCCGACACGAAGTCCTTGCGCGTGAGCTGGACCAGGACGGCCGCGTTCTCCGGGCTGAGGGGCGGATCCTCCGGAGTGGGGGCGATGGCAATCGGTTCGGTCACGGTCCTGATCCTCAGTTCTCGGCCAGCAGGCGCTCGGCCTCGGCCACGATCTCGGCGATTCGAAACGGCTTGCCCCGGACCCGGTCATAGCCGACCGCGTCGACGAGGTAGCGAGCCCGGATGAGCAGCAGCAGCTGGCCCAGATTGAGCTCCGGGATGAGCACCCGGCGATAGCCCGCCAGGACCGCGCCGGTGTTGTTGGGAAACGGGTTGAGGTGGCGCAGATGAGCGTGGGCCACGGCGTGGCCGTCGGCCTGCAGCCGCTCCACGGCGCTCCGGATGGAGCCGTAGGTGGAGCCCCAGCCAAGGATCATCAGATCGCCCTGAGCCGGCCCGAACACCTCGAGATCCGGGATGTCATTGGCGATCCCGGCGATCTTGGCGGCCCGGAGCGTCTGCATCAGGTGATGGTTATCGGGGTCATAGCTGACGTTGCCGCTGATATCCGCCTTCTCGAGCCCACCGATGCGGTGCTCCAGACCGGCCGTGCCCGGCACGGCCCATGGCCGGGCCAGCGTGACCGGATCCCGGTCGTAGGGGTGGAAGCCGGCCCGCTCGGTCCGGTTGGCGACCGAGATGTCGGCCAACGAATCCACGTCGGGCAGGCGCCACGGCTCGGCGCCGGTAGCCAGGAACGCGTCCGACAGGTAGACCACCGGGGTCATGTACTTGAGGGCCAGGCGCACCGCCTCGAAGGCGAGGTCGAAGCACTCGGCCGGCGTGGCCGGGGCGACCACGGCGATCGGTGAATCACCGTTGCGGCCGTAGAGCACCTGGAGCAGGTCGGCCTGCTCGGTCTTGGTCGGCATCCCGGTCGATGGTCCGGCTCGCTGGACGTCGATAACGATCAGCGGCAATTCGACCATGACCGCCAGGTTGATCGCCTCCGACTTCAGGGCGATCCCCGGCCCCGACGTGCCGGTCATCCCGAGCGCACCGCCATAGCTCGCCCCGATCGCGCTACCGATCGCCGCGATCTCGTCCTCCGCCTGGAACGTCTTCACCCCGAAGTTCTTGTAGGTCGCCAGCTGGTGCAGGATGTCGCTGGCCGGGGTGATCGGATACGAGCCGTAGAAGAGGTTCCGCCCGGCTTTCTGTCCGGCGACCACGAAGCCAAGGGCCGCCGCCTCATTGCCAGTGATGTTGCGGTACGTCCCGGGCGGCAGATGAGCCGCTGGAACCCGGTACGTGGTGTGGAACATCTCGGTCGTCTCGCCGAAGGCGTAGCCGGCCTTGAGTGCCCGCCTGTTCGACTCGGCGATCACCGGCCGCTTCCCGAACTTGTCGTCGATCCATTTGATCGTCGGTTCCATGGAACGCTCGTACAGCCAGAACATCAGGCCGAGGGCGAAGAAGTTCTTGGTGAGATCCACCTGCTTGCTGGTCAGGCCGAGGCCCTCGAGGGCGCGCGAATTGAGCGCACCGATCGGGATCGCGAACAGGTTCCACGAGGAGAGCGAGCCGTCCACGAGGGGGTTGCTGGCGTAGCCGACCTTGTTCAGGTTGCCCGGGGTGAAGGCATCCTCGTTGACTATCAGGGCGCCGCCGGGCGGCAGATCGCCGAGGTTCGACTTGAGGGCGGCCGGGTTCATGGCCACGAGCACATCGGGCTGATCGCCCGGCGTGTGGATGTCGCTGCTCGAGAAGCTCAGCTGGAAGCCCGACACGCCGGGCAGGCTGCCCGCCGGGGCCCGGATCTCGGCCGGGAAGTCCGGCAGGGTGCTGATGTCGTTGCCGAAGACCGCCGCGGTCCGGGTGAACTGGGTGCCGGTCAACTGCATCCCGTCTCCGGAGTCGCCGGCGAAGCGGATCGTGACCCGATCGAGCTCGAGCACCTCGACCGGACGTTTGATGGTCGTCGTCACGCGCCCTCGGACTCCTTCATCCGTTGATGCGGCCGGGGCGGCAGGTTGAGGAGCGCCTCCGGGAAGGCCTCGGCCAGGTATTTGAGGATGTCCACCTGGCGGACGATGCCCACCACTCGACGGTCGTCGTCCACGATCGGCACATTTCGATAGACCCCCGTCGCCATCAGCCGGATCGCGTCGTGGACCGTTTCGTCAATGTGGAATGTGCGCGGCTCGCGGTTCATCATCGACTCGACCGGTCGGCGAAGGTCAACCGGCTCGCCGACGAGCCGGTTGAAGATATCCCGCTCGGTCAGGACACCAGCAAGGCGCCCCTGACCATCGGTCACGAGGACGGAGTCGCCCACGCCGGAACGCTGGATCACCCGAAGGCAGTCGGCCAGTGACGTTCCCGGCGGCACGGTCAGCGGCCCCCGCCGCTGGACGACCCTAAGCGTCTCCCGGGCGAGCGCTGGAACACGCTCGGCAACGGCGCGCTCGGTAGTTTCAGTCACGCCCCCAGTGTAGTGCGAACCGTCCCCGACGCTGGCGCGCGGCCAGTCCACGACCCTGTGCGGCCCCTGCTAGGCTCGGGCGGTGGACCGCCGCCGCGTCGTGGGAGTGCTCCTCGTCCTGGTCTCGGCGGCATCCTTCGGATCCGGGGCACTCTTCGCCAAGCCTGTCTACGCGGAGGGCGTCGGCTGGCTCACCCTCCTGGCCTGGCGCTTCGGCCTCGCCGCGGCCCTTTCCTGGACCTGGCTCCTGCTCAGCGCCGGGCGCCGCGCCGGGCTGCGCCGGATCGATCGACGGCGGCTGGCCGTTTCGCTGATCCTGGGCCTGGTCTACCTGGGCAACAGCGGGACTTACTACGCCGCGCTGGAGACCGTGTCGGCCTCGCTGGCGGCCCTGATCGTGTACGTCTACCCGGCGATCGTGGCCGTCCTGACCCTGAGGCTCGGCCGGCCGCTCAGGGGCCGGCGAGCCTGGGCCGCCCTGAGCCTGGCCCTCCTCGGGGTAGTCCTGGCGATCGGCGGCATTCCGACTGGGTCCGCCCCGCCGCTGGCTGGGCTGCTCCAGGCGATCGCCTCGCCGGTGATCTATTCGGTCTGGATCGTGTGCCAGGCGCGGCTGTCGGGTGAGCGCCCCGACCGATTGGGCGATGCGTCGGCCGATGGGACCGATGCCGCGACGGCCGCGGCCCTGATGATGACGTCGACGGCAGTCGGCTTCTGGCTGATCGCCCTGGCCAGCGGCGCACCCGTCGAGCCAGGCCGGATCCCCGCATCGGCCTGGCCGGGGATCACGGCCGTGGCTGTCATCAGCACGTTCGTGGCAATCCAGACGTTCTCCGCCGGATCGCGCCGGATCGGCGCCGCCCAGGCCTCGCTGATCAGCACGGTCGAGCCAGTCTGGACGATCAGCCTCGCGGCACTCCTGCTGGGAGAGCGCCTTGGACCGATTCAGCTCGTTGGCGGAGCCCTGGTCATCGGCGGGGTGATCCTGGCCCAGCTTCGACGGGGCGTCCCGCTGACGGAGCCGCTCGGGCTGGCCGCGATCCGCATCGCCGACGAGTAGCGCTCATCATTCGCCGGATCGGGGGAGCGGACGCGGTCCCAGCCCTGGGCGGATGGGGCCGCCGCGCAGCCCTGGGCGGATGCCGGCGGTCGCGCGGCCCTGGGCGGATGCCGATGTTGCACCCGGAGCGACAAACGGCGCGAAGGACGCAGCGTCGGGCTCGAGCCAGCCGCCTGAGGGCATGTTTCCATCCCGGCGCGAGCGTGGCCCGGGATAAACACCCTTCCAGGTTGGCCAGTCGATGCCCGCGTCAGCCCGAAAATGCGCCGTTTGTCGCTCTGGGCGCACCAAAAGTCAGGGCTCGAGCCGCGGGCCCCAAGAGTTCAGGGCAAGTAGACATCAACCGTGCTCCGACCCGATGATCCGGTGATGACAGACCCCCTCTGGCCGCTCTACCACCTGCGGCTCCGAACCGAGCGGCTCGAGCTGCGTCTGCCGAACGAGGTCGAGATCGGCGAGCTGTGCCTGATCGCGAAGGCGGGAATTCACCCGGCTAGCGAGATGCCCTTCGGTGTCGCGTGGTCGACCAAACCCAGCCCCCGCTTCGAGCGCGAGTACATCCAGTGGCACTGGAAGCAGCGCGCCGACTGGACGCCGGAGGCCTGGAGCCTGGAGCTGGCGGTCTTCCTCGGCGGCCGGCCGATCGGCAGCCAATCACTCGCCGCCCGGGAGTTCGCGACATTTCGGGCCGTTAACACCGGTTCATGGCTTGGGCGGCCGGACCAGGGCCGTGGCCTGGGCAAGGAGATGCGCGCCGCGGTCCTGGCCCTGGCCTTCGACGGGCTGGACGCGGAGGCGGCCACGACCGAGGCGTTCTTCGATAACCCGGCGTCGGCCGGGGTCAGTCGGTCGCTCGGCTACCGGCCCAACGGGATCGGCTCGATCGCGCCCGAGGGGGTCGCCCGCGAGACGGAGCGCTTCCGGATGAGCCGCGCCGAATGGCTCGGCCGGTCGCGCTCGGAAGTCCTGATCGATAGCCTCGACGGGTGCCGGGCGATGTTCGGAGCCTGACGGCCGCCCAGGCCCGACGATCGCGGCCAGCCCGCGCACGCCAGCCGAAAATTCGCATTGATTCCGGCGGGACCGGGCGACTACCCTCTCCGGAACCGCGCGGCCGAACATGGCGTTGCGGAGAGTGGAGAAGCCACCGTAGGAGGGGTCCGTGACTGGTCTCGCGCTACCGCTTGACATGATCGATGTCACGACATCGGCGGCCGTCGAGGAGAAGAAGAAGCTCAAGAAGCATTTCGCGCGGTTTGACATCCTCTTCTTCCTGATCTGCACCCTGGTTGGCCTGGATACGATCGGCAGTGTCGCGGCCAAGGGCCCCGAAGGATTCAGCTGGTTGGCGATCCTGGGCCTGGTCTTCTTCGTCCCGTATGCGCTGCTCACCTCGGAGCTCGGCACTGCGTTTCCTGAAGAAGGCGGACCATACATCTGGACGCGCCTGGCCTTCGGTCGCAAGGTCGCCGCGGTCAACGCCCTGATCTACTGGGTTTCCAACCCGATCTGGGTCGGCGGCTCGCTGGGCATCCTGGCGCTGACCACGTTCCAGACGTTCTTCAATGGCGGCAGCTCACTGCCGGGGCCAACGCTCCTGGGGACGGCCACCCTGGGCGACATCGTCTTCGTCCTGGCGTTCATCTGGTTCAGCGTGATCGCCGCGATCCTGTCGTTCAACGTCGGGAAATGGATCCCGACGATCGGGGCCTTCGTCCGGATCGGCGTCCTCGGCCTGTTCGTCATCTCCGTCGCCCTGTACGCCGCCCAGAACGGGGTTAAGGGCTTCGGGGTCGGCGACTTTGGGGTGAGCTACGTAGGCTTCATCGGCCTCGTCCCGGTCCTGTTCTTCAACTACGTAGGCTTCGAGCTGCCGAGCGCAGCCGGCGAGGAGATGAAGGATCCCAAGCGAGACGTCCCATTCGCCGTCTTCCGCTCGGCGATCGGGACTGTCCTGCTCTACGGCGGGCCGATCCTGGCCATCCTGCTCGTCCTGCCCAAGGACAAGATCACGGGATTGTCGGGCTTCATCACTTCGATCCAGACCGTCTTCACGATCTACGGCGGGAGCATCGCGGCCAACGGGACGGTCACCCTGACCGGTCTTGGGACACTCCTTGGTGGGATCTGCGCGATCGCGTTCATCCTGGCCCTGCTTTCGAGTGGCACGACCTGGATCATGGGCGCCGACCGGGCCCAGGCGATGGCCGCCCTCGATGGCTCCGCGCCGCGCATCCTAGGTACCTTCTCGGCCAAGTTCGGCACGCCGATTGCGGTCAACCTCACCTCGGGGATCGTTGCGACCGTGGTGATGCTCATGGCCTTCGGACTAGTCAGCGGCGACGCGAACAAGTACTTCGTCGTTGTCCTGGGCCTGGCGATCTCGACGACGACCATCTCATATATTGCGATCTTCCCCGCGCTGATCAAGCTTCGAATGAGCCATGCGCACGTGCATCGGCCCTACTCCGTGCCGGGTGGCATGGCCGGGGTCTGGCTCATCGGCATCCTGACTACGGCCTTCGCGATCCTGGCGACCGCCGCCCTGCTCTATCCCGGAATCCTCACGGCGGCCCCGGACGCGTCGCTCCCATCAAATTTCACCCGGGGCCAATACGAGTTGACCCAGGTGCTGCCGTTGGTCGTGCTGTTCATCATCGGCGGCCTGTTCTACGTTGGTGGTAGTGGCGTCAGGTCGAAGATGGTGCAGGTCTCGCTCGATGACGATCAGCCGCTGAGCGCAGGCGGCTCGTCCACGTAGCCCGCCGCAACGGGACCCCAGGCACAGCCAGAGGCCCGGCTTCAGCCGGGTCTCTGCTCATTCGGCGTTCAGTCCGGGAAGGCCTCCGGGCCGCGCTCGACGAGCCGGCTGGCCTCGTCGGATCCCTCGGCCGGCGGCAGCCACGAATACGGGTAACGGTCATCGTCGAGGTCGGCCGCCTGGCGAGTCATCCGGAGCGGCCGGAACGTGTCGACCATCACCGCCAGCTCCTCCGTCCGGTCCTTGCCGATCGAGGCCTCGACCGTGCCCGGATGGGGGCCGTGCGGGATGCCGGCCGGGTGGACCGTGAACGACGAGATGTCCACTCCGCGCCGGCTCATGAAGTTGCCGGCGACGTAGTAGATCACCTCGTCCGAGTTGATGTTCGAGTGGTTGTACGGCGCCGGGATCGAAAACGGGTGGTAGTCGAACTTGCGGGGCACGAACGAGCAGACGACGAAGTTGTTGGCCTGGAAGGTCTGATGAACCGGCGGTGGTTGATGGACCCGGCCGGTGATCGGCTCGAAGTCGGAGATGTTGAAGGCATACGGCCACAGGTAGCCGTCCCAGCCGACCAGGTCGAATGGGTGCGTGGCGTAGTAGTAGGTGGTCAGCCGGCCACGGGCCTTGACCCCGACCCGGAACTCGCCGCTGGACGGGTTCGGCGGTCGGAACTCCGGGCGCCGGATATCGCGCTGCGAGTACGGGCTGTGCTCGAGCAGCTGGCCATAGTCGTTGCGGTAGCGTTTCGGGGGCTCGAGCTCGCTGGGGCATTCCAGCCAGAGCATCCGCTGGGCCGAGCCCACGTCCGGCACCAGCCGCCAGGTGGTGCCGATCGGCAGGACGAGGTAATCGCCCGGTCCGTAGCGCAAGTCGCCAAAGACGGTCTCGAGGACGCCCTCACCGGTATGGACAAACAGCATCTCGTCGGCTTCGCCATTGCGATAGAACTCGTCGGGGGCCATTGCTTCGGCAGGCAGGCAGACCCCCATCGTCACATCCGCGTTGAAGAAGAGCGGGATCCTGCCGGACAGGGCATCGCCCTGGGCGACCAGCAGTCCCGTCTTGACCAAGCGGTGGCGATGGACGCCGTCGTCCGACTCTTCGATCGCGACCACCTGACCAGGTTCGATTCGATGGGTCCGGGTAGGCGGCAGGAGGTGGTAGAGGAGCGAACTCCGGCCAACGAAGCCCTCGACCCCGAAGAGCTCCTCGGAGTACAGCCCGCCATCCGCGGCCCGATGCTGGGTATGGCGCTTGTGCGGGATGCTGCCTTCCGAGACGTAGAACATGCCCGGCTCCTCCTGGCCCCAGCCTAGCGCGGGTACGGCCGCCGCATCAGCCGATCCCCACCGTCGTGCTCCGGCGCTCCAGCAACACGACATCGCGCCAGCGCCCGGGCCGATCGCGGCCGATTCGCTCCTGGACACCGACCCGCCGGAAGCCGGCTGCCCGGTGGACCGCGAGGCTGGCGCTGTTCTCGATCAGGATCCCGGCCTGGAGGGTCCAGATCCCGGCGGCCTCGGAAGCATCAATCAGGGCGGCGAGGAGCGCCCCGCCGATCCCCCGTCGCTGCATATCGGTGGCCACGTAGACGCTCAGCCAGGCCACCCCGGCATAGACCTGCCGGCTCGAGCTCGGGGCGAGGGCGGCCCAGGCGACGACTCGCTCCGGGTCAACCGCGACCAGCCGGCAGTCGGGCCGATGAGCCTCACTCCAGCTCGACCAGTCGGAAGCCGGCTCGCGTTCGATCGTGGCGTTGCCGCTCAGGATGCCGGCTTCGTGGATCGCGCGGACAGCCGGCCAATGACTAGGCCGCATCGGCTCGATCGTGATGTTCGGGGGCAGGCCTCGGGTCATCCCGGTCGAGCGACGATCGGTGTCGCCAGGGCGCCCAGGCGCTCAACCCGCAGGACGACCTCATCGCCCGGTTCCAGGTAGCGGCCGAGGGTTGCTTCCCGGATCTCGAGCAGGCAACCGCTGCCCACGGTGCCGCTGCCGATCAGATCGCCCGGCCGCAGGCCGACATCAGCCGAGGCGCGGGCCAGCATCTGGCCGAACGAGAACCGGGCATCGGCCCAGTTGCCCCGCGACAGCTGGACCCGGTTCACTTCGGCTGTCAGGGCCAGTGACGGCGCGGTTGCTCCGGCAACCCGGTCGCCAGCGACCTCGTCCGGGGTAACCAGCCAGGGCCCGATCGAGCTCGCGAAATCCTTGCCCTTGGCCGGCCCAAGCCGAACCGCGGTCTCGTCGCGCTGGAGGTCGCGGGCACTCCAGTCGTTGAGGATCAAGTAGCCGCCGATCGCCTCCTCAGCCGAGCTCTCCAGCAGGTTCCGGGCGGGCGTGTCGACGAGAGCGCAGACCTCGAGCTCGTAGTCGAGCTCGAGCGAGCCAAGAGGAGCCCACACCGGGTCGCCCGGCCCGCGGATCTCCGACACGTTGCTGAAATAGAAGATCGGCAACCGGTACCAGGCCTCCGGGACGGGAGCGCCGCGACGGGCCCACATCGCGCCCACGTGGCCCTCGAACGCGTAGAAGTCACGCAGGCTGGGTGGCCTGAGGATCGGCGGCCCGAAGACGAGCTCGTCCGCGGCCAGGAGCGCTGGATCGTCCTCGCGCGCCTCGAAGCCCTCGACCAGGTCCGCGAGCGCGGCGACGCGGAGGCCTGCGCCAAGGTGGGCGTCCAGGGTGCTGATCGGCGCCCGGAAGAGTGCAGAGTTATGGGCTCGGGTCGGATCGACGCTGAGCAGGCGGCGCCGGACGACCTCCAGGTCAAGCCAGCGACGCGGTTCCACCGGCTGACCAGGATCCGCTCCTGGACCGGTGGCACGGGCCGGCTCGTGCTGCCGTTCGGACCGCTCGGTTCGGGGAGGCGTTGCGGGCGGCGTTGGGGGCGGCGTTGGGGGACGCGCTCCGGGTCCCGTTGCGGGCGGCGCTCCGGGCCGCGCTCCGGGGCCTTCTCCGGCGTCGGCCGGGCCCGTTTCCGTGGTCGCCTCAGGACCGACGGCCGCCACGAGACGCCAGGGCGTGCCGACCGCAGCGTTCGTGAGGCGCACATGGGCGACGATCATTGTCCGAAGTCTAGCGAGGCGATGATCCCGCGCCCGGTGGCCATATGCCGGCCACCCATGTGCCGCCGGTTTCGTGGGCTGGCCACGCCGCTGGCCAGCCCGAAGACGCCGCGTGCAGTCACCGTATCAGACGGGCCCGGCAGCTCGGCCAAGGTGGATTCACCTGAAGCACCGTGGCCGCGAGGCTGCCCTGGGCCCACACGCCCCTCGGCCCCGCGCCCACACCCACACCACGAGCCCACACCAACGAGCCCACGCCGAGCCGGCGACACGACGAGCCCACGGCCCGGGCGCGCCCATGGGCGAACGCTAGAGATTGCCTCGGGTCGCCTGCTCGCGCTCGATCGCCTCGAACAGGGCCTTGAAGTTGCCCACCCCAAAGCCACGCGAGCCGTGTCGTTCGATGATCTCGAAGAAGAAGGTGGGCCGATCCTGGACTGGGCGAGTGAAGATCTGGAGGAGATAGCCCTCCTCGTCGCGATCGGCCTCGATCCCCAGCTCCTCGAGCGTCTCGATCGGGACGCCGACATCGCCGACCCGTTCGGCCAGGCCCGCGTAATACTCGTGGGGCAGGCCCAGGAATTCGACGCCGTTGTCGCGCAGGCGGCGAACGGTGGTCACGATATCCTCGGTCCGCAGCGCGATGTGCTGGCAGCCTGGGCTGAGGTACCAATCCAGAAATTCCTGGATCTGGCTCTTCTTCTTGCCGGTAGCCGGCTCATTGATCGGGAACTTGATCCGGCCGTTGCCGTTCGTCATGACCTTCGACATCAGGGCCGAATACTCGGTGTGGATGACCTTGTCGTCGTAGTGGATCAGCTGGGCGAAGCCGAGCACGTCGCGGTAAAAGTCGACGAAGGTGTCCATCTCGCCCAGGCCAACGTTGCCGACGCAGTGATCGACCTCCAGCAGGCTGAGGCCGGTGGCAGCGCGGGCCGGCCGCTTGACGGGGCGGTAGCCCGGCGCAAAGAGCCCGTGGTACGAGCTGCGGTCGATGAATGAATGGACCGTCTCGCCGTAGGTCCGGATGGTGGCCCGGCGCAGGATGCCGTCCTCGCCCCCGTCGAGCTCGGTCGGCGGCAGGACGTCGACGGCTCCCCGGCTGGTCGTCTCGCGCCAGGCGCTCTCGACATCATCGACGGCGAAGGCAATGTCGTGGACGCCGTCTCCGTGCAGCCGGACGTGCTCGGCGATCTCGCCGTCGGGCGTCAGCGGTGCGGTGAACACGAAGCGGATCCCGTTCTGGACCATGACGTAGCTCGCCTGGTCGCGGACCTTGGTCTCGAGGCCGGCGAAGGCGACCGGCCCGAAACCCCACAGCGCACGGTAGTAGGCCGAGGCCTGGCGCGCGTTGCCGACCCAGAACTCGACGTGGTCGATCCCCTTGAGCGGCAGGAAGTCGGCCGCCTGGGCGTAGGCATCCTTGTTGATCACGGCCCCGGCCTGGTTCGCGGCGCCGCGCGAGGCCTGGCGCTCCGCAGTTTCGGTCATCGCCGTCCTGCCGCCTCCTGTGGCGAGGTGTGGAGCGGTCACCCAGGCGCCGCTCGTCTGTGACATCCGACGATACACCGCTCCCGGAACTGTGCCCTCCTGCCAAGCCGAACCGAGGCCGGACCCAGGCCGAACCCCAGTCCGGATCATCACGGGTTGGCAGGGTACGATGGTCCGATGACGACGCACACTCCTGCCGCTGATGTCATCGATCGCATGACAACCGCGGCAACCGCGATCGACGCCCTGCGCGGACCGATCGAGGTGGGTCCACCCTGGCCCGTCCGCGCGGTCGAAGGCGAGGGGCCGGAGGCGGAGTGGGGTGCCCCGGAGGTTCTGGCCCACGTGGCCGAGATGCTGCAGTACTGGCTGGGCGAGGTCGAACGGGTCCTGGCCGGAGCACCCGAGCCGGTGCCGTTCGGTCGGATTGCTTCGGATCCCCTGCGTACCTTGACGATCGAGCGCGACCGATCGCTGCCGAGTGGGGAGTTGATCAACCGGATTCAGTCGACCGTTGCTCGGTACGCCGCCCGCCTGCCCGACCTGTCGGCGGCCGACTGGAACCGGCGCGGACTCCACCCGCGGCTGGGCGAGATGAACGTGGCGGCGATGCTCGAACGCTTTGTCGTGACCCACCTCGAAGAGCACGCGACCCAGCTGACGGAGGCCGTCCGAAGCCGAGCCGCGGGGAGCTGAGGCCGTCCGCGCGGCGATCGTGCCGTAGCGCCCGACGAACCTGCCCCGCGCGGCGCAGAGTGCCCGGAATCGGGGCCGGAATCGGGCCGGTGCGGCCCGGCAACTCCCCCACCAGGCGGGCCCCACTGGTACTCTCGGCTCATGGCCCGGTCGGGACCCTGGGCGCAGGATCGCGGCAGAGGCGACTTGCGTCTCTCGGTGAACCGACCGTCCAGGGCAAACCCGTCGCGAGGCGGGGACGCAAAGCCAGGGACCTCTGCCTCCGGGCCGAGGCGGCCCAGCTGCCGGCGGATATCCGCAGCCGCACTCGAGGTGCAGCGATGAGGGCGAACCTGGCGCGCTTCATCATGGCTGAGGCGATCGCGCTCTCGGCTCTCACTTCGGGCGAGTCGGACAGGTTGGGTCTCACGTGAAGAAACTGGTCAAGTCGCAGGCCTCCCGGGTCCTGCTCGCCCTCGCAGCGCTGGGCAGCTCGGCAATCGTGCTCGAAGCCGGTCGGCGCTGGTCCTAGCGAACGGGGTCGTCTGACCCCCAGCGCAGCGCGGACCGTCGGATCTACCGGCGGTCCGTTCGATTCAGGGCCTCAGGACGGCCGGCGACGCCCTTCGCGCGCGACGCTGCGCAGGAGGAACATCACGTTGGCCGGGCGCTCTGCCAGCCGGCGCATGAAGTACGGGTACCATTCCCGGCCGTAGGGCACGTAGATCCGGACGCGATAGCCCGCCTGGACGAGTTGTTGCTGCAGGTCGCGCCGGACGCCGTACAGCATCTGGAATTCGAACTGGTCGCGTCCCAGCCCCTCCCGCTCCACCAGGTCTGTGGCGGCCTGGATCATCCGGGGGTCGTGGGTGGCAAGGGCGGGCGAGGTCCCTTCCCGAAGCAAGCGGCCGAGAAGAGTCAAGTACGAGTCGTCGACCTCGTCCTTCGTGGGGAAGGCGACCGCGGCAGGCTCCCGGTAAGCACCCTTGCACAGCCGGATCGGGGCCCCTTCGGCGATCAGGGCTGCGACGTCGTCGGCACTTCGCCGCAGCCCCGCCTGGATGACGACCCCACTCGACGGGTTGATCGCCCGCAGCTCGCGCCAGATCGCCAGCGTCGAATCGGTCTTGCTGTGGTCCTCCATGTCGATCCGGACGAAGGCACCGGTCCCGGCAGCGGCCCTGAAGATCCGGGCCGCGTTCAAACGGCACAGCTCCGGCGACAGGTCCAGGCCCATCTGGCTGAGCTTGAGGCTGACGTTGCCGTCCAGGCCGCGGCCGGACAGGGCATCGAGCAACTCGACGTAGCGGTCGGCCGCGGCCGCGGCCGACGCCTCGGACTGGACCGACTCGCCCAGGACATCCACGGTGGTCCGGCGGCCGGCGGCCCTGAGTCGGTCCAGGGCGTCCAGCGCCTCGGCCAGCGTCTCGCCGGCCACGAATCGCTCGACCATCGAGCGGGTCAGCGACAGCCGGGTCGCCAGACGTCCAAGGCGCGGGCGGCGGGACAGAGACAGGAGCGCGGAGCGCATGGCCCGCTCGAGTAGCTCGCGGATCGCGGTCATCGGAATTTGGTCATCGGATTCCGGGCATCAACCGACCGCTGGCTCGGTCCGGACGTGCAGCTTGAGGAAGGCCAGGATCCGGTCGTACGCGTCGCGCCGGTTCGCGCGCTGCTCCCAACCGTGGCCCTCCTCGTCGTACCAGCGGATCTCGTGGTGCTTGTCCTCGATGACCAACGCCTCGAGCAGCTTCTCGCTCATCAAGGGCACGACCCGGCGGTCCTTCCGGCCGTGCAGGACAAGCAGCGGCGCTTCGATCCGCTCGGCCCGATAAAGCGGCGATCCGCGCCGGAAGAGCGGGGCGTTAGCCGGGTCGTCGGGGCTGCCCATCTGGCGATGGAGGTCGATCCGGCCGGGCCGGTCGCCGTGCCGGTAGCTCTCGGCGATCTCCGAGTCGCCGTACAGGTCGATGCCGGCCTGCCACAGGGCTGGCTCCTCCACGAGACAGCACAGGGTGAGGTAGCCACCGTACGACCCGCCATACACGGCCAGCCGCCCGTCGCACCAGGGCTGGTCGACGAGCCAGTGCGCCGCGTCGATGCAGTCGAACGCGTCGGCGTGGCCCCATTCCCCACGGTTCGCCTCGCGGAACGCCCGGCCGTAGCCCGTTGAGCCCCGAAAGTCCACATCGAGGACGGCAAACCCCTGGCGGACGAGGAGTTGCTTGAATGGCTGCCAGGTCCGTGCGTTCTGCCAGGTTGGACCACCGTGCGTGTACACGATCGCCGGGCCGCGGTCAGCACCGCGGCGGCCCGTCCCGCCGGTCGGCCGCCATAACGCCGCCTCGATCGGCAGGCCGTCCCGGGCGTTGAACCGGATTCGCTCAGGCTCGCTCCAGCGAGTATGGCGCAGGACCGATGGCAGGGATTCGGTCAGCGCACGCGGCCGGCCCCGGTCCCCGGCGACGCCCGGCACCGGCAGGAACCAGAGGTCCTGGGGATGCCGCTCGCTTTCCCCGATTGCCACAACCTGGCTGCCATCGCCCGACCAGCCGATTGCCCGCCAGACGCCGGGCCATGGCTGGATCGCCTGGCCGTGGGCGGTGGCCGCGGCGGGCTGGGGGTTCTTCGGACGTCGGCCACGCGGACGGCGACCCGGGGGTCCGGCCCCATCGAGCGGCGCCACGAGCAGGTCGACTGCACCATCGTGGACGGCAATGTGGGCAAACCAGCATCCGTCGGGCGACGGCAATGCCACCGCGCCGAACCCGCCCGATGGATCGCCATGCTCCTGGGCGCCCGATGTCAGGATCGTCCGCTCGCTGAGATCCGGGCCGAGGCGGACTACCTGGAACCAGCCGTCGGCGTCGGAGACCAGCAGGAGACCGCCGTCGGGGAGCCAGCGCGGGCCGCACTCCCAGGCCCCGTGGGCCTCGATTCGTCGCTCGGCGCCGGTCGTCACGTCGAGGATCGAGACGGTCGAACGCCAGTCATCCGATTCACGCTGGGTGACCAGGGCCAGTCGCTTGCCGTCAGGCGCCCAGCAGAAGTCGTCGACATCGACGCCCGTCGGCGTCAGCGGGATGGCTTCAGCCGGTTTGGGATGACTGGCCGGCCGACCCCGGCGCGGGATCGGCGCGTCGATCAGCCAGACCTGCGACCAGCCCCGGCGGCGCGACAGGAAGGCGATCCGGCCGCTGTCCGGACTCCAGCGCGGGTCGCTGTTGCCGGCCGGGTGCTCGGTCACCCGGACCTGGCGCGAGCCGTCGGCATCGATGACCCACACGGAGCCGTCGCGGATAAAGGCCAGACGCCGGCCGTCGGGCGACCATTGCGGATCGCTGATCGACTTTTCGGACGCGGTCAACTGGACGACGGGGCCGCCCCGCAGCGACAGGCTGAACAGCTGACGGGCGCCGGCGGCTTCCTGGGTGTAGGCGACGAACCGCTGCCGGGGATCGAGTCGATACTCCCGGGCTGGATCAAAACCGAGGATCCGTTCGACGGTCAACGGATCGGTCGAGGCAACGGCGGCGGGTTCAGCGATCAGGGTTGGCATGCGCTGGATATACCACAGCCGGGCGATGAGCCTACATCGGACGCTTGCCATATTGACAGGCCTGAGGCACAGCCGGGCAGATTAACGATACTCAAATCGGCTCGACCATCGTCTCGATCGGTTCTCCCGCAGCGGGCGGCGGTGCGACCCGGATGAACCACTCATCGCCGAGCATCCGGTCACCCATCTCGGGCGAGCCGCCCTCGACGCCCATCCCGCGGGTCTGGCTGGCATGAGCGGCCAGGGCTGCGATCTTGCGGCCGACCATTGCGCGAACGTCGACGTGCGTCGTGAAGTCCTCATCGGGCCGGGCCAGCTCAACGAACTTGCGCTGCTGGGCGAGATCGTCGGCGCTGGGCTCGCGCGTCGGCGCGCCCTCCGTCTCGCCACTCGCCTGGGCAGCTTCTGCCATCAGCCGGCCCATCTCCGGCACGAAGGAGCGCCGGATCGCGGTGTGATACAGGGCCAGCGGGCCGCCCGGCTCGGCGGCCGCCCGCCGGAAGGCCTCGCTGGCGAGGGCCGAGATGGTCATATGGTCGGGATGACCATAGATCCCGCCGGGGTCGAACGTGATCACCACCGAGGGCCGGAAGACCTGGATCTCGGCCACGATACGACCGATCGCTTCCTCGGGATCGGCCAGCGCGAGCGAGCCCGGCTTGGGACCCCAGCCCTCCATCCCGGAGTCGCTGTAGCCCAGGAAGACTGGCGCTTCGATCCCCAGGGCCAGGCACGCCGCACGCAGCTCGGACAAGCGAATCTCGGGATCCATCGCGTGATCGCCGTCGGCGCCCTCACCGCCTTCGTCGCCGTTGGTCGCGCACAGGACCCGGACCCGAGCCCCGTGCTCGGCGGCCAGGGCCAGCGTGCCGCCGATCGAGAAGCTCTCATCGTCGGGGTGGGCAAAGATCGCCAGCAGTCCTCGGGGCAGATCGGTCATTCCGTCGCCCATGCGCTACGCACGCACCACGGCGCGACCATCGCCAGGTGCGCTCGAACGTGACCGGCCAGGTCCCAATAGGTCCAGTCCCAGCCATCGGCCGAGCGGAAGTCGGCCTGATCGAGCTCATGGGCCGCGGCCCGGATGCGCTGTCGGGTCACCTCCAAGCGATGCCTCGCCTCGGCCCACGGCAGGGGTCTGAGCGCCTCCAGATTTCGGGCGTTCCAGGCATCGAGCCCCTCGGCCGGCCCGCTCCGCCAGCCACCGCCGCCGAGGTGCTCCTCGATTGCGGCGGCACCCCCCTCGAACCAGCTGCCGACGTGGGCCACGTGGTCCTTGAGTGACCAGTCGGGAGTTACCTCGAAGACTTCCCGAAGCTCGGCCGGGACGGAGTCAACGAGCTGGGCAAAGGCGGCGAAGAGGTCGGCCTCCTGGGCCCAGAAGGTGACCTGGTCGGCGGCCGGGTCCGCCGTCCCGATCATCGGGTCGGGCCCGAACGGATCGCCCTCCACCTGGCGCTCGCGCAATCGGTCCGCCCACGGCTCGACCACGCCGAGATGGTCGAGTTGATGGCCATGGAGGGTCATGTAGATCCAGCCCCAGGCGTCGTCGCCGCGCAGGACCGCGGGCCCGAGGTGCCGGGCGAGCTCGGTCAACCCGGCTGTGGCGGCCTGGAGGCGGCGGCGGACCTCGGCTGGCGGGACGCTGCTCCAGCGCTCACGGAGCGTTTCGTTGAAGTCGTCGAAGTCGCCGCCATCGAATTCCTCGTCCGTCGGCCAGCGACCGGAATCGAGCGCCTTCTGGGCGATCTCGATGCCGATCTCGGCCCAACCCGCGAGGTGGGCGACATGGTCCCGATAGGACCAGTCCGGCCCACCGGCATCCGAGCTCGAGGCACCCGACAGGTGCCAGGCCGCATCGTCCAGGCCGGCCCACGTGGCGGTGAATCGCTCGAGAATCGCCCGGCCATCGGCGAAGAAGTCACGCTCGCCCGCCCGGAAATCGATCGCCCGAAGATCGCCGAGGGGGGCTCGGCGCAGGTCGACCGTCAATGCCGCGCCCGGCCCGCCGGTCGTGCTCCTGGCGGGTCGTGTCGCTCCGCATCGCGAGAGCCGCTGACGCCCGGATGCGCCTCTCGCTCGACGCTCGCCTCGAGCTGCTCGCCCAGTTCCACGGTGCGCCGATAGGCGGCCCAGACCGCCTCGGAGAACACGGTTCGAAGACGGCCCGACTCGAGCTCGTGGAGAGCTGCCGCGCTGGTCCCGCCCGGCGAGGTGACCATGTTCCGGAGCACTGCCGGGTGATCACCGCTGTGCTTGGCGAAATGGGTGCTGCCCTCGAGTGTCTCGACCACCAGATCATGGGCGATATGGCGCGGAAATCCGAGGTGGACCGCGGCGTCGATCAGGGCTTCCATGACCAGAAAGACATAGGTCGGGCCGGTCCCGCTGACCGCGGTGGCCATGGCCACGAACTTCTCGTCATCGACCTCCAGCTCCGTACCCAGGGCCTGCAACAACGCTCGCGCCTGGCTCCGCTGCTCCTCCGTCGTGTCCGGAGTGGCGAACCAGACGGTCATCCCGCGGCCCAGGCGGGCCGGTGTGTTGGGCATGCTCCGGACGATCCGGCGGTGGCCGAGGAAGCCCTCGAGCGCGACGGTCGTCGCCCCGGCGATCACCGATAGCACGAGCTGGTCCGAGCGAAGGTGCTGGCGCAGCTCCCCGCCGACCCGGCTGAGCATCTGGGGCTTGATCGCGAGCAGGATCACATCCGCTCCGTCGATCGCCTGGACGTTCCCGGGGACGGTCCGGATGGCGTACTCGCGCTCCAGCTCCTGGCGGCGCTCCAGCCGGGGATGGCTGGCGGTGACCTGGTCCGGCTCGACCAGCCGACCACGAAGCAGGCCGGCGATCATTGCCTCGGCCATCACGCCGGAGCCGACCGTGGCGATCCGGCGGTCCGAAAGAAGGGACATGGCCCGAGTATACGGAACCTACGCGGCGGCGCGACCGAGCAGGAAGAAGCGCGATGTGGTGGTCACCTCGGCCCGGGCGAAGCCGGCGGCCCGCAGCGCGGCTTCGAGCTCGGCGGGCTGCCAGTAGACCTTGACCACCCGGAAGTCGCGACCGTCGGCCAGGCGACGCGGCGCCACCTCCAGGTCGGCCGAGACCTCCTGGTCGACGGCGCCCGACTGGGGATCGGCGCGCGAGTCGATGAAGGCGAAGATGCCGCCGGGCTTGAGCCAGCGTCGGGCGAGATCGAGGAACTCGGCCAGCCGAGCCCGCGGAACGTGGCTCAGCCAAAAGCCGCAATAGAGGGCGTCGACGGCCCGATCGGGCTCGGCCCACGCATCGCGGACGTGGATGTGAGCACGCAGGCCGTGGGCGAGGAGCCGATCCCGGGCGCGGTCCAGGGGCAGCTCGTTGGCGTCATAGAGCGACAGGACGCCCTTGCCGGCCAGCAGGGTCGACCACCAACCCGTCCCGGCCGCGAGCTCGACGATCTCACCCTGGATGGGCAGCTCGTCCAGCCACAGCGTTGCCGTGTCGAGGTCGGCATTCCAGGCAAGATCGTGCACCGGGCCGCGCGAGTAGCGCCCGGTCCGCAGGTACCAGTCGTCGTACTCCGGAGCCCGGGCAGCGTAGTAGGCCTTCATCTCCTCGGACAGGTCGTCGACTGGCGGCTCAGCGACGATGGCCGACGAGGCCGAAGGCTGTCCGACGCGGGCCGCTCGCTCGGCCAGGGCCGATTTGAGCCGGAATCGCAGGAAACCATTCTCGTCGGCTCGGCCGATGCAGGCCGGACAGAGCTGAGCGTAGCCCTCCAGGTCGTCGGGCGAACGGACGACGTGGGACGCCCCACACCAGAGGCAGTCGAAGGCTGCCCGGAAGACCACCGCTAGTCGACCCGGATCCAGCTGCCGAACGGCGCGCTGGCGGCCGCACCCTCGGGGTCGAATAGCTCGGCCAGGAGCTCCACGCCGTCGATGACCCGCGGTCCCGGCCGGCTGAAGTAGGCCGAACCGTCGACGAGGAACACTTGGCCGTCGCGCACGGCCGCCAGGCCGTCCCACGATCCCGGACGGGGCGTCCGCGCCCAGCTGTCGCGACCGTCGTCGAGATGAAAGCCGCAGGGCATCAGGATGAGCATCTCGGGATCGACATCAAGAACGGCATCCCAGCTCGTCTCGACCGACCGGCCACCCTCCGCGCCAAGGAGGTCCCACGCCCCGGCCCGCCGGATCTGCTCGGGTACCCAGTGGCCAACCGCGAAAGGCGGATCCAGCCATTCGAGACCCACCACGCGGAGCGGCGTCCGGCCAGCGTCGCGGCGCTGGGCCACCCGCGTCTCGACCCGGCCCAGCCGCTCACGCAACCCACCGACCACCTCGACCGCTTCGTCTTCAGCGTCGGTCATCGCCCCGACCGTCGCGATCGTATTGAAGATCCCCTCAAGGCTGGTCGGCTCGAGGGAGACGACGGCGATCTCGGCGTCGAGCCTCCGAGCGACCTCGTTCACCTCGCGGTAGCCGACCGCGCACACCGTGCACAGCTCCTGGGTCAGGATCAGGTCCGGCTGGGCAGCTGCCATGGCCGCCTCGTCGAGCGCATACAGCGACGAGCCGCCGTGGATCGATCGCTCGACCAGGCGGTGGATCTCGCGGCTCGATGCAGCGGCCATCTCGTGGACACTTCGGGTCATTACCGGTGTACCGGCGATCTCCGGTGGCCAGTCGCATTCGTGGGTGATCCCAACCAGCTCATCCCCCAGGCCCAGGGCGCACACGATCTCGGTCGCCGAGGGGAGGAGTGAAACGATCCGCATGATCCGAGTCCAGTCCGGGCTGTTCGCCAGGCCTCAGCGGCCTCGTCGGCCGCGTCGACGGTTTTGGAGTCCGCCCGATCAACGCGGCTTGGCGGCATCCTGCATGACCCGGGCCGCGTCACGATCGCTGAACCAGGTCGCGTCGATCATCGTGTAGTTGGCCCATTCGGCCGGCAACGACTCCTCGGGAAAGATTGCGTTCACCGGGCATTCCGGCTCGCAGGCGCCGCAATCGATGCACTCGTTGGGATCGATGAACAGCTTCCGGTCAATGCCTTCCTCGAAATGGATGCAGTCGACGGGACAGACGGAAACGCAGGACTGGTCGATCACATCGACGCACGGCTCCGCAATCACGTAGGTCATCCGGGTTCCACTCCTGGCTGGGTCGATTCGAGGCGGGCTTCAGGGTAGCATTCCGGCGCGGACGAAGCCGATCGAGGCCTGCCTGTCGTTCAGATGCTCTCCCGCTTGACATCAAGCTCCCGGATTCGGCACAGTCCGGCCATCCCGGACGTCCGTCCCAAGCGCTCCGGCGTGGTCCTGCTCGATCGAGGCAACGCTTGGCGATCCCGCCCCTTTCCGACCTTCCGGCGGACGCAGGGTCACTCGACCGGGCAACTCCGGCGGCCGCTTCGGCCGTCCGTCTCGAGGGTGTCCGTAAGCGCTACGGCGATGTGGAGGCCGTTGCCGGAATCGATCTCGACGTCGCCGACGGCGAGTTCTTCTCGATGCTCGGGCCGTCCGGCTCGGGCAAGACCACGACCCTTCGGATGATCGCGGGCTTCGAGCTGCCAACGGCTGGCCGGATCCTGCTCAACGGTGAAGACGTCAGCAACAAGGCACCGTTCGAGCGCGACGTGAACACCGTCTTCCAGGACTACGCCCTGTTCCCGCACATGAACGTTGGCGAGAACGTGGCCTACGGACTCGTGATCCGGAAGGTCCCCGGCGAAGAACGCCGCCGGCGGGTGGCCGACGCGCTTCGAATGGTCCGCCTCGACGGCTTCGATCAGCGCCGGCCGAGTCACCTCTCGGGCGGCCAGCGCCAGCGGGTGGCCCTTGCCCGGGCCCTCGTCAACCGGCCCCGGGTGCTCCTCCTGGACGAGCCCCTTGGCGCGCTTGACCTGAAGCTGCGCGAAGAGATGCAGATCGAGCTCAAGGCAATCCAGCACGCCGTCGGGATCACCTTCATCTACGTGACCCACGACCAGGAAGAAGCGCTCACGATGAGCGACCGGATCGCTGTCTTCAACCAGGGCCTGATCGAGCAGGTCGGCTCGCCGGCCGAGGTCTACGAACGCCCGGCGACGGCCTTCGTGGCCGGTTTCGTGGGTACCTCGAACCTGCTCCAAGGCGACGCGGCTGAACGGGTGTTCGGGACGGCCGGCACGTTCACGGTCCGGCCCGAGAAGATCCGCCTAGCGGAACCAGGCGCCGCCGTAGCCGCCGACGAGATCAGTGTCGACGGTCGGATACGCGAGGTCGTCTATCTTGGCTCCGAGACGCGCTACTACGTGGCACTGGACGCGGGTTCGGAGCTCGTGGTCACCCAACAGAACCTGGTCACGTCGTCGATGGAAGCCCTGGCGGCCGAGGGACGCCCGGCTCGCCTCATCTGGAAGCGCCAGCACGGCCTGCCGATCAATGCATGAGCGACTTGGAGGAGGAGCGATGAAGCAGCGGACCGGATTGATCATGGTGGCCACGATCAGCCTGCTCGTGGGAGCCTGCACCGGCAACGCCACGACCGCGCCGGCGGCCAGCACCGCAGCCAGCGCCCCGGCGGCCTCGACCGGGGTCGCCAGCAGCGTGCCGAGCGCCGCGTCGAGCGCCGCGCTAGCGTCGCCGACCGGCGGCCCGAGCTCGAACCTGCCCCAGTCGATCGGCAAGGGCGAGGGCAGCTTGAACATCATCGTCTGGCCCGGTTACGCCGAGGACGGCTCGAACGTCAAGGAATACGACTGGGTCCATCCCTTCGAGAAGGCCAACCCCGACTGCGGCACGGTCAACGTCAAGCCGGCCAACACCTCCGACGAAATGGTCACCCTGATGCGCCAGGGCGGCGGGACGGTCTACGACGGCGTGTCCGCCTCGGGCGACGCGACCAACCGGCTGATCGCCAACGGCGACGTGGCCGAGATCAACGTCAACCTGCTACCGGATTTCCCGGATATCGCGCCCTTCCTCCAGTCGCCGGCCCATAACACGGTCGACGGCAAGCACTACGGCGTTTCGCACGGCTGGGGCGGCAACACCCTGATGTACCGGACGGATCTGGTCAGCCCGGCCCCGACGAGCTGGGGCTCGGTCTTCGACCCGATCCTCTCGAAGCCATACCAGGGCAAGATCACCGACTACGACAGCCCGATCTACATCGCCGATGCGGCGCTCTACCTCAAGACCGCCAATCCGTCGCTCGGGATCACCGACCCATACGAGCTGACCCAGCCCCAGTTCGAAGCAGCGGTGGCCCTGCTCACCCAGCAGCAGCCGTGGGTCGCCAAGTACTGGTCGCTGTACACGGACGAGATCACCAACTTCACCGACGGCTCAACGGTCATTGGGACGACCTGGCCGTACCAGGTCAACACCCTCAAGGCCGCCGGGGTCAAGGTCGACGCCGTCGTGCCCACCGAGGGGATGACCGGCTGGGCGGACACCTGGATGATGTCGGCTCACGCCCCACACCCCAACTGCATGTACAAGTGGATGGCCTGGATGATCACCCCCAAGGTCCAGGCCGAGGTCGCGGAATACTTCGGTGAGGCTCCGGCCAACCCCAAGGCATGCTCGATCCTGGACGTCGGCTACGGCTCGTACGGCGTCAAGAACTTCTGCACCCTGTACCACGTCAACGACCAGTCCTTCTATGGCGCGATCAGCTTCTGGAAGACGCCCCTGGCCGACTGCGGCGACAGCCGTGGCCAGACCTGTGTCGACTACTCAAAGTGGGCGACCGCCTGGACCCAGATCAAGGGCTGACGAAGCCCGTCCGAGGAATCGGGCGATGGGCTGACCCCCATCGCCCGAGCTCCGACGATGACCACCGGCACATCCTCGTTACCGCCTGAGGGCGTCCGGCGGCGCTTCCTGGCCGCCCTCTATCGACGCACGCCCGCGCAGCTGCTGATCCTGCTCGCGCCGCCGATCGGCTGGTTCGGTGCCGTCTACCTGGGATCGCTGGCGATCCTCCTGCTGAGCGCCTTCTGGTACCTCAACCCGATCACCTCGGCCGTGGTTCACGACTTCAGCCTGAGCAACTTCCAGCAGCTCGTGAGCGATCCGGTCAACCGGACGATCGTGCTGCGGACCGTGGTGATCGCCGCCACGGTCACGATCGCGGACATGGCCCTGGCCTTCCCGATCGCCTATTTCATGGCCCGCGTCGCGTCGCCCCGGTTCCGCTCCATCCTGTTCATGGCGGTGCTCCTGCCGCTCTGGTCGAACTACCTGGTCCGGGTCTTTGCCTGGCGGATCATCCTGGCCCAGGGTGGTCCGCTGGACGGCCTGCTGGGGGTCGTGGGCCTGAAGGGCCCGGGCTTCTCGGACGTTTCGACCTGGCTGGTGTTCACCTACCTCTGGCTGCCCTACATGATCCTGCCGGTCTATGCCGGTTTCGAACGGATCCCGGGCTCCCTGTTCGAGGCGTCGGCCGACCTTGGCGGGCGGGCAGCCACCACATTCCGCCGGGTGGTCCTGCCGCTCGTCCTGCCGGCGGTGGCGGCCGGCTCGATCTTCACGTTCTCGCTGACCCTGGGTGACTACATCACCCCGGAGCTCGTGGCCAAGAACCAGTTCCTGGGCACCGTCATCTACGAAAACCAGGGCGTTGCCAACAACGTCCCGTTCGCGGCGACGTTTGCCATCGTGCCGATCGGGATCATGGCGATCTACCTGCTCCTCGCCCGGCGGCTGGGCGCCTTCAATGCGCTATGAAGCCACGCTCCGGCTCCATCTGGCTGCGCCTGGCCACCATCGGGATCCTGGCCTTCCTGTATATCCCGCTGCTGATCATCGTCCTGTATGCCTTCGACACCGATCGATCGCAATCGTGGCCGATCCAGGGCCTCACGACCGACTGGTTCGCGGCGGCGCTGGCCAATCAATCGGTGGGCGATGCGCTCGTCCTGTCGATCCAGGTGGCCTGCGCCGCGACGGCGATCGCCCTGCTTCTGGGGACCCTTGCCTCATTCGCCGTGCAGCGCTACTCGTTCTTCGGTCGAGGGACCGTCTCGTTCCTGCTGGTCCTGCCGATCGCCCTGCCCGGGATCGTGACGGGGATGGCCCTCAACGCCACGATCAACGCCACGGGGATCGGCTTCACGACCTTCACGATCATCCTGGGCCACGCCACGTTCTGCATCGTCGTTGTCTTCAACAACGTGATCGCGCGGTTGCGTCGGACATCGAGGTCGATCGAGGAGGCGTCCATGGACCTGGGCGCCGACACGCTCCAGACATTTCGTTACGTCACGTTCCCCGTGATCCGGACGGCCCTGATCGCCGGCGGCCTGCTCGCGTTTGCCCTGTCCTTCGACGAGGTGATCGTGACCACGTTCACGGCCGGCACGCAGGAGACGCTCCCGCTCTGGATCTTCGACCACATCAGGCGGGCCAACCAGCTGCCGATCGTGAACGTGGTGGCGGTCTTCCTGATCCTCCTCTCAACCATCCCGGTCTACCTGGCGCAGCGGCTCAGCTCCGACACGTCGGGTCTGGCCGGGCGCTGATCGGGGCGCTCAGTACCAGCGCCGACCACTCGGCAGGCGATGGATTGGTCCTGGCTGGACGGCCGCGCGAGCGACCAGCTCGATGGCGTGGGACCGGGGCAGGCCGGCGAAGGCTGCGGTCCCGACGAACAGGGCAACGGCCACCATCGTGGCGAACTGGCGCAGGCGAGGTTCGGCGCGGCGCATGCGACTCTCCTTGTAGGTGCTGGCAGGTGCTGGTGTGCCCGTCGAGCCCGGGTGTCGACTTCGCCGTTTAGCTGCGCCTTACCCGGAGACCCACGGCCGACTAGGCTTGAGCCATGAAAGCCAGCTTGCTCACCGCCGCCCGGGCGACACTCGAGGCCGAGCGCCGCCGCCTGACCGACGACCTGGCCGAGCCGCTCGACACGCCCGCCCAGATGACGTACGGCTCGCAGGCGGCCGCCGCGAGCGAGGTCTTCGCCCAACAGCGCGATCTCGCCCTGCGCGGTAAATCGGGCAAGGGTCTGGATCTCGTTAGCGGCGCCCTGGCCCGACTGGACGCGGGCACCTTCGGCTGCTGCCTGCGCTGCGCCGGGCCAATTCCCGATGAGCGGCTGGAGGTCCTGCCCTGGGCTGCCTTCTGCATCGCCTGCCAGCAGCTCGAGAAGGACGGTCGCTGATGCCGGCCGAGGCAGGCAGGGCGACCCCGGAAGTCAGCCTGGCCGAACCCGCGCTGGTCAGCCTGGCCCAGATTCGGGCGGCCGCCGAGACGCTCCGGGGCATCGCCCTGCGCACCCCGCTCGTGGCGTTTGGACCGCCCGAGCGCCGCCAGTTCCTGAAGGCTGAATCGCTCCAGCCGATCGGGGCCTTCAAGATCCGCGGCGCGTACGTTGCCGTGGCCGGCCTCGAGCCGGGCGTGCGCGCCCTTGGCGTGATCACCTACTCCAGCGGCAACCACGCCCAGGGTGTCGCGCGGGCCGCCCGCCTGTTCGGCGTCCCCGCGGTCATCGTGATGCCGTCGGACGCCCCCCTGATCAAGCGTCAGCGGGTCGCCGCCGATGGAGCCGAGGTGGTGATCGTCGGCCCGAGCAGCGACGAGCGCCGCCTAGTCGCCGAGCAGATTGCCGCCGAGCGAGGACTGTCGATGATCCCGCCCTTCGACGACGACCGGATCATCGCCGGTCAGGGCACGTGCGGCCTTGAGATCGCCGACGATCTGCCCGACCTGGCGGCGGTCCTGGTGCCCGTGGGGGGCGGCGGACTTGCGGCCGGAGTCGCGACCGCGGTTCGGGCGCTCCGGCCGGCGGCCCGGATCATCGGCGTGGAACCCGAATTGGCAGCCGACGCCCGGGAATCATTCCAGGCCGGCCGAGTCGTCGCCTGGCCGGCCGAGCTCGTTGGGCGAACGATCGCCGACGGCACCCGGACCCAGTCGATCGGCCGGCGCAATCTTGCTCACTTTCTGGCCAACCTGGATGACATCGTGACCGTCAGCGAGGACGAGATCGGGGCTGCGGTCCGCCTGGCCGCCGAGGAGTGCCGCCTCGTCGTCGAGCCGTCCGGGGCCCTCTCGATCGCGGCCCTCCGCTTCCGGCCGGCCGAGGCCGGCCTGGCTGGCATCAGCGGTTCGGTCGTGGCCGTGGTCAGCGGTGGCAACGTGGACCCAGCCCGCTATCGGGAGCTGCTGGCACCGGCCGGGGCCGGGTGAGCTCAACGGGCCTGGGATCCTCCACGGCGCTCGCTCGCCAACCGCTCGGCGAGCCGGGCCTCGCGCTCGCGAATCGCGGCCAGCTCTGGCGCCACCCGGGCATCGTTCGCGGCCGCCTCGCGCTCCTCCTTCTTGAGCAGGCCGCGCAGGATCAGCATGATCGCGGCCATGAACACCACGTCGCCGCTGATCCACATGATCCCCCCGGCCGTCTGCTGGTCAGCCAGGACGCTCGGGCCCCAGGTCCGGGCGAGGTTCACGTAATACGGGTAGAGGGGCACGGTCGCGCTGTAGATCGTCAGGCCCAGGAAGGTGTTCTGGGGCATCTGCAGGAAGGTGTAGACGAGCCGACTGGGATGGCCCATCCGCCACGGACTTGGATCGGCGGCCACGGCGGGCCACCAGAAGAGGAGGGCCGTCACCAGGAAGCCGGCATGTTCGGCCTGGTGGATCAGCGGATTCTCGAGGGACAGCTCGTACAGGGCTGTGAAGTGGGCCAGCCACATGTAGCCGGCAAACAGGATCCAGGTCACGACCGGGAAGGAGATGACCTTCATGATTCGCGAGTGGAGGATCGGCAAGATCCAGCGCCGACGGACCTCGGGCTGGGCGAACCGGAGGAGCAGGGTGATCGGAGCGCCGAGGGCCAGCAAGGGGGCCGCCACGATCGTCAGCAGAACGTGCTGGACCATGTGGTCGCTGAACAGGGTCGTGTCGTAGGCCTCGATCGGCGACTGGAGGGCGAGCTCGATCACGATCAGGCCGGCCAGCCAGGTCACGATCCGGCGACGTGGCACCGGCGCGTGGGGGTGGGCCGCATCGACCGAGCGGACCGCCCACAGATAGCCGGTGGCGGCCAGCACGAGCGGCAGAACGACCGTCGGATCGAACGACCACAGGAAGAGGACTGACGGGAAGACGGGCGGCGGGGGCGGGCTGCCGCTGTGGGCCGTGACCACGGCAGCCAGGCCCAGCCAGGCCAGGCCGACCGAGCCCACCCCAAGCAGCCTGGCCAGGTGTGGGGCGTCGGACGCTCGGCGGAGCATGGTCCGGAGTCGGGCGCGCTGGGTCATCGCCCCGAATTCTGCACCGGATGCCAGCCGGTGGCGGATACGCACGGCAAAGCCCACGCGGGTATCATGGCCTCGGCGTTTTTCGAGCGGTGCGAGCCACGCCGGTGAGGCGCGCCCCGCGACACCAGCACATCCCCTGCATGCGATACCAGGTCGAGGACAGCACCCCGATGTCGATCCCCCGGCCCCGGCTGCCACGTCCCGCGATGAGCCTCGCCGCGCTCGTCGCCGTGGCCCTGCTGCTGGCCGGTTGCGCTGCTCTCGAGCCCCCCGCCGCGGTCACCGCCCAGGGCCAGGACACACGCAACCTGTATGACTTCGTGTTCATCATCGGGGTCGTCATCTTCGTTCTGGTCGAGGGTCTGATCGTCTTTGCCGTCCTCCGCTACCGGCGCAAGCCAACGGACACGGAGCTCCCACCGCAGATCCACGGCAACAGCGTCCTTGAAGTGATCTGGACGATCATCCCGACCGCGCTGGTCGTGGTCCTGTTCGTCGTCTCGTGGCAAACCCTGAACCAGGTCGACGCAGTCTCGCCCACACCGGCGCTCACGGTGCGAGCCGTGGCGGCCCAGTTCCAGTGGTCATTCGAGTACCTGTCGACCGACGGCCAGACGGTCCAGTTCGAGCAGCTGGCGCCCGAGCTCGACCTGCCCGTCGGGGTGGACGTCCATATCATCCTCCGATCCAAGGACGTGAACCACGCCTTCTACGTCCCGAAGTTCCTGTTCAAGCGGGACGTGATTCCCGGCCGCGAGAACAACTTCGACTTCACGATCGATGCCGCGGACGCCGGCCAGACCTTCCGGGGCCAGTGCGCCGAGTTCTGCGGAACGTTCCACAGCACGATGCTGTTCTCGGTCAAGGCCCTGACTCCGACCGACTTCAACGCCTGGCTCCAGGAGCAGATCAAGACGGCAGCGGCAACCCCGGCGCCGGCGCCCTCGGCCAGCGGCGGAGCGGCCGAGACGACGCTCGAACTGACCGCCCACAACATCGCGTACGACCAGACGGCCCTCCAGGCGCCGGCCGGCCAGCCGTTCGGGATCAAGTTCACCAACAATGACCCCGGCGTCACCCACAACGTAGCGATCACCGACAGCACCGGCCAGCAGGTCTTCAAGGGCGAGATCTTCCCCGGCCCGGACAGCCGCGTATACCCGATCCCGGCCCTGCCAGCCGGCACCTATACGTTTGCCTGTTCCGTTCATCCGCAAATGACCGGCACGTTGACGG
>PLZO01000021.1 GCA_003152165.1 Chloroflexota bacterium
CTCGACGAGCCGACCAACGGCCTCGACCCCCAGGGCCGCATCGAGGTGTGGCAGGTGATCCAGAACCTCCCTGACAGCGGCACGACCGTGTTCCTGACGACCCAGTACCTCGACGAGGCCGAGAAGCTCGCCGACCGGATCGCGATCCTGCACGAAGGCACGATCGTCGTGTCCGGCACTTTGGGGGAGTTGAGGAAGCTGCTCCCGCCCGCGAAGGTCGAATACGTGGAACGGCAGCCCACCCTGGAGGAGGTCTTCCTGGCAATCGTCGGAAGCGACAAGAAGGATCAACGATGAACACAGATTTCTTCAGCGACACGAGAGTGATGACCGGGCGTTCCCTGCGACACATCACGCGCAGCATGGACACCATCATCACCGTGACGATCATGCCGATCGCCTTCATGTTGCTCTTCGTCTACGTGTTTGGTGGCGCCATCCAAACAGGCACCGACAACTATGTGAACTACCTGCTGCCCGGCATCCTGCTCATCGCGATCGCCAGTGGCATCTCCTATACCGCCTACCGCCTGTTCATCGACCTGCAGAGCGGCATCTTCGAGAGGTTCCACTCGATGCCGATCGCCCGCTCGTCCGTGCTGTGGGGGCACGTTCTGACCTCACTGGTGTCCAACGTGATCTCCGTGGTGGCCATCGTCCTGGTGGCACTCCTCATGGGCTTCCGCTCATCGGCAGGAGTGCAGGCATGGCTGGCCGTGGCCGCCATCCTCGTACTGTTCACGTTCGCGCTGACCTGGATCGCAGTGATCGCCGGATTGTCGGCGAAATCCACGGACGGGGCGGGCGCCTTCTCGTACCCGCTCATCTTCCTGCCGTTCGTCAGCTCGGCTTTCGTGCCCACTGCCTCGATGCCGGGTCCCGTGCGTGTCTTCGCGGAGAACCAGCCGGTCACCGCGATCGTCAACACGATCAGAGCCTTGTTCGGGCAGAAGCCGGTCGGAGGCGAAATCTGGACCGCACTCGCCTGGTGCGTCGGCATTCTCGTCGTCGCCTATGCGCTCGCCATGGTGGCCTATCGGCGCAAAATAGCCTGACTGCCATTCGAGGCCACATCCGCCGTCAGCCTCGCCAACGCCAGGCAGACTAGCCCTGAGCGCCAGATCACAAGCCTGAAGAGCGGTGCAATCTGACCGACCGGAGCGACCTCCTACCTGGTAGTGACATGCTCTACGACTGATCGTCGTCGTCGCCGACGAGGAAGATCCGGTTCGCCGGCGCTGCCAACGTGAGCGCAAGCTGGAGCTGCACCTTGTCGACATCCTGGACTTCGTCGACCAGAAGGTGGGCGCAGTGACCGCGCCAGCGCGTGAGCAGGAGGTCGTCCGACCCAAGCGCGTGCACTGCGCCGATCACCAGGTCGTCGAAGTCGAGCGACCCGGTCCTCGAAAGCGCCTCCTCGTAGGCGACAAAGGTTCGGGCAACGGGTCCCGCCAGATCGACTCCAGCTACCTCAGCCGCGGAAACCCCGAAGTCGACCTTGAGCCGGGAGTTCCGCTATCGACCTCAGCCTAGCCGGCGGGTCCGCCGTTGGGCAGCAGTCCGGCCCGCGTCTCGCAGGATCTCGAGGCCGAGGGCGTGGAACGTCCGGACCCGAAATGCGCCATCGCCCAGGCCGAGTGGAGCCAGTGCCTCGGTCAGCCGCTCGCCCAGCTCGGTCGCCGCCCGCCGATTGAATGTAATCGCGGTGATCGCCCCCGGATCAACGCCGACCGCGACCAGCCATGCAATCCGGGCGATCAAGGTCGTCGTCTTGCCGCTGCCGGCCGGGGCGATGCACAGGACCGGCCCGAGGCGCGCGGTGGCAGCGGCGCGCTGATCGGGCGAAAGGTAGCTGCCGCCCGGCCGACCTCGATATGTCGCCCGGAAAGGTCGCGCGGGAATCCAAACCTTTCCGGCAGTGACGAGAACGATATTTCGGGCCGTTTCTCGCGCGATTAGGCCGATTGACCGCTCTTCCCTGCGCCCAACGCTGCTGACTAAGAATGTGCGACATATCTGGTGTGTCGGCTTCAGCGGGCTTCGAGCTGTGCGCCGGACCGGCTGCCTTGCGCTCGTCTCGAGGGCCCGTTCGCGGCTGGCGGAGCGGCCTCGGGGTACGATCGGAGCGTGACCCCCCAGCTCGAAGCGACGCTCCGCAAGCTGCCCGATCGTCCTGGCGTGTACCTGATGAAGGACAGCCGGGGAGATGTCCTGTACGTCGGCAAGGCCCAGAGCTTGCGCAACCGGGTCAGGAGCTACTGGCAGAAGCAGAGCCCGTATGGCGAAGCCCACCGGATCCGGAGCGTGATCGACCGCGTAGCCGACGTTGAGACGACCCTGACCGATTCCGTCTCCGAGGCCCTGCTTCTCGAGGCAAACCTGATCAAGCGCTACCAGCCTCGATTCAATGTTCGGCTCAAGGACGACAAGAGCTACCCATACATCAAGATCACCCTCGCCGACGATTTTCCACGGGTTGAACGGACCCGCAGGCTGATCAACGACGGCAGCCGTTACTTCGGTCCATACGCCTCGGCCTCATCGGTCGATGAGTCGATGAACCTCATCCGGCGAATCTTTCCGTTCCGGACCTGCACGATCGACATTGCCGACGGCAAGCGCGCCCTCGCCCGGCCCTGCTTGCTTTACCACATCAAGCGCTGCCAGGGCCCCTGCATCGAGGCGATCTCGAAGGAGGCCTACCGCCGGGACATCGCCCAGATCGAGCTCTTCCTCGAGGGCCGCCAGGAGACGCTGGTCGCCGGCCTGACGACCGAGATGGAGGCCGCCTCGCAACGGACCGACTATGAGCGGGCGGCCGCACTGCGCGACAAGGTCCGCTCGATCGAGCGGACGATGGAGAGCCAGAAGATGGCCGCCTTCGCCCGGACGGCCCTCGACCTCATCGGGCTGGCCCGCCGGGACAACCAGGCCGCGGTCCAGCTGTTCGTCGTGCGGGACGGCGCCCTGACCGGACGTGACGTCTTCCTGCTCGAGGCGCCACGCGACGTGCCCGACCAGGAGGTCCTGAGCGGCTTCATCCTCCAGTTCTACGCCCGCGCTGCCACCGTCCCGCCCCAGCTTCTCGTGGCCGTGCTGCCCGTCGAGGCCGCCGACCTCGAAGTGTTCCTGGCCGACCGGCGCGGCGGCCCGGTTCATCTGCGGGTGCCCCGGCGGGGCGAGAAGCGGCAGCTCCTCGAGCTGGCCGAGCGCAACGCGGCCGAGACCCTCGCCCGCGAACAGGTCCGCTGGCTGGCCGACCAGGGCAAGACTCTGGGTGCCCTGACCGAGCTCGCGGGGGCGCTCGGCCTGCCCAATCCGCCGCTCCGGATCGAGTGCTACGACATCAGCAACTTCCAGGGCAAGCAGTCGGTAGCGAGCATGGTCGTGTTCGAGGACGGCAAGCCCCGGACGGGTGAGTACCGCCGCTTCAGGATCAAGTCGGTCGAAGGGCCGAACGACTTCGCGAGCCACCAGGAGGTGCTCCGACGGCGTTTCCGCCGGGCGGCCGTGGCGGAGGAGGGGAGCGCCGAGGAGCTGCGCTGGCGCCTGCCCGACCTGGTGATCGTGGACGGCGGCAAGGGCCAGGTCAGCGCCGCCGCTGAAGTCTTCGCCGAGCTGGGCCTCGACGACATCGCGCTGGCCGGCCTGGCCAAGGAGCGCGAGGAGCTCTTCCTGCCCGGCCAGTCACAGCCGATCCTGCTGCCCCCGACCTCGGCCGCCCTGTACCTCGTCCAGCGCCTGCGGGACGAGGCCCACCGATTCGCGATCATCTACCATCGCGACCTGCGGGCCAAGGCCTCCGTTCGATCGGCCTTCGACGACCTCCCGGGGGTGGGCCCCAAGCGTAGGCAGGCGCTCCTCCGGGTGTTCGGTTCGACAAAGCGAATCCGCGAGGCACCGGTCGAGCAGATTGCCGCCGTGCCCGGGATCGGGGCGGCGCTGGCAACCCGGATCAAGACTGCCCTGGAGGCCTAGGGCCGGCCGTTCTGCTATTGTCCGGCGCGATGCGTAGAGTCGGCCCTTATCTCATCCTGATCATCGGGATCGCCGCCCTGGTCCTGGACTTCTGGCCGGGCCTGCGCGTGCCCAGCTTCAGTGGATCGACCGGGGGCACCCGGGTCATCGAGACGAAGCTGGGCCTCGATCTCGAGGGTGGCGTCCGGGTCGAATACCAGGCCCTGCCGGTCCATGGGGTCGCGCCCGACGCGAATTCGATGAACACGATCAAGGACATCATCGAGCGCCGGGTCAACTCGATCGGCGTGGCGGAACCGGAGATCGTCACCCAGGGTTCGGACCGGGTCGTCGTGGAGCTGCCTGGCGTCACCGACGAGAATGCGATCACGAAGCTCGTCGGATCGACCGGCCTGCTCGAATTCATCCCGCTGCCGGCTGCCACATACGGCACCGCCAGCACGAGCGCCACGGGCGGGCCGACCGGGGTCACCCAGAACCAGCCGTTGCCCAATGACCCGAGCCTCGTCCCGATGTTCGGGGGGACGGCGGTCACCTCGGCCTCAGCCTCCACGGACCAGAACGGGGCGCCGGTGGTTGCATTCAGTCTGTCCAGCGACGCCGCCTCGAAGTTCGCGACTTACACGACCAACAACGTCGGCAACTTCTTCGCGATCGTCCTCGATGGGATCGTGATCTCGGCACCGAGCATCCAGTCCGCGATTCCCGGCGGCCACGGCCAGATCACGGTCGGGACCGGTACAGATGCCCAGGCTCAGGTGAACAACCTGGTCACCGTGCTCAAATACGGTTCCCTGCCGTTCCCGATCCAGATCGTCCAGGGAACGACGATCAGTGCAACGCTCGGTGCGGCCTTCCTCAGCCAGAGTCTGCTTGGCGGGGGGATCGGGATCGGCCTCGTCTTCCTGTTCATGCTCGTGTACTACCGGCTGCCCGGCCTCCTGGCTGACGCGGCGCTGATCTATTACGCCCTGGTGATCTATGCCTTGTTCCGACTCATCCCGGTGACCCTTACCCTGGCCGGCATCGCCGGCTTCGTCCTGTCGATTGGGATGGCCGTCGACGCCAACATCCTGATCTTCGAGCGGACCAAGGAAGAGTTGCGCTCGGGCAAGTCGCTGGTCTCCGCGATCGAGGCTGGCTTCAGCCGGGCCTGGAATTCGATCCTCGACTCGAACGTGTCGAGCCTGATCACGGCCTCCATCCTGTACGGCTTCGGATCGCCCACGATCAAGGGCTTCGCGCTTGTCCTGATCATCGGCATCCTCGTCTCGATGTTCACCGCGATCGTGGTCACCCGAACGATCCTGCGCTGGGCGGTCCGAGTGCCGAGCTTCCAGCGAGCGGCGCTGTTCGGGGTGCGTGACGACGAGTTCCTCGGCCGGTTTGCGGGGCGACCGCGGCGCGAGGCCCGCGCGCGTGTTTGATGTCATCGGCAAGCGGCGCTGGTTCTTTCTTTTCTCCGGCCTGCTCACGATCCCCGGCCTCATCTTCATCCTCCTCACGCCGCTCACCGGCGGAGCGGTTGGACTGCAGTTCTCGATCGACTACACGGGTGGAACAGATTGGGAGATCCGGTTCACGGACCAGAACGTCAGCGCCAACCAGATCACGTCGGTTTTCGTGGCCCAGGGGATCGATGACGCCCAGGTCATCTCAACGAGCGACGGCTATTACGAGATCCGTACGAAGACCGCCTCGCTTGGCACGCCGCCGCCAAGCGAGGCGCCGGCCGCATCCACGGGCCCGAGCGGCTCAGCGGGCACGAGCGCGGCGCCGAGCACCAGCGTCGCTCCGACCCCGAGCCCCAGCGCGTCGCCCAGCCCCAGCGCGAGTCCCATCGCCTCGTCATCGGGAGCAGCCACCGCCGCGCCGTCCGGATCCGCTCCGCCCGGCGCGGCCGGTGTCGTGGGCGCGAGCCCGTCGCCCAGTCCGGGCAACCAGGCCCTGCCAACAACCGGAAAGTTCGGCGCGATCGCGACGGCCTTGCAGGCAGCGCTCGGCCCGATCGACGGACAGCGGACACTCACGACCGTCGGTCCGGTCATCAGCCAGGAGCTTACCCAGCAAGCCGTCCTCCTGGTCATCCTTGGGTCGATCGGGATCCTGGCCTGGATGACGTTCCGCTTCCGGGACGTGAAGTTCGGGGCCACCGCGCTAGTGGCCCTCCTCCACGATGTCGTTGTGGTGGTCGGCACCTTTGCGATCCTGGGCACGTTCTTCAAGGTCGAGATTGACGCCCTGTTCGTGACCGCGATGCTGACGGTGATTGGCTTCAGCGTCCACGACACGATCGTCGTCTATGACAGGATCCGGGAGAACAAGGCGCGCCACGCCGGTGAGGGCTTCGAGCAGGTGGTCAACCACTCCGTGCTCCAGACGTTCGGGCGGTCGATCAACACCAGCCTGACCGTCGTGGTCACCCTGACCGCCCTGCTCCTCTTCGGAGGCGCCGCAATCCGCTATTTCGTGCTCGCCCTCCTCATCGGAATCGTCTCGGGTACCTACTCCTCGATCTTCAACGCGAGCCCGCTCCTCGTGGTCTGGCAGAACTGGGAAGACCGCCGGCGCGGTCGCTCGCCGGCCGGTCGGCCTGCCCGCCGCCCTGCCTCCTGAGGCCGTGGCCAGTGGTGGCCGGTCCGACCCGGCGCGTCACGGACGCGTCCGGCCAGGCGTCCAGTGGAGTCGTGGTGAACCCTCGATGAAGCCGCGTGGCGCAGGCTAGGCCGATGCTCGAGCCGCGTTTCGCCTGGCACCTGCCCGCGCCGATCCAGCTGGATCCGGTCCTCGTGGCCCAAGGCGCGCAGTACGGCGTCTCCGAGCGTCTGGTCGGGATTCTCGTCGGGCGGGGGATCGCGAGTGTTGAAGCGCTCGATGACTACCTCGGCCCGGCCGAGTCCGGGCTGCACGAACCGGGGTTGCTGCCCGACGCGGACCGCTTGCTGGAGCGTCTGACCCGGGCGCGCAATGCCGGCGAGAGCGTCCTCGTCTTTGGTGACTTCGACGCAGACGGCCTGACCGGACTGGCGATCATGGTCCGCGCGCTGCGACGCTTCGGGGTCACTGCCGAGCCGTATGTGCCCAGCCGGCTTCAGGAAGGCCATGGGCTATCGCTGCGGGCCGTCGAAACGGCAGCCGCGGCCGGCCATCAGGTCATCCTCACCGTCGACACCGGGTCATCCAGCGTCAGCCAGGTGGACGTGGCCAACCGGCGCGGGCTTGATGTCCTGATCACTGACCACCACCGCGTGCCGGAGGTCAGGCCGGCGGCCCTGGCACTGGTCAACCCGCGTCGGCCCGACTCGAGCTACCCGGATCCACGCCTCGCCGGTAGCGGCGTCGCCTTCAAGGTGGCCCAGCTGCTCCTGGCCAATCTGCCCGGGGGTCCGCAGGCGGCCATGGCCCTGGCCGAGCTGGCCGCGATCGGCAGCGTGGCCGACGTTGTCCCGGTCCTCGGCGAGAACCGGGCGATCGCCCGGATCGGCCTCGAACGGATCAGGACTGAGCCGCTGGTCGGGCTGGCGGCGCTCCTCGCCCGCGCGGGCCAGACCCCGGCGTCGGTCGACCTCGAGACCGTTTCGTTCGTGATCGCGCCCCGACTCAATGCTGCCGGACGGGTCGGCAGCGCGGCCGACGCCGCAGCCCTCCTGCTGACCGATGACCCGACCCAGGCGGCCGAGCTCGCCGAGCGACTCGAGGCCAACAACCTGGAGCGCCGGGTCATGACCAGGAAGGCGGTCCTGGAGGCGAACGCCGCGGTTGCCTCAGAGCCCGGCGATCGGGCCGCCACGATCGTGCGCGGTACCTGGCCGATTGGCGTGATCGGCCTGGTCGCGGCCCGGCTGGCCGAGGAGCGGTCTCGGCCGGCGGTGGTTGGGACCGAGCTCGATGGAGTGATCCGTGCGTCATGCCGGAGTGCCGGCGGGATCGACCTGGCCGCGATCCTGACTGGCTGCGACGACCTGCTGATCCGCCATGGCGGTCATCCCGGGGCGGCTGGGCTGGAGCTCCTCGCGGATCACTGGGAGGCCTTCCGGGAGCGCTTTGTGGCCCTTGCCGGGGCGAGCCTGGGACCCGAAGAGCCGTCCCAGCCCAGCCTGAACGTGGAGCTGGTCCTGCCGGCGATGGGCCTCGACTATGGCCTGATCGCCGACCTCGCCCGGCTCGCCCCGACCGGCCCCGGTAACGCCGACCCGCTGATCGTGGTGGGCGGGCTGACTGTTACCCGGGTCCGGGCCGCCGCCGGCGGTCACACCCAGCTGACCCTCAAGCGCCGGCTCGATGTGATCGATGGGATTGCATTCGGCTGGACCGAGCTGGCCGGCCTCGTCGCTGAGGGTGATCGGCTCGATGTCGTCGCCCGTCCGGTGACCCGCTCGTTCGCCGGCTACGAGTCGCTCCAACTCGAGATCCGTGACGCCGCGCCGGCCGGTTCGAACGCCGGTGTCGTGGCCCGGCTGGCCGGCGGAACCGCCGTGGACGGCTTGAGCCCGCGGCCCAGCCACGGCGGCGCGCCCGCTACCGTGAGGGTCGGCTGATGGCCAGTCGCGACCCGGCCTCTCCGTCCCGTCGCGGACCGGACGATCCCTACGGGCTGCTGCCCCGGACAGGGCTGGTCGCCCCGGCGATTGCTGCGATTGCGCTGGTCCTGGTCGGCACGCTGACGGCCGCCTTGTTCGTCGGCTGGATACCTGTCTCGCTCAGCACCAAGACGCCCGGCGGCCAGGGCGCGGGGGGCAACCTGGTAAACGCCACGCCGGCGCCCTCGAACGTGGTCGTGACCGACCCGACGGCGAACATCCCGGGCAGCCTGGTCTACGTTAAGGCCGGCAATGTCTGGATCCAGACCGCCGGCCAGGCCCTACAGCTCACGAAGAGCGGCGGGGCATCCTCACCTGCCTGGTCGTCGGACGGCAGCTGGATCTACTACATCCAGACCACCCAGGAGCGAGGCTACTTTGCACAGGGCAACACAGGACCGGCCTTTTACACGATGAGCGTGCCCACACTGTCGCGGATCTCGCCCGACGGGCAGACGAACCAGGCGCTGCTCGGCGGCCGCTATGAGATTGGCCCCTATACCTGGTTCTACTGGCTGATCGATCCGGCCGTGTCGCCCGATGGCAAGACCGTGGCTCTCTTCTCCGACGCCCCGGATCCGACCCGGAGTGACGTTGTGCTTCAGCTTTACAACGTCGCGACCAAGAAACTGACCAAGCCGACGCTATCCGAGAACCCGCCCTACGGCCACCAGGATGCCGCCTGGCGACCCGATGGCAAGATCCTGCTGTACGTCCAGAATGGACGTGATGGTCAGCGGGGCGTGCCTCAGATCTACGCGTACAACCCGGCCACGAATCGGGCCTCCCCGCTTGGCGCGCCGGGCTACATGCGGCCGTCGTGGTCGCCCGACGGCCGCTGGATCGCGGTGACCCGCCAGACGCCCGAGGGCACCGATATCGCGATACTCGACGGCCGGACCGGCGCCGAGGTCCTGCGGCTGACCAAAGACGGCAACTCATGGGCGCCGGTCTGGTCGCCCCGCGGCGACGCGATCGCCTACCTCCATATCGTCGGTCAGATCGTCGACCTCAAGATGATCGGTCTGACCGGCACGGGACCCCGTTGGACCGTTGCCCAACTGCCCGACGTGACCGAGTACAGCGGCCTCGACGCGAGTTCGGGGGCCAGCTGGTACATCCCGCCCGACCAGCTCCCGGCATCGCCCCCGCCGAGTGCGCCGAGCGCCAGCCCGAGCAGCCTTTCCCCGTCGGCCTCGCCGTCCTAGTGGCCGGTTACCTCGAGCGGCTCGCCGCGCGAAGTGCCGCCGTGGACAGTGTCCTGTGCCTGGGTCTCGATCCGGACCGGACGGCCCTCCCACCGGGCTTCCCGGCGACGGTCGCCGGGATTGAGCGCTTCTGCCTGCTCCTCCTAGAGGCGGCCGGTCCATACGCCGCGGCGGTCAAACCGAACCTCGCCTTCTTCGAGGCGTTTGGTGCGTCCGGTATCGCCGCGCTCGAACGGATCCGGGCGGCCGTTCCGAGCTCGATCCCGGTCGTAGCCGACGCGAAACGGGGCGACATTGGCACGACAGCGGCCAGCCAGGCAGTGGCCCTCTTCGACGTCCTCGGCGCTGATGCGATCACCGCCAGCCCGTACGTCGGAGCCGAGGGCCTGGCCCCGTTCCTGGATCGCGCGGATCGCTACGTCTATGTGCTCTGCCGAACCTCCAACTGGGGTGCGGACGAGCTCCAGGGTCTGCCCGTCGCGGCCGATGCGAGCGGGACTGCGCCGGCCGAGCTTCTCCACGAGCGGGTGGCTCGGCGGGTCGCGACGTGGGGGCCGGGCGGCACAGTCGGGCTGGTCGTGGGAGCGACCGCGCCCCTCGAGATGAGCCGGATCCGGGCGATCGCACCCGGCCTGGGCTTCCTCGTTCCGGGGGTCGGGGCGCAGGGCGGCGAGGTCGGGCCGGTCCTTGCCCATGGCCCAGCAGTCGCGTCGCCGGCCGGGGACCGGGTCGGCGGCGGCCTCCTCGTCAACGTGTCCCGGGGGATCGCCCGGGCGGCCCTGGAGGGGCCGGCGGACGGCCCCGCCGACCCAGGTGAACGGATCGCCCGGGCCGCCCGGAATTGGTCGACCACTTTGTCGTTGCCCGTGCTATCGTAAGAATCGGCGCTGATCCGGATGAGGCGTTGATCCGGAGGAGTCAGCGTCGGTTGGTTGTCGATTTCTGTCGCCACAGCGAGGTCACCTGAAGATGCCCAACATCTCGCCAATTCACCTGGTCATCGTCCTGATCATCGCCTTGATCGTGATCGGTCCGGGCAAGCTGCCCGAGGTCGGGGCGGCGCTGGGCAAGAGCATCAAGGAGTTCCGCAAGGCGGCCAGCGATATCACCGACTCGGTCCACGTCGATGCGGCGCCAGCGAGCGTCGCGACCGCCGCGGCCGTGGCTCCGGCGGCGGTGGTGGCGGCTGCGCCCATGCCCATGGCCGCGTCAGCAGCCCCGCTCGCTCCGACGCCCCCGGTCAGCGTGCCCCCCGAGGTCATCAGTGCTGCTCCCGCGCCGATCGTGGCGGCGCCCACGGCATATCCAAGCATGGCGGCCCAGCCGTCCGGCAACGAGTCGCCGAGCCCCGAGTCCGCGTCCTAGTCAGACCGTCGGACGCGGGACGACGGACCTTGTCCGATGACCGATGAAACCCTGCCGACCGATTCCGCACCGAGCGTGACCGGCCCGGTTCAGGTCGCGGTGATGCCGCTCCTGGATCACCTGAGCGAGCTGCGCAACCGGGTCTTCAAGGCGATCCTCGCCGTGCTCGTCGCCAGTGGCGTGGGCTGGTTCGCGGCCACCCGGGTACGAAACTACCTGCTCGACCAGCTGCCTGGCCACAAGGCCCAGGTCCTCGGCCCGGGTGATGCATTCTTCATCCAGATCAAGATCTCCCTGACGATCGGGGTCATCCTGGCAATGCCCGTCCTGCTCTACCAGTTATGGGCATTCATCGCGCCCGGCCTGACCCCGGCCGAGCGGCGCACGATCCGCCCCTGGATCCCGCTGGCGCTGCTGCTCTTCGCGATCGGAGTGGGGATCGCCTACCTGGTCCTGCCCTTCGCGATCGCATTCCTGCTGGGCTTCACGGATAACCAGCTCGTCAACGGGATCGCCGCGACGCCGTACTTCGACTTCGTGACGACGCTCTTCCTGGCCTTCGGCCTGATCATGGAGTTTCCGATCGTCCTGTTCGGGTTGTCCCTGGTCGGGATCATCAGCTCGGCCTGGCTGTCGAAGAACCGACGGATGCTGATCCTGGGCATTGCCGCCTTCTCGGCGATCATCACCCCCGGCGGTGACCTCGTCAGCCCGACTGTTCTGGGGGTGACGATGTATATCCTGCTCGAGCTCACCCGAATTGCGATCAAGCGGAGCGGCCGCTGACCCCTGCCGGGGCGTAGACTGGGCCCGTGGCCCCCGCACGCCGATCGATCGACGCGTCTCCGGGGCGGATTGCTCCCCGGTCGCCAGGTGCCGCCGAGTCCAGCGTCAAGCCTGGGCTGGACCAGCACATCGTCATCCTGAGCGGGCTGTCGGGGGCCGGTAAGACGGCCGCGACGAAGCTGTTCGAGGACCTCGGCTACACCTGCGTCGACAACCTGCCCGGTGAGCTGTTGCCGGGATTGGCCGAGCTTGTTTCGGAGGACCGCGATCGATTCGACCGCGTCGCGATCGTCCTCGACGTGCGCGCCGGCGATGCCTCGCTCGCCCTGGCCGCCGTGCGCGGCGCGCTCGAAGGCCGCGGGATCCGACCCCAGGTGTTCTTCCTCGAGGCCCGCGACGAAGTCCTGATTCGGCGCTTCTCCGAGACCCGTCATCGCCATCCGCTGGCTGACCAGCGTGGGATCGCCAGCTCCATCGCCGAGGAGCGTCGTGTGCTTGATCCGGTCCGCGCTGAGGCCGACGTGGTCGTCGACACATCGGACCTCTCGCTGCGCGAGCTGCGCGAGCGGATCTTCGCCCACCTGGGCGAGCAGGAAGCAACCGATCGACTGGCGATCCAGCTGATCAGCTTTGGCTTCAAGTACGGCGTGCCGCTCGAGGCCGACCTCGTCTTCGACGTCCGGTTCATGCAGAATCCGTACTACATTCAGGAGCTCCGCCAGCTGTCTGGCCTGACCGAAGCGGTCCGCACGTACGTGCTCGGCCAGCCGGTTACCGAGCGCTTCCTCGCCTTCCTGCACGAATTCCTGACCTTTGCCATCCCGGCCTACGTGGGCGAGGGCAAGACCCGTCTGGCGATCGGAATCGGGTGCACCGGCGGCTATCACCGCTCAATCGCGATCGCGGAGGCGCTGGCCGCCTGGTTGCGCGAGGCGGACCTCGGCGCGGTGTCGGTCTTCCATCGGGAGCTCGACCGAGCATGACAGTCCGACGACGACTGGCCGCGATCGCCGGCATGCGCCGCTGGCTGACGTCAGGGATCGGGATCACGCGCTGGCTGGCCGTTGTCTTCGTGGGTGAGCTGGGCCTGGCCCTGGGCGGCGCGTTCGCCCTGCGCCAGATCTACCGGGATGTCGTCGTCGCCGAGCCGCTCCAGGCGATCCTGTACGTGGTCACCCTGCAGTTCCTGCCGTACATCGTGCGGGCCCTGATCCTGGCCGGTATCGGCGTCGGCATCTTTGCGTACGGCTCGTACCGGGTTCTCCAGATCCTGATGGGGCCGTATCGTTCGGCGAGCGACGAGCAGCCGCTGGTCGAGGTCATCTACCAGAAGCGCTTCCTCGCTCGCGGGCCGAAGATCGCGGCACTGGGCGGCGGTCACGGGCTCTCGACCCTGTTGCGGGGCCTCAAGGAGCACACCAGCAACCTCACTGCGATCG
Source organism: Chloroflexota bacterium (assembly GCA_003152165.1). GTDB lineage: Bacteria > Chloroflexota > Limnocylindria > Limnocylindrales > CSP1-4 > Palsa-1033. The sequence goes on from PLZO01000021.1 coordinate 13,357, forward strand.
TGACGGTTGCCGACGATGGAGGCTCGTCGGGCAAGCTGCGCGACCAGCTTGGCCTGCCGGCCGTGGGCGACATCCGCAACTGCCTGGTCGCCCTGGCCGACGCAGAGCCGCTGATGAGCGAGCTCTTCCAATACCGATTCCCCGGCGAAGAGGCGCCCGCCAGCCTGGCCGGGCACGCCATCGGCAACCTGCTCATCGCGGCCATGACCGCGGTCGAGCAGGGCGATTTCGAGGAGGGAGTCCGGCGCATGAACCGGGTCTTGGCCGTCCGCGGCCAGGTCGTGCCGGCAACCTCGACGCCGGTGGTCCTCCATGCGGCCTTGCGCGACGGCTCGCTCGTCGAGGGCCAGTCGCGAATCGCCAGGACGACCGGGATCGACCGAGTCTGGCTCAGCCCCGAAGGCGTTCGTGCCTGCGACGACGCGCTGACCGCAATCGCAGAAGCCGACGTGATCGTGATCGGCCCGGGCAGCCTGTTCACGAGCCTCTTGCCGAGCCTGCTCCTGCCTGACATTCGGTTGGCATTGGCAGCATCGCCGGCGCTCCGGATCTATGTCTGCAACGTAGCGACCCAGGCAGGCGAAACCGACGGGTTCGACCTTGCCGACCACGTCGAGGCCCTTGAGCGGCATACGGCCAGCGGAATCGTCGATATCGTGCTGGCGAACAACCGGACCAACACGGCAGTGCTCGACAGCGGCCACCGTGAGCCGGTCCGGTTGCGCTGGCCGCCGGCCGGTCCACGCCCCGCCCGACTCGTCCTGGACGACCTGGTGGATCCGGCCAGCCCGATCCATCACGACCCGGAACGGCTCGCTGCGGCGATTATCCGGATCGTCGAGCGGGAGGGCGCGACGCGGCGCAGGAATGGGATAGCCCGGACCGCGTGAGCGCATCGGATCGCGACCTCGTGGCGGCGCTCCGGGCTGAGCTGGCCGCGATCGACCCGCAGCGGGCCTGCGACCGGACCGCCGAGTCGGTCGGTCTGGGACCGGGCCTGGCAACCCGCGAGGCGTCGATCGCTCGGCTCGCGGTCCGCCTCGGCCGAGAGACGGAGGCCGAGGTTCGGCCGGGCATCCGGCGCCGCGCCAAGCACGTCCGCATCGTGGATGTGGGTGGTCGCGATGGGCGGGCGGGATCGGTTGCTGCCCCGCCCACGGTCGCATTCGACTGGTCGGTCGCCGCCGACCATTGCCGGTTGGCCTGGCTGCGCGGACGCTTTCTCGCCCGGGGCTCGCTCAGCCTGTCGGCTGGCCGCGCCCATCTCGAGTTCGTGGTGACGCCCGCCGAGGCGTCGGTCCTCGCAACCCGCCTGGCCGAGCTTCACCTGGCGGCAGCGTGGCGGGTCCGCCGCGGCCGGGGCGTGGTCACCTGGAAGAACGCTGAGACGATCGGGACATTCCTGCGCCGGATCGGGGCCGGCTCGGCCATCCTGGAGCTCGAGGCTCGGCAGGTCTCGCGGGCTCTCCGAGGCGAGCTCAACCGGGTGATCAACGCGGAATCGGCCAACCTCCAGCGAGCGGTCGTGGCCGCGGGCCGCCAGCTCGCCGCGATCGGGCGTCTCGAGGCCGACGGCCGGCTGGCCGAGCTGCCTCCGGTGATCCGGCTCACCGCGGTAGCTCGGCGGACGACGCCCGAAGCGACCTTGGCCGAGCTGAGCGAACACCTCCTGCTCCATCGCTCGACGGTCCAGCGAGCGCTCGCCCGAATCGAGGAGCTGGCGGCCGACCAGGAACGGCCCGCTCTGGCATGATCCATTGATGCGCCCCGTCATCATCGCCGCCAACTGGAAGATGCATACGACCCCGGCGGACGCTGCCGAGTTGGCGACGACCCTCGCCGGCAGGACGAACGTCCCTGATGTCGAGCGCGTTATCTGCCCACCGTTCGTGTGCCTCGCCGCCGTTCGCGATGCGCTCGCCGCAACGCCGGCGGGGCTGGGCGTCGGGGTTGGGGCCCAGAACGTCCATCACGAACTGAGCGGCGCCTTCACCGGCGAGATCGGTGCAGGGATGCTGGTCGGCCTGGCCAGCTGGGTGATCGTCGGCCACTCCGAACGACGGCGGGATGCCGGTGAGACCGACGAGCTCATCAGTCGCAAGCTTCAGCGCGCAGTCGAGGTGGGCCTCCGCCCGATCCTGTGCGTTGGCGAGCAGCTGGCCGAGCGCGAGGCCGGCATGGCCGAGTCCGTTGTCGCGGCGCAGCTAGGGGGTAGCCTGGCTGGCTTCGCCGAGGATCCGGCCGCGCTTGGGGCGGCCGGACTCGTGGTTGCCTACGAGCCCGTCTGGGCGATCGGCACCGGCCGCACTGCCCGCGGCGCCGATGCCGCCGCGATGGCCGAGGCGATCCGCCAGGCGATCGGTGGGCTTGGCCGAGGGTTCGACGCGATCGCCACCGACCTGCCGGTCCTCTACGGGGGGAGCGTCAGCGCGGCTGCGGCAGGTGAGTTCCTGGCGGAGCCCGCGATCGACGGTGCGCTAGTTGGAGGGGCCTCGCTCAAGGTCGAGGAGATGGCCGGAATCGTCGCCCGGGCCAGCCTGACCGCCGCCGGCCGGCGTGCCGCCACGGGGAGGGGCGGGTGACCCAGCTGGTCCTGCTCCGCCACGGCGAGAGCGACTGGAACCGGGAGAACCGGTTCACCGGCTGGACCGACGTCGACCTGTCCGAGACCGGGGTCCGCGAGGCCCACGAGGCGGGCCGGCTCCTGCGCGAGGGTGGCTTCGACTTCGACATTGCATTCACCTCGGTCCTCCGCCGGGCGATCCGGACGCTCTGGATCAGCCTCGACGAGCTTGACCTGATGTGGATCCCGGTCGAGCATAGCTGGCGCCTGAACGAACGCCACTACGGGGCGTTGCAGGGCCTGAACAAGGCCGAAACAGCCGCCCGCTACGGCGACGAGCAGGTCCACCTCTGGCGCCGCAGCTACGACGTCCAGCCACCGCCGCTGCCCGTCGGCGACGAGCGGGAACCCGGCCGGGATCCGCGCTATGCTGGCGTGACACCAGACGAGCTGCCCCGCTCAGAGTCACTCAAGGACACGGTCGCCCGCTTCCTGCCGGCTTGGCACGAGCTGGTCGTGCCGGAGATCCGGGCCGGTCGGCGGGTCCTCATCGTGGCCCACGGCAACAGCCTGCGCGCTCTCGTGAAGTTCCTCGACGGCATCTCCGATGAGGAGATCCCCGGAGTGAACATCCCGACCGGCGTGCCGCTCCTCTATGACCTGGACGCGCAGCTCGGGCCGCTCGGCCACCGCTACCTCGGGGATCCGGCCCGGATCGAGGCGGCCGTTGCCGCCGTTGCCGGACAGGCTCAAGCCCGGCCGGCCGGGGGCTGACGTGCTACCATCCCCGGGCTTCGCACCCAACAGTTGAGGTCACATCCCGGGTGAACCCGTTCCTGAGCATCGGTCAGATCGTGGTCGGTCTGGCCCTGATGGCCGCCATCCTCCTGCAGGCTCGCGGAACGGGCCTGTCGGGGACCTTCGGGGGTGACTCGGCGGTCTACCGCAGCCGGCGCGGCGTAGAGCGGCGGCTGTGGCAGTTCACGATCGTGTTGATTGTCCTGTTCGTGCTCTTCTCGTTGGCCGCCTACATCTACACCCCCGCCGCCTGAGCCCGCCGCTGGGCGGGTCCGGGGCCAGCTCCGAGCTCCCGAGGCGAGATCGTTGACCCAGCGTGATCGCGCTGTCATCGCGATCCTGTCCGCCCTCATCGTCGTCCTGGGACTTGCCCTGGCGATTCCAACGACGGCGCCCGGCGCTCCGGTGGGAGCCGTCAGCCCGGGTCCCAGCGGGTCCGCCGCCGCGGGTCCGCCGCCGATCTATCGCGAGGGGGTCGTCGGCAGCCCGAGCTCGATCAATCCACTGACCGCCCGGACGCAGGCCGACCGCGATCTCAGCCGGCTCATCTTCTCGGGCCTGGTCGCGCGCGGCACCGGGGCGACCTACGTGCCCGACCTCGCGGCGTCCTGGACCGTTGATCCAACCGGGCGCACATGGACGTTCATGCTGCGTCCCAATGCCCGCTGGCAGGACGGTCAGCCGGTCACCGCGGACGATGTGGTGTTCACGGTGGGCCTCCTCAAGGATCCCGCCTATCGCGGCCCCCTGGCCAACTCGTGGCGAGAGGTATCAGTGGCGAAGATCGACCCGTTGACCGTCCAGTTCACGCTTGAAACACCCCTCGCCGGCTTCCTCGAGAATGCGCTGATCGGCCTCCTCCCGGAGCATCTCCTGGCCGGTACCCCTGTAACGGAGCTGGCCAACGGATCATTCTCCAGCCAGCCGCTGGGCTCGGGCGCGTTCCGGCTCGTGCACTGGGACTCGACATCGGCCGATCTCGTCCCGGCTGGAACAGCCGCGACGGCGCCGGCCTTGCCCGGAATCGAGCTCGAGTTCTTCGCCGACCCAGGCGCCCTGGCCGACGCCTATCGAGCCGGGTCGCTCGATGCCGCTGCCGGCCTGGCGCCGGCCGACGCTGTGGCCCTGGCCGGCCTGCCCGGCTCGCGCCTGCTGACCTATCCCACGACGACCTTTACCTCGGTCGCGCTCAACCTCCGTCCGGGGCACCCGGAGCTGGCGCCGCCGGCCGTGCGCCGGGCGCTGCTCCAGGCGCTCGATCGGCTGGCGATGATCGCGAACATCCTTGCAGGATCCGGTAGCCAGGCCGATTCGCCCGTTCCACCGAGCTCCTGGGCGTTCGACCCGGCGGCGAGCGCGCCGCTGGCATCCAACCCGATCGCTGCGGCCAAGGTCCTCATTGCAGCCGGCTGGAAGAAGGGGGCTTCGGGCTGGTTGGCACCCAAGGCCAAGACCCCGTTCACATTTGACCTGCTGAGCCCCGACCAGGCGTCGAACCCGATCGCGTGGGCGACCGCCGAGCTCGTGACCAGCCAGTGGCGGAGTTTCGGTCTAAAGGTCAGCCATGTCGGGCTTGCCCCGACGGACTTGGTCGCGCGCCTCGGGGCCGGAACATTCGAGGCCGCCCTGGTCGACGTGAGCATCGGGATCGACCCGGATCTCTATCCCCTATTCGCCTCGAGCCAGGCCATCACTGGCGGCGCTAACCTGACCGGCATCCAGGACGCGACGCTCGACGCCCTGCTCGTCGCCGCCCGGTCACCGGGGACGGATGCGGCCCGGCGGACTTCCTACGCCAAGCTCCAGGCGGCTCTGGTGGCCAATCCGCCGATGCTCCCGTTATTCTTCCAGGACGACCTCGTCGTCGTCGATTCGCGGGTCCAGGGACCGACGGTTCGGAGCCTTGGCGACCTCAGTGACCGGTATTGGGATGTGCTAACATGGCGCCTCGCCGACGGGCGGTGAGCACCCTTGCCGTGCGTTCGGGGATCTCGCCGAGGTGGCGGAATCGGTAGACGCGCTAGCTTCAGGAGCTAGTGTCCGCAAGGGCGTATGGGTTCAAATCCCTTCCTCGGTACCAGCCCTCGTCAGCGGGATCCCTCAAAGGCGCGGAACACCTGCCCAGGTGGCGGAATTGGTATACGCGTACGTTTGAGGGGCGTATGAGGCAACTCATCCGGGTTCAAGTCCCGGCCTGGGCACCAATCAGCTGAAATGTTCCGAGCCGCGGTCCGAAATTGGACCGCGGCTCGAGATTCCAGGGCGTGCTGGGGCGGCCCAGGTATCCTGCGCCGAGGGGCGGTTAGCTCAGTTGGTCAGAGCGTCTCGTTTACACCGAGGAAGTCACTGGTTCGAGTCCAGTACCGCCCACCACGCCTGGTGCTGGAACGGCCCGTAGAGCTTCCCCGCGATCTGTTGTGCGACGGCCTCGACCTTCGGTTCGAGGTCGGTGCCGGCCATCGCGGCAACGGTCGCCGAGATCACCACGATCGCGTTGTTCTTGGCGAACGCCACCGTCGCCTCGCGATCAGACACGGTCGCGCTGGCCGTATCGCCAAGTCCGCTGATCGGCTGCAGGTCACCCGTCGCACCCGCCTGCTGGATCGCGGCCTGGATTGCCGCCGGCCCGACGCCGCCCGGAATGGCCTCGACTAGGACCGTCATGTTGTCCCCACTGGCCGTTCCGTAGGACAGCAGGCTCATCGGCCCGACGTTGAGGCTGCCGGGGAGGAGGGTCGGTGTTCCGTCGATGATCGAGGCGGCCACGTCGGCCGTCAGCACCGTGCTCGAATCGAACGTGCCGGTCCTGCCACCGCCCAGATCGAAAGGCAGCGCGAACGAGGGAAATGCGAACGACGGAAGGGTGCTGCTGGCGCCACCGCCGGGAGCTGCGCTCGAGCCGGCCGCCGGTGCCGGGGTCGCTGATCTGCTGCACGCTGCAAGCGCCAGCACGGCCGCCGACAGGATGGCGCCGATGAGTACTCGTTTCGGTGAAGCCATGTCACATCCTCCGCGTTCGTTTCGAGGCTCGGGCTCGCGTTCCCTCGGTGGGCAATGTCGAGAACCTGGCGTGGACCAGCGGCGCCCGTCGTGCTCTTGCCCCGAGCGTCTTGCGGGGCGACCGAGCCGAACCCCCGGGTGCTCTTGGCGGCCGCTGCTAGACTGGCCTCGATGCGGTCGCCCTAGCACGACTCGCACGAGCAAGGAGAACCATGAGCGCAGGCTTGATCATCCTGATCGTCGTCATCGTGGCGCTGGTCGGGTTCGTGATCCTCACCTACAACGGCTTGGTCCAGCGCCGGTTGCGCGTGGATGAGGCGTTCGCCCAGATCTCGGTCCAGCTGAAGCGACGCTGGGATCTCATTCCGAACCTGGTCAACGCAGTCAAGGGCTACATGGACTTCGAGCAGGACGTCCTGACCAAGGTCACCGAAGCCCGGGCCAACGCGGTTGCCGCGGGGGCCCAGGGCCCAGCCCAGCAGGCCCAGGCCGAGAACATGCTGACCGGTACGCTGCGCTCGCTGTTCGCGGTCGTGGAGAACTACCCGACCCTCAAGGCGAACGAGAATGTCCTCAGCCTGCAGGAGCAGCTGACCACCACCGAGAACCAGATCGGATTCTCCCGCCAGCACTACAACGCGACCGTCCTGGACTTCAACACCGGGATCGCCACGTTTCCGGCGGTCCTGCTGGCCGGCCCGCTCGGATTCGCCAAGCGCGAGTTCTTCGAGGCCGAACCCGAGGCGCAGGCCGTTCCCCAGGTCCAGCTCCGCTAGCGCTTCGGCAGGACCGGCCCACCGCGCGACGCTGTCGCCATGGCCAGCAGCACCTTCTACAGCGAGCAGGCAGCTAATCGGCGCAACAGCGTCTTCCTCGTCCTGCTCGTCCTCCTCCTGTTGGGGGTTCTCGGCGGTGCGATCGGCTATGCGCTTACGGGCACTCGAGGGGGCGCGATCGGGGCGATCGTGATCGCGGTCCTGATCGGTGGGCTCAGCTCGCTCGGTTCGTTCTTTCTGGGGGACAAGCTGGTCCTGGCGGCCTCTTCGGCCAAACCGGTCAGCGAGGAGCAGGCGCCCAAGCTCTATGACGTCGTCCGGGAGCTGACCATCGCGGCCGGGATCCCGATGCCGGCCGTCTACATCATCCAGGAGAACGCGATGAACGCGTTCGCCACCGGTCGCGACCCCAACCATTCCTCGATTGCGATCACCAGCGGGCTGCTCAACGTGATGAATCGGGAGGAGCTCCAGGGCGTCCTTGGCCACGAACTGTCGCACGTCCGCAACTTCGATATCCGTTTCTCGCTGCTGGTGGGCGTCCTGGTCGGTAGCGTCGCGCTCCTGTCCAGCTTCTTCCTGCGTTACACGTTCTGGTTCGGCGGCGGCCGGCGCTCGGGCAACAACGATAGCAATGGGAGTGGGGTCCTCCAGCTGATCGTGTTCGTGATCGCGATCGTGCTGGCGATCCTCGCCCCGATCTTCACCCGCCTGGTCCAGCTCGCGGTGAGCCGCCAGCGCGAGTACATGGCGGACGCATCATCGGTGGAGCTCACCCGCAACCCGCAGGGCCTGGAACGGGCCCTGGCCGCGATCTCGGAGGACTCCGAGGTGCTCGAGGTCGCCAACCGTGCCACCCAGCATCTCTACTTTACGAACCCGATCAAGAAGTTCGAGCAGCGCTCGAAGGGGCTCTTCTCGACCCACCCGCCCATCGTCGACCGGATCAACCGGCTCCGGGCACTGAACGGGGAGACGCCGCTGGACTCATCCGTCACGGCCGAGCTCGCCGGGCTCGACTGAGTCGCAACGACGGCGCCCGCGATCGGCGTGCATGCCCGGGCGCGCGTTCGGCCCGAGTCTGGCGTTCGGCGCCAGTCGTGCCGCCCGGTGTGTCCCGACGGTTGATCCCGCGGCGGCTCCCGGAGACGCGTCGAAGCCGGGTTCGGCGGGGCAGGTCAGCGGCGCGGAGCCCGCGGCACGGGAGGCCCAACCCGAACGGACACGCTCGCCGAGCGCCCTGAGCTCGCCCGGCCGACGGTCCGGACCTCGGGCTGGGAAGGGACCCAGCGGCGAGCCGGCAAGGAGCCGGCAGTGCACCGGGTGACCGCTACGACCGCCGGCGGGCTCGCTGGGTGCGATTCTGCGTCACGGGTTGCGCACGACGGTGACTCATCGGTCATGTCGGTCGCGGGGTGCACGGAGGGAGCCAGATTGGCCGCCCCGGCGGTCGCAGTGGTCATGGG
>PLZO01000020.1 GCA_003152165.1 Chloroflexota bacterium
CCGATGATCACGTTCTCCTTGAGTCCGATTAGATGATCCTTGGCCCCGTTGATCGCCGCTTCGGTCAGTACCCTGGTCGTCTCCTGGAAGGAGGCGGCCGCGAGGAAGCTCGAAGTGTTGAGTGAGGCCTTGGTCACACCCAGGAGCACGGTCTGGGCCGTCGCCGGCTCGCCACCCTCGGACAGGACCCGGTTGTTGGCCTCCTCGAACTCGAGCCGATCGATCAACTCGGTCGGCAGCAGGTCGACGTCGCCGGGCTGGTCGATGCGGACCTTACGGAGCATCTGCCGGACGATGATCTCGATGTGCTTGTCGTTGATCGTGACGCCCTGGCTCCGATAGACCTTCTGGACTTCCTTGACCAGGTAGCGCTGGACGGCGTCCTTGCCGCGGGTGTCGAGATACTCCTGCGGATTGATCGGCCCGTCGGTGATGGCATCGCCGGCCCGGATCTCCTGGTTGTTCTCGACCTTGAGCTTGGCATGGTGGGGAATTATGTACTCGCGCTCGACCACGTCCTCGGCGCGCACGACGAGCTCGCCACCCTCCTGGGCCAGGAAGCCCTTGACCGGCGACTGGACGTCAGGCAGGCCTTCCAGGCGGGCAATCACCTGGTTGACCTCGACCGCATCGCCTGGTGCGGCCAGCATCTCGGCACCGGCCGGGATGGCGATCGACGTGTCGTATGCCTCCCGGCTGGTGACCTTCACCTTCGTCTGGGCATCCCGGATGATCTCGACGACCCCGTCGATATGGCTGATCTCGGCCTTGCCCTTGGGCACCCGGGCCTCGAACAGCTCCTCCACCCGGGGCAGGCCGGCGGTGATGTCCAGGCCGGCGACGCCGCCGGTATGGAACGTGCGCATCGTCAGCTGGGTCCCCGGCTCACCGATCGACTGGGCCGCGATGATCCCGACTGCCTCGCCCACGCCCACCAGCTCGCCGGTCGCCAGGTTGCGGCCGTAGCACGCCCGGCACACGCCGTAGCGCGCCTCGCAGGTGAGCGGTGAGCGGACGACGACCTCGTCGACGCCGGCCTCATCGATCAAATGGGCGAGCGCCTCGGTGATCTGCTCATTGCGAGCGACGAGGATCGTCTCGGTTGGGGCGATGACCTTCTTCGATTTGGAACGGGGCTTGGCCTCTGACGCGTCGTCGGCAGCAGCCGCTGGCGCCGGGGCGATGACGTCGGCTGCCGCCAGTCGGCCGACGAGGCGACGGGCGAAGGCGCCCTTCTCGTTGCTGGCGATCTCGGCCGATTCCAGCCGGGTGATCCAGCTGCCCTCTTCGGTGCCGCAATCGTCCTCGCGGGTGATCACGTCCTGGGCGACATCAACGAGGCGCCGGGTGAGGTAGCCCGAGTCGGCGGTCCGCAGGGCGGTGTCGGCGAGCCCCTTGCGGGCGCCGTGGGTAGAGATGAAATACTCGAGGACCGACATCCCCTCCCGGAAGTTGCTCCGGACCGGGACGTCGATGATCCGACCCGACGGATCGGCCATCAGGCCGCGCATCGCGCCGAGCTGGCCGATGTTGCCCTTGTTCCCCCGGGCACCCGAGGCCGTCATCATCGTGACTGCGCCGGTCGGATCGAGGCTGGCCATCATCGCATCAGACATCTTCTGGGTCGTCTGCTGCCAGACCGAGACAACCTGCTCGTAGCGTTCGTCGTCGGTGATCAGGCCGCGCTGGAACTGCTTGTCGATCTCGTCCACCTCGGCATCAGCGGCGACCAACCGTGCTGCCTTGTCCTTGGGGACCTCGATGTCGAAGAGGCCGATCGTCATCCCGCCGCGGGTGGCGAACTCGAAGCCGACTGCCTTGACCCCGTCGACGAGGTGGGCCGTGTCGTCCGCGCCGAGCAGGCGGTAGCACTCGTCCACGAGCTCGCGCAGGGTGGCCCGGACCATTGCAGCGTTCTTGAACCGGAGTCGGTCGGGCAGCACCTGGTTGAAGATGATCCGGCCGGTCGTGGTCGTCATCGTCCGGGTGACCAGGGCATCGGCCTCGGCATCCCAGACCCTGACGGGAGCGATGATCGGCTCGTGGAGAGTCAGCTTCGTCTCTTCGCGGAGTTGATAGGCGAGGATCGCCTCGTCTTCGCCGGCGAACAGCCGCGGGGCGGCCTTCGACGGGACGGGGTTGTCCATCGTCAGGTAGAAGCAGCCGAGGACCATGTCCTGGGTCGGCGAGACGATCGGCTCGCCGTTGGCCGGCGAGAGCAGGTTGGCGGTCGACAGCAACATCGTGCGCGCCTCTTCCTGGGCGGCCGTCGACAGCGGCACGTGGACCGCCATCTGNNGCCCTCGACGAGCACGGGCATGAACGCCTGGATCCCCAGCCGGTGGAGGGTTGGGGCACGGTTGAGCAGGACCGGATGATCCTTGATCACCTCTTCGAGGACGTCCCAGACCTCGGGCCGGACGCGCTCGACAATCCGCTTGGCGCTCTTGATGTTGTGAGCGAATCCCTTTTCGACGAGCTGGCGCATGACGAATGGCTTGAACAGCTCGAGGGCCATCTTCTTGGGCAGGCCGCACTGGTAGAGCTTGAGCTCCGGTCCGACGACGATGACCGAGCGGCCCGAGTAGTCAACCCGCTTGCCAAGCAGGTTCTGGCGGAACCGACCCTGCTTGCCCTTGAGCATGTCGGACAGGCTCTTTAGGCGGTGGTTGCCGGTGCCGGCGATCGCCCGGCCGCGACGGCCATTGTCGATCAGCGCGTCGCACGCCTCCTGGAGCATCCGCTTCTCGTTGCGGATGATGATCTCGGGCGCGTTNNCGTTCAGGTCGGAGGTCGCGAAGCGACCACCGTCGAGCTGGACCATCGGCCGGAGGTCCGGCGGGATGACCGGCAGGACCGACAGGATCATCCAGTCTGGCCGAGTCCCCGAGCGACGGAAGGCCTCGATCAGGCGCAGGCGCTTGATCGCCTTCTTGCGGCGCTGGCCGGACGAAGTGCGCACTTCCACGTGGAGCGAGCGAGCCAGCTCTTCAAGGTCCATTCGCTGGATGATGTCGCGGACCGCCTCGGCGCCCATCCCCGCGTGGAGGATCCGGCCGCCGCGGGCCCCACTGCCGTACTTGGCATCGAGATCGCGGAAGTTCCAGCCGTCGAGCGAGGTCTCGGGCAGGGTGACCATCGGAGCGAGGCGCTCGATCTCATCACGTGTCTTGCGGATCTCGTCCTTGAGGCCATCGGCCTCGGCGCGCAATCGCTCGCGCTCGGCCTCCAGCTCGGCATCGATCGTCAACTCGAGGTCGGCGATCCGGCCGGCGGTAGCCCGCTCCTCGTCCGCATCGCGGCCCTTGAGCTCCTCGGCGATCCGCTCGATCTCGGCGGCGGCAATCTTGCGCAGCCGGGCAGTTGCTTCGCGGCCACCCTTGTCGCCGGACGCAACCACAACCTCTCCGGTCGGCTCGAAGGCGATCGTTGCCTGGGCCGCTCCCCCGGCGAGACCGGCCAGCGCGGCCTCGACGGCCTGGGCCGCCGCGGCAATCTGCTCGGTCCGCTCGGTGCGCTGGACCTCGAGGTCCAGCCTGGTTGCGACAAGTGCCTGGTTCAGTTCGTCCTTCTGGCGGTTGAAGCCGGCCCGCAGCTCATCCTCACGCTCGGTCAGGGCCTTGCCGCCGCGGCCGCCACGGCCCTCGGCCTCCTCGTCGAGTTGGCGCAGGGCGCGCTGGCGAGCATCCTCGTCAACATGGGTGACGATATACAGGGCGAAGTAGAGGATCCGCTCCAGGTTGCGCGGGCTGATGTCAAGCAGGATCCCGAGGCGGCTGGGGGTGCCCTTGAAATACCAGATGTGGCTGACCGGCGATGCCAGCTGAATGTGGCCCATCCGCTCGCGGCGGACCTTGCTGCGGGTGACTTCCACGCCGCACTTGTC